>JBBDWJ010000216.1:0-20634 GCA_040902925.1 Bryobacterales bacterium | reverse complement strand
GTTACATGCAGGCACGCCGAGATGCGCACGCCTTTAAAGGGCTGTTTCTTGATGAATTCCTTGCGGATCGATTGCAGCACCGGCATCCACTGGAACGCCCATTCGATTCGTCTCTTGCCGCCCTCGGCCAGCGCTAGATCTTTGACGTCGCCGGGCAGACTGATGTGTGTGGCCATATGAACCTCTTCGTGATCAAAATTTTGGAGTCGCCAGGCGATCAGGCCTTGGCTGCCGAAACGCCGGCGGCCGACTGCAGGGCCTCGGCTTGGTTGGTTTTTTCCCAGGTGAATTCGTTTTCGCTGCGCCCGAAGTGACCGTAGGAGGCCGTCTTCTTGAAGATCGGACGCCGCAGTTGCAGGTAGTCGATGATGCCCTTCGGCGTAAGAGGGAAAACCTCGCGCGCGATCTCCGACAACCGCACATCGTCGATTTGGCCCGTGCCGAAGGTGTCAACCATCACGGAAACGGGGTCAGCGACGCCGATGGCATAGGCGAGTTGCACTTCGCAACGCGAAGCCAAGCCCGAAGCCACGATGTTTTTCGCCATGTGGCGCGCCATGTAGCACGCCGAGCGGTCGACCTTCGTCGGATCTTTGCCCGAGAATGCGCCGCCGCCGTGACGTCCCATGCCTCCATACGTATCGACAATAATCTTGCGTCCCGTGAGGCCGGTATCGCCGTGCGGGCCGCCGACGACAAACCGCCCCGTTGGGTTGATGTGGAACTTCGTGCCCGCATCGACCATCTGCTTCGGAATGACCGGATCGATGATGGCCTCCCTGACGGCGCGCTGCAGTTCTGCCTGACTGACGTCGTCGGAATGCTGCGTCGAAACAACGACGGCGTCGATGCGTACCGGTTGGCCGTTCTCGTATTCGATCGTCACCTGCGATTTTCCATCGGGCCGCAGAAACTTCAGATCATTCGCACGCCGCGCCTCGGTAAGCCTGAGCACAAGCTTGTGCGCCAGCATGATGGGCATCGGCATCAGCTCTTTGGTTTCATCGCAGGCGAAACCGAACATTAATCCCTGGTCGCCGGCGCCGCCCGGGTCCACGCCCATGGCGATGTCGGGAGACTGCGTGCCGACGGCGTTGATGACGGCGCAGCCAGCGTAGTCGAATCCACAGTCGGTATTCGTATAGCCGACTTCGCGAATCGCCTCGCGGGCGACCTTGGTGAAGTTCACTTGCGTCGTTGTGGTGATCTCGCCCGCGATCATGCACAAGCCCGTGGTCACGAGCGTTTCGCAGGCCACGCGGCCTGTGGGGTCCTCCGCGAGAACGGCGTCGAGAACCGCGTCAGAGATCGTATCCGCAAGCTTGTCGGGGTGCCCCTCGGTGACCGACTCCGAGGTAAAAAGGTGCTTATCGGTGCGTGCCAATCCTGGATCCTCCAGCAAAAAATTTGAAAATTCGGGGGACGGCCGATCGGGTCATTCAGATTCCGACGGGGAGGCGATCGTGACGAGCCGTATGCTATCGAAGTTAGCAGAATCGTGGGACCGAGTCAATGAAACCATGCTCCCAGTACCTCGCCCCGGAGCGCCCGGAAGTCAAGTGGGATGCCGCCCCCGGACTAAGTAGCTGGTGTTAGAATACGGGCCGGAGATTTACTCATGCTGTTGGGGCTGGTCACTTATAACGTTGCCAAAGATTGGGATATCGAGACCCTAATCGAGAAACTCGAAGCCGCCCGCTTCGAAGCGGTCGAGCTGCGTACGACCCACAAGCACGGCGTCGAACCCTCGCTTTCAGCGGCGGAGCGTGAAAAAGTGCGCGCCCGGTTTGCCCGCAGCCGCGTGCGGCTGCTCAGCCTGGGCACGACCTGCGAGTACCAGTCTCCCGACGCCGCGGTGCGCCGCCAAAACATAGAAGAGACACAACGTTTTGTCGAATTGGCCCACGACTTGGGCTGTTGGGGGATAAAGGTGCGTCCGAACGGATTGCCTGCCGGCGTCCCCGAGCGCGTCACGATTCAGCGCATTGGCGAGTCGTTACGAGAATGCGGTGACATCGGGCAGCGCTACGGAGTGGAGATCTGGGTTGAAGTTCACGGCCGCGAAACCCAGGACCCGGCACGCATGCGCGCCATCATGGACGCCTGCGGGCACCCCAATGTCGGCGTGTGTTGGAACTGTAACGACGGCGAAGTTCGCAATGGGTCGCTCCGCGCAACTTTTGACATGCTCAAAGGCCACATCAAGAACGTGCACCTGAGAGATCTTTACGAATACCCGAGCAAGGAGCTTTTCGCGCTACTGCAGCAGTCCGGGTACAACCGCTACACGCTGGCCGAAGTACAAGAGAGCCCGGAACCCGAACGGTTCTTGAAGTACTACCGGTCGCTGTGGGACGAGATGCAGCCCCGCGCATAACGACGGGGCTAATTAAAACTTCGTATACCGCGAGTGCGCATCGCCAGGCGTGGCTTCCAAGCGCTATGTATTCGCCCGCCCGCGTCGGCCGGGCTACCGCCTTCTAGGGTCTTTCCCCGGTCGTATCCCCTTACTAGCGATCCACCTTGTCCCCTTACCGGCGATCCAACACGAATGATCGCAACGTACTATTGATAGCTGCGCGCCAACGGCCTTAGTGTGGAACCAAGGGATAAAGCCGATGTCAAAATCCACTGCCAGCGCGGAAATCTTATTGACGACCCAAATCGATCACGTGCTGCGGCGAAACCGCGCGGTGCAACGCAGGCCGGCCGAGCGCAGCCCTGAAATGCAGCGGGCATCGAGCCTGCTTTGCGACCAATTGGAATCGCTCGTTTGCGGCGAGTGGCCGCAGACTGCTTCCGAATAAACGGAGCGGTCTGAGCCCGTTGGCGAGCCCTTGGCAAACCGCTCCCACGGGAACGCCCGTTAGTCCGGCCGCTATTTCGATAGAAACGTGATTTTCCGCAAGCGGAACCGGACCGGCTTCTCTCCAGGGACCGTAACTCTCAAAACATTGCGTTTGACAGTATCGACCTCGCCCGCCTCGAATTCCGCATCATAAAACTCATCGACGCGGAGCCGGATCTCGGGCTCCTCGGCAACAAGAACGGCCTCGATGCGCGCGTGATGGATCGGCAGCAGTAAAGTGACTTGCCCCTTGCGGTGGTTGACCGAGGTGACTTTGACAGGAAGTCCAGCAAGGCGAGGCGCCGCTGCCAGCGTCAACAGCAACGCTAGCAACGTGGTTCTCAACACTCAGATCTTATCCGGCCCGCGTCCAGCTTTTGTATTCGCTGAAAAGGCGCGGCTCTTATCGCACAAATCGCGACCGCCGCAGGCCCTCCCGCAACGGCATTCGGTAACCGACCATGGAGAACTGATCGAACGCCCATAGGACGACGGATTCGATATGGTGCGCGCGGGCCAGACGCCGTTCCCAGTTCCATGGCTCATCCGGAGTGAACACGCCAATCAGGTGGGCGGCTCGATTCCGCGTAAATCCCTTCCCGAGCGGCAACAGAATGGACTCCACGGCCTTGTCGAGGTTCCGTCCGGCCGTGTGACCAAAGTTTTCGGTCTTGAGCACCTCGAGGTTCGACGGGGTCCAGTCGCCTTCGGGAAAATTGACGACCCGCGTCAAAGCGTGATCGTTGACGTCGTGGGGATAGAGCACTTCAAACTTGGCATCGGGATATGTATCGAGCACAAAGTCCCGAATCGCCTCGCAATACTCGCCGATCAGATCCGGCAGGAACTCCGCCTCATCGGGATAGGAATCCGGCGAGTCGTCATTGCTCAAGAAAACATGCATGGCATGGCTGTAGCGGCTTTGAAACTCCGTCGTCGAAAAGTCGTCATAGAACGTCATCCCAACGGGCGGGTCGAACTCGCCGACTGGCTTCGGGAAATACCACCACTGCACTTCGCCGAACTGCAGATAGACCGGCACACCAGCTTCGTCCTGTAGGGTCGCCATGTCCAGATAGACATGCTTCCAGTAGTCGATGCTCGTGGGAGAGAAGTTCGTTTGAACTCCGGGCGTGTTGACGATCACAGGCGAGCCATCCGGGTAGCGTTGGGCCATGCCCACCGAAACCGAAGGGTCGCCATGCGAGAGCTCCGTGCTGAAGGCGGCCGTCGAGGCAATATCATAGTCATCCAGCGCCGCGAAGTAAGCGCGGTGCCAATCGCGGGCGGCGCGGTGGATGCGCGGCTCCGCGTCCATATCGACAAACCAAGGCTCGGGAGGATTTCGGATGTTGAGCGCGCCGTTCTGCCCTCCCGCAAGCGTAGAGCCGCTGGCGGCAGCGTCAAAGTCTTCTGTAGTCGATCCGGCTGCGAGGGTTATCGAGTTCCCCTCGTTTCCAAGCTCACGGGAATGGATCGTCAGCACGTTTCCCGACGACTCCGCCCAGATACGGGTGCTGCCGTTGTTGATCAACAGCTCAAAAGACTTGGCGACGGTCTCGGGCGTATCGGTAGTGAATAGGACCCTCAAAAAATTAGTGCCGCTGACGCTTACCGTGACGACTGCGCTGAGCACTGTCGTCCCCGAAAAGGTAACCGTCCCTTCGGCGTAGACGTTCCCTGGGTTGAACATCTCGTAGAAAACGATCGCGCCCACATAATGGTTAGCGCGGCCCTTGAAACCAAGCATGTTCAGGTTCCACGCAACGCGCTCCGGCGGCAAAACGAGTGAGTGATCGGTATCCCAGTCGGTGGCCAGCGTCTCGTCCGGCCGCGCGGGTAGCGCCTCAACCGTAGAAGACTCGATCACTTGCTCGACAAAATCGAAATAGAAGTGCCGCTCGCTCGCGGTGGGTGAGGTCAGCGTTGCTTGAACCGCGTGGTTTCCCGAGCCGAATGTTCCGAGATCGAGGCGCACAAGAAAATCCTCACCCGCCCAGAAAAGGTCAAACGTCTGCGCCGCGCCTTCGTCGACAACAACCGAGATCGTACCGCCGTTGTGCGCGGCTCGGGTCCCGAGAAACAGCCGATGAGTCAACTGCGCCGAATACGAAATACTGACGCTGGCGTTCTCTTCCATGGTGTCGTGTATCGTGCCCGCGGAAAAATTGCCCGTCCCCACGGCCCACGTACCGCTATAGCTAGCCGTGGGATCGTCGTCTTCCTGGCGCCGGCTGCCTGGTCCGGCAACCTTGTAGTTTCGGTTCGTTCCGGTCACCGACCAGTTGGTGATACCGACCTCAAAATCGGTGCGCTCGAAATCTGCCGGTTGCAGCGCTGCCGAGTAGGTCCAGCGCATCTTGCGCACCCGGTCCATCGGGACGTCCACGATCTCCTCGGGATCTGATTCGGCAAACCCTTGCAGCGCGGAAAAGTCCAGGTCAACCTGCCACTGCGTGGGCGATTGCCCGCCGCTCATCGTCTGACTTGTTGGAACCCATTGTTCGGTTTCCGCGCCGGAGACTCCCGCCACGACCCCGAGCCAGTTTCCTTCTTCTCCAGGAGTTTTATTCGTGAGAAGGATGGCGCCCGCTCCGGTATCAACCTCCGCGGAAACATAGTTGGAATGCAGGTTAATCTGGGCCCCCAATCCTTCGAGAACCGTGGTCATCGTATCGGAAGCGCCAATCAACCAGTTGAAGTGTTCATCAAGCCACGACAACTCGACATAGTCGCCTTCGGTAAGCGTTCCCTGGAGCTCGAAGGTGGCCTGCGCCGCGACTGCGCTCCCCGCCACGGCCGTCGCGTAATCGAACAGACTCACCCGGTAGAGTTGTTCAACGCCGCCGGAGTCGTTGGCCCAAATCCTCAGATAGGGCCAGTCGACAGTAGCAAACAGGCTCGAGTCTATGGGAATGCAGTTGGTACGTTCTTCCCGGTAGCTCAATGTCAAACCGCTCAAATCGCCATCGGGAAGATATCGTAGTAGCGGATGCTCATAGATGTTGTCGCGAGTCCACTCGACAACGGCCCAGTCGAACTGTTGCCGCCAAGTCCCCGAAACGGTGAATCCGCTAGCGCTCGCCCCGCTCATCGCAGCGCTCGCCGACGGCCGGAAGAAAAAGCACTGCAGATCACGGTCGGGCCGCAGCTTTTCGAGAGTCTCAGACACGAATCGTCACCGTTAGATCCCGCCCCGGAAAACTGGTCCCCACCGCGGTAATATTCAAGGTCAGATTAGAGAGCGACTGCAAAATAGGCAGTTCCGCGCCCTCCACCGGAGCGCTGATGGTTGCGCCGGCCGCGATCGTAAGCGAAGCCAGCAGCGAGCCGTCCTGGTGAATCCCCATCTCCAGATTGGCCCCCTCGGGCGCCTGTTTCACCGAAGCGTAGATGTCTCGAATCGAAAGATGCTCCTGCACCGAAACGCTAGGGACAACATCCGTCAGCACCGCCAGGCCGCCCTCGACCTGGAAGCTGAACTGCCCGCCACGTAACGTTCGCAGCCCGAGGTTGGTGACCTGCGAATAGTTGCTTACTGCCACCGGGCTTTGCCCAAACGAGTTCGTCACCCACAACTCGGCGCACGCCAGCCGCACGCTGGGCATCCATTCGATGTGCGTCCACGACGCGCCGGCGGGTGTTCCAAAAAACGATCTCTCAAACGGCGTCACGATAGTTCGAGATTGCAGATGGTATAGCGGTGTGGCCGCGGCGTGCGAAGCGGCCGGACTCTCGCACTGCCCGCGATCGACGACATACACCGTTCCTCCCGACTGCACTTCGCTAACCCGCACGATCTCGCTTTCGATCTGAACGAGATCACCGGCCTGCGCTGAGCCTGCCTCCGACAGCGCAAGACTCGTCGCGGTTTCGTTCATCGCCGCGGAAAGCACGACGCTGCTCACTCCGGCCAACTCATCGCGCACATAGAGGCGAAACGTTCCGGTCGTAATTCCTTGGGTATTTTCTAGTACCGGAAACCCAATCACGCCGAGTTCGAGTGTTCCGTCGCCACGAACCGCCGCCCCGAACGAGGGCTCTGGCGGCACCGCCTGATCTGCGACTCCCAGGCCCCCGCCTCCAATGCGCCATCGCGTGAGAACCGCGAGCCCCTCGAGGGACTCGATATTTTGCGCATTCGCTGCGCGGCCCGTGATCTGCAGAACGCGGTCGCGCCGATTGGGGATCTGAAACCGCGCCGGGCTCGTCTTCGCGCGGCCCGAAAAATGCCAGGTGTTGCCGGAAACAACGAATATCGTGCTCTCGTCAGGCTCGATCTCCCAGTTTGGGGATACAAACACTGTCGTGGCGGTATTGCTGATGACCTCGCGCTCCTGCCCTGCGCCCTTGCCGCGCAGCAATCGCACCGCGTGACCGAGCAGCGCGTTCGGCGTCATGGTCAGAACGCTGCTGCCCACTGAATCCGCATCGAAAACCGAAGCAAATTGCTCCTCGGTGTCTTCAAGCCGCCAATAGAAGTTCGCGTGATCGTAGTTCGGGTCCGGCGCTCCCTCGAGCGCCGCCGTTAGGCCGGTATCCGAAAAAGTGCCCGACAATGCCTGTGCCGAAGCAACTTGAAATAGCCGCGTCGGCAGATCGCCGCGATAGACATTGAAGCTGACCGCTTCCGGGTGAAAGGTCAGCCCCGTAAGCTGCACGGTATTCGTCAACGTCCCGGCAGGGATCTTGGCGCGCACGACAAACGAGCGATTGCTCTCATCGCCGTTGCTATCGTTGGCCGTGATCGCATAGTAAAGTGTTTGGTCGCCTTCGAGAGTGCCGCCAGTGGGTTGGATTGTCGGCTGCAAGTGGACAATCGGCACCGACAAAGCCAGCGATCGCCCGGTACGAGGTGGATGGAAGCGCACTTCTACTTCAGTGAGGATCGTGCCGTCTGTGTCGGCGAACTGAAACTCGTTTATGGTGAACTGCTCGAATCCGAACTCGTCGTACTCATAGCCGAAAAGCGGATCAGGGACGGTCAGCTCGGGCTCGGGCTCCCGGCGCGTCGGAGGAATCAAGCTCAGTTGTCCGTTGGTGTCGTTGTACCAGGCGTCGTCGTGAAGTTGCGCCGTGATCTTTACCGAGCGGTAGTTTGCCGCTGGTTCAATCTTCAGTATTCGGAATGGCTGGTCGAGAAATCCCTCTTTGTTGTACGTGACGGTGACAATGTCGCCAACTTGTTGCCCGAATCCTTTGACGCTGGTTTCAAACTCGATGTAGCGGTTCCCGCGAAGCGAGCGGTCAAGGAAAAACTTCAAGGTGCGGGCGGCCTGGTCGAACGTGGGGAGCCCGGTGGCCACAAGGTTCCCGCTAATCTCTTGACCCGCGCGCTGGATATCCTCGGCATCGACGAGCGCCAGACTGTCCTGCTGATACTCATTGAAGGCGTCGGCAAACTCCACCGAGAAACGGTTCGGCGTATCCGCCATCGGCCGTGACCACATGCGGAAGGCGGCGGAACCATCCGGCCGCCGCAAAATCCCCGATTTGACCCCGGGCACGGAGCCGTCCGAATACACATAAGCGGGCCAGCCACCGTTCACCATCTCGAGCGCGTTGGAACCCTCCGGCTTATCCGGCTGTTGCAGAGACAGCGTGTTCTCCACGTAGACCGCAAGCTTGCCATTCGTGCGATAAGTCAATTGCAGCCGTCCGGTGTTGCGGATTCCCCGGATCACCTCAGCCGCCGTGCGCCGGGCGCGCACGACCAAGTTGCATTGAAATCGCTTGGTCGATATAGCGTTCCCCTGGTTGTCGGTCGCCGCTATCGTCTCGTCGCAGAACGCCGCAGCGGCGGCGAAACTCGGCAGATCAACCTCTTCGAGACGCCAGCCGCTCCGCCGTAAGACGTCGAGCAGACACCACACAGGGTTGTTCGTGAACTGCGTTCCTTGAGAAGTGCCGCCAGAGTCGAAAGTCTCGAGTTGCAACCCCTCAACCAGAACCTTGACGCGCGGCAAGTCGCTTCCCCCATGAATCTGGTTCGGAACAACCACCGAGAGGCAGGCCATACTCCCGTAGGGGTCGCCCAGCGGTGAGCCGTCCGGCCGCGTGAAATTGAGATTGAACCCGCCGTTGCGCCCGCCATCGGAAAAGAAGTTCCACCAGCCGCTGCGCGTCATGTCGCGGCCGCTAATCCCGATCGGAATCTCAATGTTGTTGATGAGAACCTTGACTACCTGATTGACCTTGCTCAATCCAAGCAACAGTTCCAGCCGCGTGAGGTTGCCGTCATTGCGGGCGAAGACAACCGGCGGCTCGGTCCAGACCGTTCCATAGGCAAGAGGAATGAAGTCGTTGTAGCGAGCTTCATTGGCGGCTGCGGCGGAGTCCCGAAACTCCCGCACTCCGTGGCTGCGCACGCGAACGGTCGCCGGCACGAACTCGATCCCGCCGAATCGCCGCGTCGGGTTGGCCAAAGCGTCCACATCAAACATGCCCCGCGCGATGCAATCCGATCGCGTGAAGTTGCAGTTCGTGAACGGCACGCCTCCGTTGAGATTTCCCACGCCGCCCGGCTCGCCGGCCGAGTAGCCGCACCGGTAGAATCGCGAATGAAAGCCGTCCGCGCCGCCGTTGACCGCCTCCTGCCTCTCTTGTTGAGTGGAAGGAAATGTCCACGGACACCGCCGCTGCACGCGTACCGGAGGAAGCAGCACCCGCTGCATGCTCATCCGATTCACGGCCGTCAGACGCAAGGTGTCTTCGGTGACCTGTTCCGGCGGATTCAGAATCCCCTGGAAAACCACCATCTGCTCGCTGGCGGGCTCGTCAGCAAGCAAGTCGTGGAACAAAAACGTCGCCTGAAGCTTGGCGCCTTTGAAGCCTACCGAGCTCTCGATCTGCGAAAGCTGCGAGTCGGCGTTGGCGAGAGTCAGCGAAATTTTCGGTATGGCGTCAATGCCATAGTCGCTCGCCGCCTGTACCTCAAAAACGTTATGGCGTAAAACCCGTGCGCCATAAACCTCAGAGTTCACTGTCACTCCATGCGTCGCCCACCGTTCGGTTTCCCCGTTGCTCAGGGTCACCTCAAACAGCAATAGCGGCGTCTGCGTGACCGCTTGTTCCTTTAGGTTTGCGATGGTGTCCATGAAATGCGAATGTCCCCGGAATGTCTTCCGACACCGATGAGCCCATCCCCAAGCACGTCCTGATCAAATCGCGCGTTCGGGTATACACCGGCCTGTTCCAGCGTCTTCTTGTACGCCGAGGGCGAAGCCTGAGCCTCGAGTTGCGGCCCAAAGACCTCGACGGTTGCGCTCGCCGGCAACAAAACACGGAACACCACGGACTCCGATGTCGAAGCCAGGTTGTATCCGACCGAATAGCGCTTCCACTGATTGCTGCTATCGATGGTCGCCTGCACCTGCTGCGAGCCGCCGTCGTCCACTTGCAGCAGCACCCCCGCCTGCGCGGAGCGCGCCCACACACTCCCCGCGTAACGGAATGAAGCGGGGGCGTCGAGCGCCTGCGAAATCGAACCGGCCGTCCCCGCACTCGTGATCTGTGTCGCGCCAAGGCCGTCAAGAGGGTCGGATTGCCCGCCGAGAACGGCAATCCCGGCACCCTTGCTCCAGACCGAATCGCCGAGCTGCTCGGTCCACGACAGCAGGTTGGCTGCGGGCTCGAGAAACAGAAAGCTCTGCAAACGGCCTTCCGATTGCACGAATAAATCTTCGATGGCCTGCCATTCCGCATCGCTGAGCTCGTTTGCCGAAAGCATCCAACCCCTTTCCGCAAACTCAACGTCCGAAGCCCGTATTTCGCTGCCATCCGCGGACTGGTTCACCAGCGTGCGAAATCCTGTCCTTCGCCGGAATGGAAACTGCGCCATGGCGCCGCTGCTCAACTGCGGAAACACAATCATGTGGCCGGCCCTACTATCGTCACTTCTGTTCTGCCGTCAAACTCACCGTCCCAGACGGCTATCAACTGGTCGTCCTCAAACCGGCAGCCCGAAACTAATCCGCCAGTCCAGGGGTCCTCAAAATCAAACTGCCCCGATCGCCCCTGCTGCTCCACAAAGAACTCGCTCAGCCGCTGCAGTTCACTCTCATCCAACTGCGAGAGTTGGATGACCCAACGCCGGCGCAAACCCCGATAGTCACGGAACCTCTGCTCAGAGTTGTCGAGGAAGCGGTTCACTGCCGTCGAAAACTGCCCCGCCCGGACCACCGGATACTGTGCCAAGACGCCAGTCTTCAGTTTTGGAAACACACTCATGCCCCAAGCACAAACGAAACAGGAAACCCTGTCGGCGCGCGCAGCTCAGCCTAGGGAATCAACCCCGGCGGAAATTCTTCACATCCCGAAACCCAAACGTCACGGGATAATCTCAAGCCCCGCTTCATCCGCGCAAATCTCAATCCAATCCAAATCCGCGGCGCGAAAATCATGCGCCGCCAGCAGCCGGCCATCCGCAAGCCGCGCCAGAGTGCCGAACTTCACCGGCCCTGCCCCGCCCTCGATATTCGCCGTGATCTCGATCGCCGCAACGACGCGGTCCGCCATCGCCTGATCCTGAAACACCAAGATCGCCATGCCGCTTCAGCCCCGCCCCAAGGTCCGCATTCTCCACGCAAACGTGCGCTCGAATCGCAATTGCTCCTTCTCGTCTGGATCGCTGGTGCGCCAGACAGCGTCGCGGACAATTCGAGCATCCTCGGGCGAAAGCCCCTGCCCGGGATCCTCCAACAGGCGAGGCACGGGCACAGGCGGCGGCGAACCCGTCACCGGCCATTCCAAAACAAACGCCCCAAACTCCGGAAAACTCGGCGGTAGAGGCTCCTGGCTAAGGTCACGCCCAATCGGCGCCGCCGCCGTCCAACTCGTCATCGGAACCTCAATCGGTGAACCATCAAACAACCGCTCGACGTGCTCATCAAGATTCTGCGCCGGCCGCACCGTCACAGTCGTCCCCGCCGCGATCTTTCCGGCGGCCTCAATGCTCGAAAAATCGACTGGCGCCGACGCATCGAGGTCCCAGTTATAAACGGCAACGTGCGCGATGCCGCGGCGTTCCCACGCATCGGGCAGATACACGCTAGGTGACACATATACCCACACGCCGCTGGGAGCCGCCAGCCCGCCGCCATAAAACTCGTTCTCGGGAAAGCGCAGCCGGAACGCCTCGCCAGTCAACTGCAGTTGGCCGTCGAAGCTGCTGAACTCCAAGGCCCCCACAAACCGGTTGCCCGTGAGCTGCTCCCCGTCGCTTTTGTTGACACCCACCGCAATCCGTCCCGCCGCGGCAAGCACGTTGTCGCGTAGCGTCAGCCCATGACACCCGCCATCGCCCCCAAACATATTGAACTGATGCGAGCCGCCGCCTACCGGGAAATAAGTCAGATTCCCTTCGAATACATTCGCTAGATGCTGGTCGCTGGCGTTGCCGAACATCAGGTTGCGATGCAACCCCTCGGGACCGATACCGTTGTTGAACCAGATGTTCCTCACAAGATCGAAATTCGCGAACGGAACCGACCCGAAACCCTGCAGCCCTTGCCGGCCATGATGGAACACGATGTTGTTCTCGATTCTCTTGCGAGGCCAGCCCGGTTGATTCCGGATGTACATACCCGGACCATGCGATCGGTCCGGAGCAACCCAATAAGAGTTGAAAAGCAAGCAGCCGTAGATCTCCAGCCCCGACGGCTGCGACTCAAACAGCGCGCTCCCCACGTCGTGAATCTGCAGATGGATATACTTCGTCCCCGGCCCGCCCTCGGAAAGTATCCCTGTCCCCCGCGGATCGCCCTCGGTCCCTTCAACTTCGCTCCATCGCGCAACACTCGAGTTCGTAATCTCGAGCCCCCAATACCACGTATGCGCGCCTTGCACATGCAGACAAACGCGATCCAAGCTGTTCACAAAGTCGAGCACTGCCCTGCTGCCCGCCTCAACGCGAACAACAATCGGCCTCGCTGCCGAGCCGGCCAGCGTGCTCGAAAGCGTGCGGACCGGCCGGTACACTCCACCCTGCACCCAGATCACATCCCCGGGCTCGACGCCCGAAGGATGGCTCAACGCGGTCTCGATATCCCAAGGCTGCTCGCGCGTCCCCTTTCCAGTCGGAGAGCCGTCCGGCGACACCCACCACGGAACCGAATACTCCGTCACGGCAGCGTCACACGTCCAACAAGCGTTGCCTTGGCGAACTGACGCATCTGGTCTGCCTCCGCGTCACTCAGCACGCGGTTGTGCATCGAAAACAGCGCCACCGTTGCGCTGAGGTACTTGTTGCCAAGTCCGCTCAGCCGGAACTCCGTCTTGCTGATCCCGGCTGCGCTGTTGGTCGTCGAGTCCACCACTTGCTGAACGCCGTCAGCCCGCAAAGACGAATTCGCGATGTCAGTCGTCCCCGTCCCGGGCGATCGATACACGAGAAAATGCCACCCGTTGTTCTGCAAGTTCACCGGGTCATTCGACTTGAAGTAACGGAAATTCGAATCGCCCTGATAAATAATCGGCCGGTACGGGGAGCCCAAAAACGAAAGATAAACGCCGGGCCGGGCGGTCCCGATCGCCGCCCAAGCCACCAACGGTTGGTCCGCAACCGCGGCATCGAACTTCACCGCCGTGCAAACTGTCCAGGCGTTGGGGCGCGTCGCTGCATCACTCACCGTCGACACATAGTCGTCGGTTGCAAAGCCCAAGCCTCCGGCTACCCACGACGGATCGTTCGTATCCGCCCCCGCCGTCGAACCAAGCGTCCCGTGATAGCCATTGCCCGATCGGTCCGTCAGCGTTTGCCCCGAGCCTTCATCGAACCGGTAGAAGACCACGAGCCCCGGCTGCACGATCGGGATTCCGCCCTGCCGTAACAACAGAATCGACATGATGCTCACTCAAACGTCCGAAACACCGGGCGAAGCACGCGCTCCGCCGACTCATTCACCGCCGAACCGCCTGAATTCAGATGCACGGCCCGCACGTACGCCGCCCCCAGCAGCTTCGCCGCGTCAAGCGGAAGATACTGATTGACGGCGACGGCCACTGTGAGCGCGGCGCCCTCCAAAACGATATCCACGAAGTTCTGCCCGTCGTGGCTCGCCTGAAACTTCAGCTTCACTGCGTCAAGCGCCGCCGGAGTATAGAGCCCCACCAACGTCTCGGTAATCAGCTTGAGCGTGCTCGACGTGCTCTGACCCGATTCGGTAACCCACCGCCCTTGTTTCGTCTGTGCCATTTACATCTCCCTAATTCGAAGCCTTCTCATCCTCCGGCCAAACATGCGGAGGAACAAACGGATGTCGCTTCGCCGGAACGATCCCGTTTTCTAGCAGCCGCCATTGATACGCCGCAACGACTTGGTGCGTCACATGGAGAACGCCCCACGCCGACGACTCAAACGCCCGAAGTTGCGATTCCGGAAACCGCCCCATCCAGCCGTACCTTCCCTCGTAGAACCTTGCAGGCCCCAAGTCCCACGAGCGGCTAACGTCCTCCGCCGCCGCAACCTGCTGCGGCATCGCCCATTCCGGAGTGCCGGCTCGCTGGAAATACCGCAGATCCTGCTCCCATAGATCCACGGCCACGCGCCACAAGAAGGCCGCATTCGGCGCATGCGAATACTCCGAGATCCGCGGTCGAAGCCCAAACACCTCCACAAACCCCGGAGGCAGCTCTCGCTCCACGATCACGCTCTGCGTAACCCAAGGCTCATCAGTAGTAAAAGGATTCACCAGCCACCACTCGCCCCCATACTCTGCGGGAGCCTGCCGATAGGGCCCAAGAGGATGTTTCCAATCCTCAGGAACCTGACTGAACCGCGGCGTACTCATATAGCCTCCCCGTGGGACAGGCAATCCTGCCTGTCCTCCTCCCAAGCCGTCACTTCACAAGCCGTCACAAGCCTTCAACAAACCGCAACAACAACAGAAACCAAAACACATCGAATGCCCCGCGACCCAACCAACGACCGCGCAACCCAAAGTGCCCGCCCAAGCAATCACGTCAAAGCTCGCCAATCATGTCGTTAATCGGATGCATGTGCAGCATCGCATCCCGAACCGCACGGGCAATATCCGAAGACCGGTCCAAGAAAGACTGCGTATCGAGAGCATTGACATTCACAACCACCTGAGTCGGAGCGCCGCTCGTCTCTCCGCGAAACCGTCGAACCTCGCCGCTCTGCCCGCGATCAAACTGAGGAAACCCGCCAAGAATGCTATTGGTATTCGCCGCCTCAACAGCCAGGCTCGGCGGCAGCTCGAAGTTCGGAAAGACCGCCGGCTCGGGCTTGCCTTTTCCAAACAAGCCGGCAATCTTCAACCCCAGACCGGCGAGCCCAAATCCACCCGTCAATAAACCACCCAATCCACCGCCACCGCCGGAGAAGCCCGACAAAACACTCTGCAGCCCGCCCGAAAACGCCGCCAGAGTGCGCTCCAAGTCTTTCGTGCTCGCCGTCAAGCCCGAGCCCAACTCTCGAATCGCATTCTGCGCCGCCTTCAAAGTCTGTTCAACGTCGCTAACCTGCGCGGCGCCGCCAACAGCGCCTGGGAGTTCGCCGCGCCGTCCCGTCGCAAGAGAAGGCGCAATCTCACGAAGGACCCGCGCTTGCACCTGTTCGCGGTCTTCTGTGGGATTCAGCGAGCCGGTCAAACGCCCCAGCTCCCCTGGCCGCGAACGCCGCAGCTCGCCGACCAGCGTCTGCAGCGCCCGCGCCGTGTCCCGCTGCGTCTCGGTTAAATCCCGAAAATCACCGCTCGCCATGCTCCTCCCACTCCAGCTTCTTCATCTCCGCGTAAAGCACCGTGAATGCGTCAACGCGCCGCGCGCGCCACTCTTGGAGATCCGCGCCGCCGCCCGCCGCCGCGTGAGCTAGGAAGTCTTCAACAAAGCTCAGGCTTTCGCCGTCAAGGAAGCTCACCGGGCATTCCGAAAGAGCTAGCCGCGGCTCACCCGGCAGCGCAAACGAACTCACCCACACAACCGCGGAGCTCTCGCCCGAATCCTTTTTCAACCATCCGCAACGGCGCTTCCTCTCCAGACCTAAACGCCGGCATTCGTCGCATTTCCACTCGGCCCTTCTCCCTCGGAGGAAGTGGAAAGCGACTCGCAGTTTTTTCGCTCTTCCTCATTGAGCCCGGCTTCCCGTCGGATCGCTGACAAGACTTCCGCGACCAGCTTCTCGGGCCCCTTCTCAATCAGGTCCTCCGGAGTCGCTGGCCGGCCATCGATATCGAGCCCCTCGATCGAGGCCAATCCCCACCGCACATACTCCCGGTCGATCTCCCCCGCCAAAAGCGCCGCCTCCGCGTCATCGGCGGGACCGCCAGGCCCCGCGCGTGCAAATTCCAGGCGCCCCAACAACTCCCGCACCTGCCGCGTCAGTTCCAGCCGCCGCCCGAACGACATGCGGTACGCCGTAAAGCGAACGCCCGGACACTCCTTCGAATCCACCTGCTGGGTGCTTTCGTAAGTCATGGCCTATCCAACCGCCACCGCGATCTCGTCGCTGGCCTGCCCCTGCGCGCGCGAGTCCGAAAAGCTCCAACGCAAATTAGGAGCCCCGTCATCAAACTCCGGCATCTCGGGAACGACTGCCGGTAAGTAGACACCCATCAGTTGCCCCGCCGCTTGTCCAAGCTAGAACATCACGCCAACCGGCGTCTCGCTGCGGGCCGCGCCATAAAGACTCCGGGTCTGCTCATCGTCCTCTTCCAACAATTCCACGCTGGTCAGCACTCGCCGCGTACCCGCGCCGATGCATTGCGGCACAGCAGTGCCGAACTCGCGCGTCCTCAAATCGAGATCGTTGATGACCTCGACCGACGCGCTTGTCACCGTATGAAACCGGTTGGAAGGGCTCCCCAGCCAAGCCTGCCCCAGGTTCCCCGGCACCGGCTGCGGCAGGTTGGTGTCGATTCCCGGCTCACTGGGGAATGAGCCCAAACCGCCCTGCCCGCTAGCAAACGATACGGAATCGATTGCGTCTTGCGCGGCGCCGCTAAACTCCAACTCGTGATAGTCGGCGTTGATTCGCACCTGCATCCGGTCGCATGCCGCCCCGATCAAAATCCGGTCCACGGCGTTGGCGGGGTCCCAGTAGTCAAAGACCGAAACGCTCGGCAAATTGTCCGCCGGAAAGTAAGTCACCGCGGCCGTAAGCGCATTACCGCTCAGCGGAGCCGCCGAGAATGGAGCGTTGATCTGCACCGTCGTCGAGTTGACAACCTGCGTCACAAAGCGGATCTCGCCATTGAACCCGAACGCCTGGCGCTGGACCAGCCCATGGCTTCCGCCGAATACGATCTGCGTCGTCGTCGAACCCGAACCTGCCGTGCTGCCGCCAAAAATCAGAGGACTGGCACCCAGGGCCGCCTGGATTAGACGGCCAACCGGAGTAACCGCTCCCGGTGAAGGGTTTGTGACCAGATAGCTCTGCAAGCTGAACTCGGTCCGCTTTCTGCCCCCCGCCGGCATCCCTGCGTAAGTCCGGCTGCCGGTCTTGTCCCGGCGCTCACGCGCTTCGTGTCCCTGCCGCACATTCAACCGAAGGACGGAAACCCGGTCCGCGGAAGTAATCACTGGAGCCGCACCATAGCTCGACTCCACTTCCACGTAAACCCGGTTCTGACTCGACAAAACGCAACTCGCCATCGTCTGTTCCCTTCTGCTGCGTGGCGCAGGCCGCTGTCCCTCAGCGCCGGCCTCCGCTGCGGCGTCACCGCCAGCGTTTGCGGCTTGACGTCACAACGTTCGTACCGCTAAGCAAAATTCTGGTATCCATTCGCGCGCGGCGGGCGCAGCTCCGCTACTCGTGCGCCTGCAGTTCGATCTCAACCCGAGCCGACTGGATAAAATTCTTCCCGCCCAACCGAATCCGCTCGAATCGCACTTCGTACGCTCCACTAAACGCAAGGTGCTCCGTCCATGACCCCTGGTTCCGTCCCAGCACGACGCCAACCGCCTCGATATAGCGGGCCAGCTTCCCTTCCAAGTCCGTGAACCGCTCGCCGCTGACGCGCAGCTCGGCGATCACCGCAATCGACCCGGAAAACTTCCGGAACTTCTCAACCAACCGGTTGTCCATGCGGTCCGTGTAGAGGTAGACCACCGGGTACTGCACGGGAACGCTTTCGTCGGCAAGGTCCGAGGCCACGTTCTGAACCAAAACGCTATCGCCGGTAAACCCGGAAAGTTCCACGCCATCGCGAGCGGCAATCAACCCGGACTCATAAGCCAATCCATCGCCAGCAAGAAAGAGCCCGCGAAGATGCGTCACCGCCGCCAAGCAAAGATTCGCCAATGGTTTCCCCCAAGTAGGTACAGGCGCTCCCGCCTGTACCGGCGGGTCGAAGACCCGCCCTAACAACCTCAAACGCGAACCGCAAACCCCGCGAGTCGCCAACCCGAGAACACCACTGCAACCGTCAGCAACAAAACCAACCTCACCTCTACCCCCGCTGCAAAAACCGCGGAACCGTCCGAAAAACCTCCGGCAACTGTCCATCGCCAACCGCGGCGCCAGAAATCAATCCACCCGCCGGCATCACCCAAGCCGGCCCGGGCTCCAACGCCTCAGCGTTCTGCCGAAAAACCTCACCGCTACTCGAGCCGGCATAAACATGCCACCCCGAAACCCCAGCCGGAGCCTCCCCAATCGTCACCCGCAAAGAATGGTTCACCGGTACAGTCACAGCCTGCTCCGCGCTAGCCGCCCCTTCCACGCCTTGAGCGCCCACCCAAGTCACGCGAACAAAAACCGCCAGAGCCGCCGCGCTCGAAGCCACCCAATCCAGCGTCGGAGACGCGGGCCGAGGAACGGGATTGCTCGCAATCCCAATCCCGGTCTGAAACAGCAAGCCACTCGCCCACTGCGCCAGATCCTTGTACTCCTTCCACTTCGGAAGGTACTTGTCATTCAGCTTGCGGTTGTAAGCGTCGCGATAAACAATCGCCAGCGTCTGGAACGTGTGCCACAAACTCAAAGGAGGCGTCACCACCACCTTGCTGAGTTCGAATCGCGAATAGTTCCCTTCGGCGCCGGAAGTCTGCCATCCTCCGCCGCGGGCAAAGTAGACGTTCCCGGGCCGCTGCGAAGCCGCTGTGATCTCCGCCCCCACTTCCGTATGCGCTAACTGCAGCTTCGTGGCCAGGTCGATCCCTTCCGCCGACGCCACCTCCGGCAGGTTCGCCTCATAAGCGATCAGATCGGATACTTGCGACACCAACCCATCTGTGAACAGCGCCATCGTTAGTCCTTCCGGCCTTTCCGCGAAGCCCCTTGCAGCGCCCGCAAATCCGCCTCGGAAAGAATCGTGAACTGAATCTCCGCGGACCGCCGCCGCTGTTCTTCATTCTTTCGGGCCTCCTCCGCAACCATGCGAAAGTCCCGAATCTCTTCCGCCGAAGCCGATTCCGCGATCCCGTCAAAGATCATTCGGGCCGCGATAGCCCGCGTCACTTCGGCAAGCCGCCCAGCTTTGCCGCCATCCTCGGTAGTCAGGCTCTTGATTACAGGAAACTCTTCCTCAATCGAGGCTTCGATCTCCCGAACTTTCCGGTAGTAAGCTTTCAAATCCATATCCGTTGACCGTTTCGTCCTCTAAACTCCCGCAGATCTACATCGGTGTACCGAAGCCGGCGCGCATCCCTCATGAGCACCGCGAATCCGGCGCGACCGCCTCGCCGCGCCATCTCCCAGCAAACTCTCTAACCCGCCGCAAACCGGCGGCGCCGCCGGAAGCGTCCCCCCGGACTAACAATCCAACAAGCGCCGCCGGCCCCGGTCTGGCTCCATGAGGAGAGCAAACAGCCAGAACCTACGACTCCACCTGCACGCCAAACGCGTTCCGGACCACCGCCTTCCCATACAGCACGTCCACCGTGAACTGCTGCGAAAGCGTATCCGGCTGATAGCTCATCACCACACGCATACCGAAATTGCCCAGCTCGGCATACTCGGCAATCGCGCCCGTCCCCGGCAGCGGCTGCGGCAGCCGTCGAATCACCAACCCGATCGCGTCCCGCGCGAAGGCCAGATTGTGCGTTGTTACCGGCGAGCTGCCGGTCTTCGCCACAAACTGCGAGCGAAACACGAAAAAGTCTTTCAGCTTGCCGACCGTCCCATGGATCAGCGCGTTAACTCCGGCTTCGCCCGCCGTCCGAAACTCGCTGAACCGCGGAATCTGCCGCAAAGCCGAATAGCTGTCCGCGTCCACGATCAGATGCTTCGTCTGGTTGGACGGCACCTTCGCCGCAAACAGCGCCGTCTCCGCCGAATCGACAACCGCCTCGATCAGGCTGCTGCCCGGCGTTCCCACCGCGGTATTCGCCGTGAACGACGCATAGAGACCGAGCAAATCGGTCTCGATCTTCTCCGCAATCGCAACCACCGCCGGCTCCATGTAGACCCGCAAAAGGTCCGGAACCGCCAGAACCTTCGTCACATCCGGAATCTGGAAGGTCGCCTCCGCGTGAGTATTGAGCACGATCTGCGCATTTCCAAGGTTCGGATTCTGCGTCGTCACCGTGCCGCCTTCCGCGATGTTGTTCGCCACCATCGCGGGCACAATTGGGATATTCACCGTATCCCCGGCCTGGCCCAGCACCGGTTCGTAATTCCGGTTCACCAGATTCCCCATGACCAGATTTCCCATCAAAGCGGGCAGCGCATCAGCCGCCACCAGCTTGACGATTGCTTGCGCAACATTTGCCGAAGTAATAGCCGGCATCGATAGTCCTCCTTTATTCCGTCAAACCAAGAAAGGCGCCCCCGCAAAACCGCGGCTCAGGCCACCAAAGCCAGGGCGAGCCAAAAGCGAGCCCGG
>JBBDWJ010000215.1:5750-20659 GCA_040902925.1 Bryobacterales bacterium | reverse complement strand
CCCACCGATGCCAGCCTTCTACACCAAGCCGAAAACGATCGACGAGCTGGTGGAGCAGGGAGTCGGCAGGGTTTTGGATTTATTCGGCCTGGCGGGGGACGGGACCAAACGCTGGGAAGGGATGTAGGCGTTCGACGCGGCTATTTTGCATATAGCCGTTTTTACGCCGCCGTTATTCCGTAGCTGCCATATCCTATAGCGGGTATTTCGGGATACGAATCGCCGCGGGGACTGCCCAGAACATACTTTTCGTATCTGCCCCGCAATACCCGCTTGCCAGCCAGGTTCTGGCCCCACCCTTGCGGGTAGGGCTCGGATCGCCCAGGGCGATAGGAGTTTACCTCCGCCTTTGCGGCGCTATTGGGGCTCTCAAGCTTCTATGCGAAACGCTTGGTATTCGCAACCTCTGAGTCGCTACCGCCCTACAATCCGGCCCGCAGGTAGGCGATGACGTCCGCTAACTGCTGGTGGTCGAGATCCTGCTCCAGACCTTCGGGCATCAGGGACACCTCAGACGGCCGAATCTGCTCGATGGCTTCGCGAGGGATCGTGACGTCGTTATATTCCCCTCGCAGCGTGACCGTGTGCGCGGTCTCGCCGATCAACAGGCCGTCGAAGACCCGCCCGTCTTTCGCGACCACCAGGTAATTGGTGTAGTTGGGCTGGATCTCGAAGCTTGGATCGAGGATGTGCGTGAGCAGTTCTTCCTTGCCGCGGTTGTTGATTCCCGAAAGGTCGGGGCCGATGCGGCCGCGGTCGGCGCGCGCCAGGTGGCACTGCGCGCAATGCTCTTCAAAGACAATTCTCCCGCGGCCAAGATCAGTGGGAAGCGCGGTGACGTCGCGGTGCGCCTCGATGATTTGAGCGCGGTCGCGGACCTCGGCAGCGAGCAGCCGCGCGGCTTTTTCCCGCACCGCCGCTTCGGGGTACTGAGTCAGGCGTATGCGGGAAACCGGGTCGATAGCGCCGGCACTGATTGTCCCTTTTTCGACGGCATCGAGCATTGCGCCAGCCCAGTCGCGTTTACCCAGCAGCGCCTCGGCGGCGCGGGCCCGCACGGCCGGGCTGTAGCCTTGCCAGCCAGCCAGCAAGATTACCGGCGTCTCGGGGTCATCGAAATAGGCAAGCGTCGCGACAGCCGCGGCTTGCAGCTCCTGCGGTGACGGAGAGTTGAGAATCTTGCTCAAAACGGGCGCGACAGCAGCAAACTCTCCGCCGCGCAGGAAGCGAACGGCGCGCTCACGGCGCTCAATGGATATGTCTTCGCTGGGGGCCGCCGCCAGCGCGTCGCGAATCAGGCCGGGGAGGTGGAAATACGGCGCGACGGCGAAAGCGGCTTCGCGGACTTCGTCAGAGAAATCGCTAAGAAGCCGGGCCAAAATCGGAACGGCCGAAGCCTCGCGCAGGCCGCGGCCGCCTTCAAGAGCCAACCCGTCGGCGAGCCCGGTGAGCAGCGCGGCGCGCCAGGCCGCGGGCCGCAGCGGGCGGCTTGCATTGATGGTGACAAAGAACCTGCTGAGTTCAGCCGATTCGCGGCGCGCGCCTACTATCGAAGCGAGTCCGCGCAGGAAAGCGCGGCGGCCCGCGGCCACGTCTTCCGCCGCCGCCAGTTGCGCTCCGCCCGCGCTGTTCGATCCACTCGCAGCGCTGTTCGCTCCGCCCGCAGGTTCGCTTGCTGTGTCTGTGGCGGCCAGGTCGAAGAAATCCGCATGACTTGAGAGCATCCTAGTCAGCAACTGCATGGGTCTGTCACGGATCGAAAGCAACGCCGCTGCCCGGAACCACTGATCCGTGTGGTGCTCGGCTGCGAGACGGGCAAGCGCTGCCTCGCTGGCGGGAATTTGTCCCAGAGTGAGCAGAAGTTGGAACTGCACCTTGGGATCGGGATCACCGATACAGGCGAGCACCGCGCCGGTCATCGCGGGCAGGAACTTTTCGGCGAGCCGGATCGCGTGACGGCGGATCCCGGGATGCTGATCTTTCAAAGCGGCGGCGACGTGCCCGGCGGTGAGGGCGGAAAGTCCCTCGAGAGTCCACAGCGCGTGCAGCCGTCCGAGCGGACTTTCACTTTCGCGCGCCAGCTTCTCGAGTGCTGGAATGGCGCCGGCATCCTGGCGTTCCAGCAACAGGCGCTGCGCCGTGAGCCGATGCCAGCCGTTGGCGTGCGCCAAAGTGGCGGCCAATTCGCCGGCGGACGCGGCGGCGAGCCCTGACTGCAAGCCGCGCCCTCCTGTCGAGCCGGCCGGTACGAGCCGATAAATACGGCCGAGGTCGTCACCGCGATAGAAATCCAACTGCAGACGTTGCTTGATTGATTCCGGAATCGACGCCGGCTCTTCGATGTATTCGCGATAGAAATCCAAAATGTATAAATTGCCGTCGGGAGCGTTCGCCATGTTGACCGGGCGGAACCAGACGTCGGTCGAAGCCAGCAGCTCGCGGTCTTTCGGCCATCGCTCGGCGGTGAACGTCGCGCCCGACGGCTTGAGAATGTCGCGGTGCACCAGATTGCCGTTGGCGTCGGCAACGAAGACATCGCCGCGGAATTCCGCCGGAAAGGCATCGCCCGTGTACGCCGTCGCCCCGGCGGCCGCCGTGAAGTGGCCGCCGACGAGTTCCTGCCGGCCGGGCTGCGTTTCGTCGTAGCGTTCCTGGCGCGCTTCGGTTCGCTCGACACGCCATTGTTGCGGCCGCGTCAATGGATAGACGGTGCTTTCGCTTGGATTGTCCTGCGGAATGTATTGCAGCATCGTTGGCGGCGCGAAGAAGCGATTGGCCAGCACGTATTGCGCCGGCAGGACGGCGTGGCGCAGGTGGACCGTGTTCTGCGACATGAAGCGGTTGCCCCATTCGTCGAAAGTCATGCCGAACTGCGTAGGCCCAGTGGCCGGTTCGAACGCGCCCGTCAGCGGATGGAACCGCACGTCGTATCCGCGCACCAGGACCGGCGGGCGGTTCGGCCATTTCGGCGAAGTGATTTCGCCGGGACGGCCGTTGTTCGCGGCATAGATCCAGTTGTCGACGCCGAAGCGCAGATTCGTGATGCGGCTCTCGGGAGAAACAGTGTGTGTTTCAAAGCCGGTGAACCAGACCTCGCGCAGGTCCGCCTTGTGGTCGCCGTCGGTGTCTTTCAGATACAGAATGTCGGGCGCGCTGGTGGCCAGGACGCCGCCCTTCCAAGGAAGCACCGAAGTCACCTGCAGAAGCTGGTCCGCAAAAATCGTGGCGCGGTCGACGCGGCCGTCGGCGTCGGTGTCTTCCAGAAAGCGAATGCGGCTGCGCGGCGGCGCGCCGGCGGCGGGGTCGAACGGATAGTCGAGCATCTCGGCGACGTAGGCGTTGCCGTTTTCATCAAAGGTGATCTCCACGGGGTCGACGACTTCGGGCTCGGCGGCGAAGAGCTCAACTTGAAATCCTTCGACGATCTGAAAGGCCTTGAGGGCGTCCGCGGGCTTCAAAGGATCTGTGTCATAGGGGCCCTTCGATTCCCACAAGCCACAGGCCGCGGCGAGGAGCAGCAAGGCGACGAGTAGTACGAACGACGCGGGAGCGAAGAAAGTTCGGCGGATGCGGCTTTCGCGGCCCGGGGCTGCGGGTTTCAGAGAGCTTTTTGTCATGAGCTGTGTCGGTCTTTCGCGGCCTGCTATGACCTTCTATAGTAGTCGGGTTCGAGGGGCAGGAAGGTGGGTTCGAGGCGGCGGCTGGTTCAATGCTTAGGAAGGCAGTGGTTAGCGGCGTTCTCTCTCGCGGTACTACTAGATCGCAAGGCTTCGCGGCTGAACTGCTGTCGCCGCGTTGCGGCGAGGGACAGGCGGGAGCGCCCGTCCCCACGTCGGAGTTCCGGTATTTTCACGTTTAGCCCGAGGTCATGAAGGCTCATCCGAAGCAAGCCGCACGGATAGGTCGATCAATCGAATTGCTCCGCCGGATCCGCACAACTAACCGCTAACCGCCTGGGCAGATACTCTCGCAAGGAACGCCGTCACTGTCGGCGTCAAGACTGTTCTGTTTGCATACATTCAGAAAGTGCATGGCCTCTGCGCAACTGTTCATCTGGCCGCATGTTGTCTTGCTCCCACAGGCGCCAAAGTTACCCGGCGTGACAGTAACGGTGACCGAATCTGAGCGACTGCCGCCGGGGCCCACGGCGGTGATCGTGAATGTCGTTGTCTGCGTGAGCGTCCGTACAATGGAACCGCTCACCGAGACGGTACCGATCCCCTGGTTGATCGTTGCCGACGTTGCGTTGCTCGAAGTCCATTGCAACGTCGTCGATTGGCCTGATTGAATTGTCTGTGGCGATGCAGTAAGCGAGACCGTCGGGGCCGGAGCGGACGTTACAACAACCGTGACAGATGCGGTCGCCGTTCCACCTGGGCCCATGGCGGTAATCGTGTACGTGGTCGTTGCACTCGGTGTTACGGCGCGGGAGCCGCTAGAGTTGACAGGTCCAATCGCCTGATTGATCGATACCTCCGTCGCATTGTTTGACGTCCATTGCAACGTCGTCGATTGCCCGGCCTGGATCGTCTGCTGCGACGCGGTAAGCGTCACCGTTGGCGCAAGCGTGTTTACGGTTACCGTGACGGAACGATTCACCGTTCCACCCGGGCCCGTCGCCATAATCGTGTAGGTCGTCGTCGCAGTCGGGGTCACGTTGCGTGCTCCGTTAGGGATCACGGCTCCAATGCCCTGGTCGATCGACAGCGTCGTCGCGTTGCTCGAAGTCCATTGCAGCGTCGCCGATTGGCCTAGTTGAATCCTGTCCGGAGTCGCGGTCAATGAAATGATCGGGGCAGGAGGCGTCTCCGGCCCTTCGACTCGTAGAAAAACACCTTCTTGCGTTGCGAAACCAAGGGTGTCGGCAAGAACAGGTACGTCACCCGACGGAATATTCGCTGGAACTCTCACGTTAAACTGATTGACTCCGGCGCCGCTGAGGCCGGCGAACAGCACATCCGCTTGGATCCCACCCATCAGCACTCGCACCGCGCTTCTCAGCGGAGCCGCGCCAGAGAACACGTTGCCGGCAGCAACAGGCGGGTCGGTCGGGCCGAACCCGGTTCCGAACAGCAGGACGACTTCTCCAGGCTTCACGGGCCAGGTGACTACAGCATCTCCGAAGAGCCGGGCCGGCCCGGCAAAGGTCCCGTCCAAATGAACCGCGGCGAGGTATTTGCGCGATTGCGGATCGAACGTAAACAGACCGGGCGCCGCCTGCCGCATCTGCGTCATCGCTACCGCCTGCGTAACACCGCTCCGCTGCACCTCCACCGTGACAGGACCTAGCGCATTGTCGTCCGGCGCCTGAACATTTAGTTGCGTCGGGCTAATGAAGAACGTAGCCGCGGGCTTGCCGTTCACGAGCACTCCAACTTCATCCAACGAAATCGGCAGCAGGCCATTGACAATCTCATCGCCTCGCCAGATCCGTGTCGTCGGGGCCAATTCCGTTCCGAAGATCGTTATCCACGACCCAGCGGCAATCGCCTCCCGAAACGAAGCGCCATCGACGACGCCCGTTATGGCCGCAGCCGGCGTTGGCCCCGCATCCAGACTCACGCCTTCTCCCGACGTGCGGAAAAACGCGACGATCGGGAAATGATCAGAGGTCAGACGAAGCTCAGGATCATCGGGGTCAGCAGTCAGAATCTCAGGATCAACCCGGCGCGCTTGAATGAACTCCTCAAGCGCATCAACCGACAGGATGAAATGGTCATAGTTGTTTCGAGGCGCACCATCCTGAGCCGCGGGACCGCGGGACGTCGGTTCGTGAACAGTCGCCACGAAGCGGCGATTACCGATGCGGAATCGTGGATCATCTTCGAAAATGGGGTCCAGGATCACACCGCCGCTCCCAACCTGCCCGCTGAGCCTCGTAGGAATGTTGAAATCGCCGGCAATGATTACGTCCGGATCGTGCCCCGGCTGCTGGAAGTACGAATCCAGGTAATTCAGGATCTCGCCGAACTCCCGGGCTGATTGTTGAGATTGTCCGTCCGCAAACGTCAAATGCAGCAAGATCAGGGTGAAGTCGAAATCACCGATCGTGAAGGTCGCGACTGCTGGCGGGTGAGTCGTTCGCGACGTATCCACAAGCCTTCGACCGCTTGAATCGGTGGCGGCGTGGATGAACAATGTGGAAAAAGCGGAAGGCCTGATCGCAGCGCGGAGCCAGACACCGTTGTCCTGAGAGTCGGAAGTATCCGTGAAGAGAGCACGCCAGTTCTCTTGCCCGCCCGGGAGCATGTCCGTCAGAGCCGCTGCGTTTGCAGCTCCGGATATCTCTTGCGCCGCCAGGATCTGATAGGAACCTGCGAAGAGTCGTTCCAGTCCCGAGCGCACCATCCGGGGCCTCGGCGCAGTGGCGGACGTGGATACTCCCCCAACTTGGATGTTCCAGGAGACCACGCCGAGCCAGTCTGCGGGGAGTTCTGTCCGGTCGCTGGGAAGTTCCGGGAGTGGAGGGGATTGCGCGATTTGGCGCAGATCATTCAGCCGCTGCTCGATGATATTCCCTTGGCCTAAAATTGGCGGCTGAGAAATATTGATACAAGCCAGACAAAAAGCAAGCAGCGTCAAACGTGAGACAACGCTGCATCGAGAATCGGATCGTCCCGGCAAATGCTGGATTTCAAAGGTCACAGAAAACCCCTTTTGGCAGCATTATAGACGCATCATTCGTTCCTGTCTACACAAGAAATCAATCTGATTTATGCGCTTTCCAGGCACGGAATTAACGGCACAGGCGAGATACAGCAATGGGAAAATCACTCAAAACAAGGCTGCGGGAATGCGGGTGAGGGCCTTCATGTCATTTTGTGGCTTGAACAACGGCTTGTGAATGTCGCTCAGAGCTGGCCCCACCCTTGCGGGTAGGGCTCGGATCGCCTGCGGCGATTTACTGATCCAACACGGCGGGCGCCTATTCTTGTTTTCAGCGGGCTAGCGGGAATCGGTCTGCGGGCGTTTCAGCGGCGGTGTAAGCCCGAGCGCTTCGATAATCCGGCTGTAGACGCCTGAGATCGGCAGCTCTCCGTTGATATCGATCAGCATGCATTTCTGCTTGTAGAGCTCGAGCAGCGGCTTGGTTTTTTCGTGATATTGCTGCATGCGTACGCGCAGCGATTCCGGATTATCGTCGGCGCGCTTGGTGAAGCCGCCTCCGAAACCCTGGCGGGCTCTTTGCAGCACGCGCTTCTCGACCACCTCGTCGGGGACGTTGAGGTAGATCACTTTGTCCATGTTCCAGTTTTCAAACAGATACTCGGCCTGGCGGCGGGTTCGGGGGAAGCCGTCGAGGACGAAGCCGTAGTTCCAGTCGTGGAGCTCCAGCCGCTCGCGAACGACCTGCTCGACGATCTCGTCGGGCACGAGGTGTCCGGAAGTCAGCAGACGCTGCACCTGGGCCGCCAGCTTGGTGTGATTATCGATATTCCAGCGGAAGACTTCCCCTATCGAGATGTGGACGATATCGTATGCCTGGGCGAGCAGCCGGCTTTGCGTGCTCTTGCCGCTGCCCTGCGGGCCGAACATGATGTACTTGTTCACCAGCGCGCCTTTCTCACAAGCTGTCGACCGCGAGGCACGATAAGCCCGAGTCTACTTCGTTGCTGCTTGCTTACCGTGCTCAACGTACTGTCGAGGTACGCTTTCCGCGCGCCAAACGGCACGCGCCTCGTATCCGCGGGGTTCCCCCGCCTCTCGCCGCGACGCCTTGTGAGAAAGGCGCGCCAGACCGGGCATCATAGCGTTGCCGGGCCGAGGTTTCAAGTGCTGGGACTCAGTTTCGGAAGAAACCGGGCCGCGATTCCGCCTGCTGGCTCGTTTGCGGGTTGCAAAACTCGTAGCCGCAGATGAACGCAGATACACGCAGATTGCACCCCGAAAAATCCGTCTGTATCCATCTGCGTTTATCTGCGTTCATCTGCGGCCGAGTTCGCCTTTCAAGATTCTCAATCCCGCCGGCGTGGCGCCCTGGCTCACATCGCCCCGTCTAGCCAGCGCGGGGCGTGCGCTTCACTTCCCAGAAGGCTATACCCAGGCCGAGCACGAACTTCAACATATCGAGGCCGGTATAGGTGTGGTGCAAGCGCCAGAACGGCGCGGCCTCGGGCGGCGGAGGTTCTCGCGGAACGAAGTCGAGCAGCCGGCCCAGCCTCACCGTTTCGGGCACGACGTATAGCTGCAGAAAGACCGTGATCAGCAGCATCAACGCTGCCGCGGCCACGATCGCTCTGGGGCTGCCCGAGCGCCAGACCAGCAGCATCACCAGGACGGCCAGGGGCGGCTGCAGCATTCCCCAACCTTCAAAAAACAGGCGGTTCACTTCCGACGCCTGGTGCCGCAGCGTCAGGCGCAACTCGTCCGGGCTGAGGGCCGAGACGGTTGCCGCGAAGCCTTCCGCGGGGCTTGTCAGAAGCTGCTCGACGACGGCGAAGTTTTGCGTCGCCACCATCCACATGAACACCGTGGCGCCCAGCCACGCTCCCAAAGCAAACAGCAGGAGTAAGCGGGTTCTCATGCAGGTGATGATCCCGATTCACGCCGGGCGGCGTCAAGGCAGCGTGCTCTTACGAGAAGACCCTCGGTTTCAAACGCTGTGATTTTCAAAGGTAGCGTCTCAGCTTCATGCCGACACGCCACTACGGTCGAGCGGGCTGACGGCCCCGGCGCTCACCTTCGCGCAACCTGCGGCCGCGGCTGTGCCCGCCGCGCGGCGGCGGTTAGCTCAGGTTTGGCCATTTTACTCGCGGCGGGGCAAAGATAAAGCAAGGCAAAGGCAAAGGCAAAGTACAAAAGGCAAAAGGGGGCCTGCCGCACCTGGGTGCGGCTGTTCCCGCAGCGCGGCGGCGGGTAGAATCAAGGCGTGGGATCCGCCTCCACAGCCCCCGTCTCCGTAGGGCCCGCCTCCGCAGCCGCGGCCTCCGCAGCACCGGCCCGGCGCATCGGACATGTCTTCGAGGTTTCGCTCGTACTGCTGCTCGCGAATGGTTTTTTCGCGATTCTTTTCACGGGCCGGCTGGATCCGTTCATCTCGGTCGTGATGCTCGCGGCTCTGGTGCTGCGCTTGCTGGCGACATTCGACGTCGTCCGCTTCGAACTGCCGAAGGGAACGGCCACGCTGCTGGCGCTGCTCTATCTCCTCTTCTACCCGCTCGACTACGTGCTGATCTCCCATTCGTTTGTGGCGCCGACGATCCGCATGATGTTCTTTTTCACGGCGCTCAAGCTGCTGACCGCGAAGTCGGGCCGCGACTATTCCTATCTCGGCTTGCTGGCGTTCCTGCATCTGCTGGCGGCGTCCATGTTCGTACCCGGCGTTGGGTACCTCGGCGTGTTGCTGTTGTTTCTTTGCCTGGCGACCACCGCGATCGTCAGTTTCGAAGTCAAACGCGGCTGTGAATCGGGCGCGCGCATCATCGAGAGCTCAGGCTCGGGAGGCAATCGCCTGGGGTTCCGGCTGGCGGCGGCCAGCGGCGCCATGGCCGCGGGCATTCTGGCCCTCAGTTTCACGCTGTTTCTGGTTTTGCCCAGGATGATGGGCCGGGCGCCTATTTCGCCATTTGCCCTGGACCCCACGATCGGTTTTTCGTCGGAAGTCGACCTTGGCGCGATCGGCGCGCTACAGCCCGACAACACGCCGGTGATGCGCGTGCTCGGCCTGGAGGAGGACGTCCATCAACGGCGCTGGCGCGGCGTGGCGCTGACCCGCTTCGACGGGCGGCGCTGGTCAAGCCAGCCGCGCTCGCAGTTGATCGAAACCGGCAGCTACGCCATGCCGCGGCGATGGCATCACTCGCAGGCCGGCAGGAAGATCCACTACCGCGTCGCGCTCGAGCCGCTCGGCTCGCAAGCTTTGTTCGTAACCGGGGTACCCGAACAGATTGTCAGCGGCAGCTTCGACCGGCTGGTTGTCGACGAAACCGACTCCCTGCGAGTTCTCGACGGCGGCCTGCAGACGGTGCAGTACGAAGTGGTCAGTTGGGTCACCGACGCCAGGTCGCAGCGGCCCGCCGACGTGACCGAGACTTTTTCGGAGCGCTTCCGCAATCTCTACCTGCGGTTGCCCGAGGTCGACCCGCGCATCGCGCAACTGGGGCAGCAAATTGCCGCTTCGCGGCCCACCGTACTGGCGCGGGCCGAGGCGATCGAAGCGTACTTGCGCAGCGAGTTCGGGTATACGCTCGACCTTCCGTCGGCGCGGCATTCCGATCCGCTGGCACACTTCCTGTTTGAGCGGCGTAGAGGTCACTGCGAGTATTTCGCTTCCGCCATGGCGGTGATGCTGCGGACGCAAGGCGTGCCGGCGCGCCTGGTCAACGGTTTCGCCGGCGGCATCGATAACCCGATCTCAGGCTTGCACGTGATCCGCTCGCGCGACGCGCACACCTGGGTCGAGGCGTACATTCCCGCGTATGGCTGGATCGAATTTGACCCCACGCCGGCGGCTCCCGACGGTGTGATGAATCCATGGATGGCGCAGCTTTGGATGTACTGGGACGCGCTGCAGTCGGCGTGGGGCGATTGGGTGCTGGACTATGATTTCGCGCACCAGCTTCAGCTCGCCCGCGCCGTGCAGAGCCGCACGCGTCACGTCGCCCTGTTTTTGGTCAGCGGGATCGACGAGAATATGGCGCACGCCCGGCGTTTCTGGGGAATGCTGATTTCTTCTAAGGATGGCCCAGCCGCCGGCAAGCCGTCGTCAGCGGTAGCTGGGATCGCCGCCGCACTCGCTCTACTGATGGCGCTGGCCATGGCGTTCCGCATCCTGGTGCCCTACTGGAAGCGCGCCCAACACGCGCGCCGTCTGCGAAGCGGCAAGGGGCTGCCCGCCGACAGCACATTTTTCTACCGCCGCGCGCTCGACATCCTGAAACGGCGCGGCATGGAACGCCGCTCCTGGCAAACCGCGGAGGAATTTTCGCGTTCGGCAAAGGACTCCGAGCTGCGCGGCCTCATCGAGCAGATCACCGCCTGCTACAACGCCGCCCGTTACGGCAGGGACCGCGACGCCGAACAGCGCTTGCCGCGTCTGGTGCAAGCTCTTGGCCGAGCCCGTTTTTAGGCTGTTTTGCTTCTGCCAGGGACTCTCGTTTCGGCCAACGCAGATTTCAGCGCGCCTGTTCGAGGCCGCCGGAATGTGGCCTAATGCGCACCTAGGGACGCGTCGGCCTGGTGATCTCGGGAGTTCTATTACTGGAATCGTGCGAGGGTTGGTCAATTTCCGGCGCATATTGGCCTGCGATGGCCCACCACGGATGGCGCGCCCGGCGGATCTTTGTGATTTTCCTGACCTATCCTTGGTTAGACCGGATGCTACTGTGTTCCGAGTGAGACTCTGGAATCCCTGGATATAGGGATTTTGCCCCTAGAGGGCCCCCGGTGTAACATTTGGTCTTGATTCAGGCAAAAAAAGGATGTATAGTGGGATTGGTACTAGGACTGAGGACTCTAAGGGCTTCTCGGTACCGAGACCATGGTCGCACCGGCGGATAGAATGGTGATTTGCCGGTTCGGATAGCGCGAGATTCCCCCCCAGACACAGCAGGGTGTGGCGTGTGGGTCATTGGACTGGGTTTCAGTTCTGCTGCCCGCCGCTTCTGCTGCGTCCACCCTCGCGCGGACGCGGACCTTAATTCTTGTTCGTGCGCTCGCGGCTTCGACCTCCGCACTTTGGTCGAGGTGTCGGCGGGATGGGTAGGGAATCTGTGTTCATGGCGATGCGCTCCACGTTCGCCCAAATAGTCCAGGGGGTCTTGCTGGTGGCTGCGGTGGCCGCGACAGCCTCCATGTTGTTCTACGCTCAGCCAGGCGACTGGATTGAGGTCGCGATGCTGGCGATTCTGGCCTGCGCGACCAGCCAGCTCAAGCTCAAGCTGCCAGGCACGCAGCAGTTGGTCTCGCTGGCAATCCTTCCTGTGGCCGCCGCGATTGTTTCGCAACCCGCCCTTTTCGTATTCCTGGTGGCTACGGCCGCTTTGCTTTTCGATTGGCTCCTCGATCGCCGCGAACAACATAAGGGCAGGCACACCCTGATGGATGTCGCCGCCGCCGCGATCGCCGTTCCGCCCGCTTGCGAGATCTATCGCTACGCATTCGAAGAGGTTGGCCTCGCTTTAATTCTGTCCCTCGCGTTTGCCGTGGGCGCCTACTTCGTGACCGCCAGCGCCGTCAGCGCGACACTGCTCGGAATCGACAGCAAATCGTCGCCCTGGGCCGTCTGGAAGAGCGATCACTTTTGGAGCGCTCCGGTGTACGTGCTCGCTCCCATTGCTGTCGTCAGCGCCCGTTTTGTATTGCGGTCTTCCGGATGGATCGAGTTTGCGGCGTGGTTATTCGTCGCCGGCGCCGTGGGCCTTTACCTAAAAACCTATCTTGCGCGGCTTTCGGAGCGGGAGAACCAGGCCCAGGCTCTCGACGAAACCCAGCAGCGGGCAATCGAAACGCTCGCCGAAGCAATCGACACCAAGGATGGCACCGCGGTCGGGCACTTGCAGCGGGTCAAGCGGCATGTTCGGTTGTTGGCTGAGGCTCTGGAATGCCCGGAAGCCGACATCCGCACGCTGGAGCTGGCCTCGGTGCTGCACGATGTGGGGAAGGTCCGCGTGCCCGACTACATCCTGCGCAAACCGTCGCGGCTGACGCAGCATGAGTTCAGCGAGATCGCCAGCCACGCCATGATCGGAGCCGAGATCATTTCGCGGGCAAAGCTTCCGCAACCGGTCGAGCAGATCGTGCTCTCGCATCATGAGCATTGGGATGGCAGCGGCTACCCGCGGGGGTTGAAAAGCGAGCAGATCCCGCTGCTGGCCCGTATTCTCACGTTGGTCGATTGTTTCAACGCCTTGCTGACCGACCGGCCGTACCGCGACGCGATGTCGGTGGACGAGGCGGTGGAAGTGTTGCGCGAAGAGCGCGGCAAGATCTTCGATCCGCGCGTCGTCGACGCATTTTTGGTAACGTTGCCCGGCTTGCGCCAGGAACTGCGCCGCGAGCTGGAGGCCGAGCGCCGCTTGGCCTTTGAACAGCGGGCCGTAATCGAGCTGCCGGCCGAACTGATGGACGAGGGCTCAGACCGCGAGCACTCCATTCAGCCTCACCTGTTGCAGCGGCTGGCGATGGTGCCGGAGCACTTGGTGGCGTTCTACGACATTCTCACGAATCTCGGCGCGGACCTGGACTTCGAAAAGAGCGTTCGGGACTGCCTGCAGACGCTGCGGCGGACCATCCCCTACGACAAGGCCGGCATCTTCGTCCTCGAGAAAGACCAGTACGTGCTATTGCAGGCCGAGGGGCTGCCGGACCATTGCCTGTCGCGGCTGGTTCTGCCCGCCGATCAAGGCGTCATCGCGCAGGCCGCGACTACACGGTTGCCCGTGGTCGCCGACGCGCCTCCGTCGGAAGCGGTCGATGGACGCGTGCCGCGCTATCTCGACGACATCCAAAGCTCCCTGGTCGCGCCTCTCGTGCTCGAGGACCGCGTGGTCGGGGTACTGGTGCTCGGGTCGACCGAAGCGGGCAATTTCAACGAGCAGCACGGGGACTTCCTCAGCTTGATCACTCCCAAGCTGGCTTCCACGGTGATGTCGTCGCGAGCGCTGCAAAAGGTTTACCAGGAAGCGGAGACCGACGAGACGACCAACCTGCCCAACGCCCGCGCGGCTTTCCGCAAGCTCGAATCGGAGCTGAAACGGGCCGACCGCGAGAATCAGACCGTTGCCGTGCTCTACATGGACCTTGACGGGCTCAAACCGGTCAACGACTCCTACGGCCATGCGGCGGGCGACAAGCTGCTGCTCGATATCGGGCGCAACTTGAGGACGCACCTGCGCTCCTATGATTTCCTGGGCCGGGTCGGCGGCGACGAATTTCTTGCCATCGTGCCGGGCATCGCCAAAGACGGCCTGGACGCCAAGGTGCTGGCCATCAAGAAAACTCTCGCCTCGAAGCCGATCATGGTAACCGAGGGAGTGTATCTGCGCCCGAAAATCAGCGTCGGCGCCGCGCTGTTTCCCGTCGACGCCAGCGAGTCGGCGGAGCTGATCTATCTGGCCGACCGCCGCATGTATCGCGACAAGAGTTTGAGCCGCCAGGGCTCTCAGTTCGAGCGTGTGGCTTCGTCGCGGGTTTCCTAGCCCGGCGAGCTTGCGTCTCCCCACAGCCGGGGCTACACTGATCGCTTGACGGCCGCAAACGTCAGGCGGCGGTGTTACGCGAAACCCCGGCCGTACACCCCCTTCCGATTTCATCCCGCCAGCCGGGGACGCTTTGGCGAAATAGTAGGAACGCTGAGCGTTCAAGCCTCATCCAACATGGCAGACCACTGTATCCCTCCGCCGCGATCTCACCGGCGGCGCTACACTCTATCGGCTGTTATCGATGCATAAACTGACCCTTCGGCGAACTCGACCGCGCCTTCGCAGAAACATCGCTTACGCGATCGGCGCGCGGCTGGCGGTAGTTCTGATCACCCTGGCGTTGATCGCGGGCGCAGCCGCCGCAGCTCCGCAGGACGCCGAGATCAGCGCCTCGCGCGAGAAGGAGCTGTTCTCGAAGGTCGACGAGATGCTCGCCTCACTGGCGGACATTATGGGCCTTAGCCTCATTGAGCCGATCGAGCGCGCCGTGCTCACGCGGGACGAAATCAATCAGCTCGTCTCGAAAAGGATTGGCGAAGAGATCAAACCGGACGAGGTGCGGCTGGACCAGCTCTTCCTGAAGAAGTTCGGCTTCGTGGATGATGATTTCGATCTGGTAAAACAGCTCACCGATGTCCTCACCGAGCAGGCCACCGCGCTCTACGACTTCAAGACGCGCAAGATGTACATGGCCACCTGGACTCCCGAGGACATGCAGGAATTCGCGCTGGTTCACGAACTAGCGCATGCGCTGGCGGACCAGCACTT
>JBBDWJ010000215.1:0-5740 GCA_040902925.1 Bryobacterales bacterium | reverse complement strand
AAGTTCGTGAAGCAGGCCAACGGCGCCGACGAAGACGTGGCGCGCTCGGCGGTGCTCGAAGGTCAAGCCTCGTGGGCGATGACCGAGTACGTGTTGCGCCCGGCCGGCCGCTCGATGGTCGACAATCGCATGGTGGCGGTCGCAGCCGCCGCGGCCTCTCGCGTGGAAGCGCGGGAGTACCCGGTCTACGATGGGGCGCCGCTTTACATCAAGGAATCGCTGCTATTTCCTTACACCGACGGGATGCTGTTTCAGCAGTCGGTGGTGGAAAAGCACGGCGTGGATGCGTTTACGATAGTCTTCAAGCGTCCGCCGATCTCGACGCAGCAAATACTGCATCCCGAAGCGTATTTCGAAGGCCGCCAGCCGACCAGGCCACCGCTGCCGAAGCCCCGCAACTTGCGCGGCTTCAAGAAGGCCGCAGAAGGACAGGCGGGAGAGCTCGACCATTGGATACTGCTCAAGCAGTATTTCGACCAGGACCGCGCAGACGAACTGGCGCCGTCGTGGCGGGGAGCTCACTACGAACTCCGTGAGAACAAGAAGAAGGACCGCGCGGTGATGCTTTACGCCTCGGAGTGGGAAAGCGATGCTCGCGCCGCGGAGTTTTTCAAGGCTTACATCGAGATCTGCAAGCAAAAATGGAGCGCGGTGAAGGTTACGATGGAAAGCGCGCATGAGCTGGCAGGTAGCAGCGGCGACGGCGGTTTTCGGATTCGGGTCGATGGGAGTGTGGTAAGCAGCATTGAAGGACTGCCTGAGTGAGGGCTGTGAGAGGTCGGGGCGCAGCCGGCCGCCCCACGCGGCTCTCAAACCTTATAATTGTTCCGGGAAGCTCTCATGGTGCGCCAATCGTTGATCAGGATAGTGCTGTTGCTGCTGGCGGTCTCGACGCTGCTGAGCGGCGCGGTTGTGCCGCGCCCGGCGCCGCCGCTGCGGATGAAGACCTTATCCGGAGACGTCACCTCGCTGTGGGCGTTGCGAGGCAAAGTGGTCGTCGTGATGTTCTTCTCCACCGACTGTGGTCACTGCCACGAAGCGGCCAAAGTCCTTGTTCCGCTTCACAAGGAACTCCGGTCGCGAGGATTTGAGATTCTCGGCGTAGCGACTAATTCGAAGGCGGCTGAAAATCTGGATCGTTTCGCCGATGTGTTCGACGTCGAGTTCCCGCTGGCCGTTGGTTCGCGCGTCGACTGGGCGCGCTTTGGACGCTTTCCCGTTCGCTCCCGGCCGCCTTACGTTCCGCATCTGCTGTTCGTCGATCGCAGCGGGACGATTCGGGGCGAATTTCGCGGCGAAGACCGCGCGTTTTACGACAACCTGGAGGAGCGTTTCCGCGCTGTCGTCGAACCCTTGCTGGAAGAGCCGCATGCGGGCAACCCTTCTTCCGACTAGGGAGTCTAACGAAGAAGGCGAGTGGAGATCGCCGCGCCGACACCACGCCAGTCCGGGCCGAAACGGTGTGATACATTGGAAATAGGCTTTGGTTCTCGCAGAAGTTCCCTGCAAAACGAATGCTGAGGTGGCACTCTATGCGCTTTATAACGACCGCGGCTCTGGCCCTTTTCACCGCCCTGACACTTGTTGCAGCCGACGTGCCGCGTCCGGCCAAGCCGCTCAAGTTGAAAACGCTCGAGGGCAGCGAGATTACCCTGGAGCAGTTGCGCGGCAAGGTGGTCGCGGTGATGTTCTTTTCCACCGATTGCCCGCATTGCCAGCAGACCGCGCAACTTCTCGCGCCTATGTACACGGAGATGAAGCCGCGCGGGCTGGAGATTCTGGGTCTGGCCGTGAATCCGTCGGCGTCGGGCAATCTCAAGGAATTCCAGCAGAAGTTTGGCGCCAATTTTCCGTTGGGGCTGACGACGCGTTCCGACTGGAGCGCGTTCGGCGAATTCTCGGTGATGCACAATCCCTATGTGCCGTATATGCTCATCGTGGACCGCAACGGCGTGATTCGTGAAGAGCACCCGGGCCAGGACCGCAAGTTTTGGCTGGAGCAGGAGAACAACCTGCGCCAATCGTTCGACACTCTGCTGAAAGAACCGGCCAAGAAGAGTCCGTCGTCGTAACTGAACCCGCAAAACTCTGAGGGGCGTGGATTGGCTACTTCTGTGTCATCGGCCGATGCGCGCCTAGCCGCGAGTTGGCGCCTACGTTTCGCGCCTCTGTTCCGAGACCCCCATCTACAGACCATCGTCGGCCGCTATTGGCCGGCGAGACTCGACGAGAATGCTTGGCCGACTCGGCCGCACTACTTTTCCACCGGGCCCGGCGTGAAAGTCTTGGGCCACTACAATGCTTTGTCGCCGCAAGGCGCGCCCGCTGCCTCGGTGGACGCTGAGGCCAAGGCCACAACCAGCTCTGACGACATGGATGCCGATGCGACTGCGATTGCAGGCGAGCCCCGGCCCTTATTGATCGCAGTGCACGGGCTGACGGCCTCGAGCGACGCTCCCTACATGCGCACCTTGGCGCAGCGCGCGCTTACCGGGGGCTTTGACGTGCTGCGGCTCAATGTTCGCAACTGCGGAGGTACCGAGCATCTGTCGCCCACGCTTTACCATTCCGGGTTGACCAGCGACCTGCGCGCTGTTATCGAGCAACTCGCCCCGCGGCCAATTTTTCTCGCCGGGTTCTCGATGGGCGGCAACATGGTTCTAAAGCTCGCGGGTGAATGGGGCGAGAACCCGCCCGTGCATGTGCTCGCGGTTTGCGGAATCTCGGTGCCGATTCGCCTGGGAGTGTGCGCCCGGAAATTGGGGGAACGGGTCAATCGCATCTACGAAGTTCGCTTTCTCCGGGAGCTGCGGCGGACTGTGCTACGTAAGCGGCAGTTGATGCCCGAAACTTTCGGCGAGGTGCAGTGGGATGGTATTCGCACGATCTATGACTTCGATGACGCCATCACCGCGCCTGCATTCGGATTCCGCGATGCGGACCACTACTATGAGTCCGCGTCGTCGGCTGGGTTTCTCGAAAAGATCCGGCTGCCCGCGCTGTTGATCCAGGCCCAGGATGATCCCTTCATACCGTTCGAGGTATTCGAGGACTTGCCGTTGGAGGAGAACCCGGACTTGCACCTTGAAGCGCCGCCGCATGGAGGACATGTCGCTTTTCTGGCCAAGGGTACGCCGCGTTTCTGGGCGATCGAGCAGACGGTGCGGTTTTTCGAGGCCTTGCGGCGACATCCGGATTGAGCATACGACGCACTTGGGACAGAGGACTAAGGCAAGGCAAAAGGCAAAGTGCAAAAGGCAAAACCGCAAACGCGAAGCTGAGGGCGGAAGGGCACGCCTAAGGAGCCGTGGACGCGGCTGCCCGCAGCAGCAGCACCCAATCCTCCGAACTTGGCGCCTGGTAGAGCCCATCGGCTCCCTCGGCCGGTGATCGCTGCCCGGTGCGTGGGTCAAACCACTCGTCTTTTGACAAACCCTCTGGTAGCGCCTCATTCGATACGCGGATCGCGCCTCCAACCGGCAGATAGAACACGGCAGCGTCGTTGTCGGCGCTGAGCGCCGCCGAAACAAACTGCGCCGGATCTTTCGCGCCCGGTTGCACCGTAAGCAGCGACTGCGCCGGACGCAACCGCCACCAGGGCAACGATGCGAACAGCTCGGCCATGTAGCGCATGCCGGTGCTGCCGGGCAGTTGAATCGCTTCCTGCCACGGCTTCGCTTCGCCGCTGCGGTCGTGATTCAACGGCACGCCGGCCGCGGTTTGCCAGCTCCAAACGCCGTGCGCTCCGTAGGTCGCTCCCGCGGTCGGAGCGTTCAGCAGGCTCCAATACGTCGCGCGGCGGACGTTGTACGCGCTGTGCCGCTCGCGCGAGTGGTAGGAAATGTGATCCTCGTACGGCGGCTCGATATTGACGATGGGTTTCGCGGGGCCTTGCTCCCAGCCCTGGGCAACGGGCCCGGAATGAATCCACGCCAGCGTCTCGGCGTTGTCGCCGTGGCCGCTCTGGTAGCCGAGGGCGCTGAGCCACTCCTCGTCTCGAAACGCGTCCCACGGCCAGTGCATGCCGCGCGGGTGCAAAAACACGGGGGCGTGTTCGCGGTCGCCGAAAACTCCGCGGCCGATGCTCTTCCAGCGCTCGGTGTGCTCGCCGTCGTATGCCGAGTCGCCGCCGAGAAACCAAATCACGTGATGCGCGTGGTAGCGGGCCACCATGTAGCGCGCCAGGCGGATGGCTTGTTCGGCCGGCAGATTGCCGGGGTTCGATTCCTTTTCGCCCGGCACCCACAGCAGCACCGGAACCGCCACCAGACCTTTGGCGTTCACCTCGCTGATCCGCCTGTCGATGCGCGCGAAGAACTCCGGGTGGATTTCGATGTCGTCAAAACCCGAATACGCCACCTGGCCCTCGGCGTTCGTGAGCGCGGTGCGCCATTGCGTGATCACGAACTGCGCGCCGGTGAATTTTTTCGCGACCCGATCGTCCAGGAAGTTCTGCCAGCCGGCGTCATCGGAAAGCAGCGCGCCGTTCCACACGGTATCGACCAGCCAGAAAAATGGCGTTCCATCGGCGTGCTCGAAATAGTGTCCATCGCTCGAAACTTTGACGGGTCCGTGCTGGAGCAAAGGGTTCTTCGACGTTTCCGCCCGCACGCACACGAAAGTTCCCGCCGGGCCTGGCTGGCTTCCCGCCGGCGAGTCCCACTGCGCTTCGTACTGCCAGGCGCCGGGCTCAGTCGGCATGAACCGCGCGCGCCAGTTGGAGCCGCCGTCCCAGAAGCCCTCGATCTCGCGTTGCGCCCCGCCCGGCGAGCGCAGCTTCACCGTCAGCTCGGTTTCGCGCGGGTCGGCGTTCGCGGCGGTGAACGCCTCTTCCCAAACGCCCCACAGCTCTACGGAAGGGCCGTCCGGCTCGGCGGGCTTTTCCGCGCAAGCCAGCATGGCGAACGCCGCGGCGGCGAGGAGTAAACACTTTCCCGTGGAGAGCCTCATGGTGGGATAGTCTATCGCAACACAGGCCGGGATCAGGAACCGAATGTGGTAGGTTTTTAGAAGTCGGCGCCGTTGCGCTGTCTGACGGATGCGGCGGCTTGCCGAGCCGTCTGCCTGAAAGAAATTTTAAACACTGCTGATCGAGGAGCATTCATGCCTGTTCGTTTCCGACATTGGCTGCCGCAGATTTGCATTTTTCTGGCCGCTGCCGCGACGTTGTGGTCCGAGGACTGGACCCGCTTCCGGGGGCCCAACGGATCGGGCATTTCGAACGAAACGGGCATTCCCGCCGAGTTCGGTCCCGAGAAGAACGTCGTTTGGAAAACGCCGCTGCCGGATGGGCTTTCTTCGCCCGTGTTCAGCCGCGAGAGCATTTTTCTGACCGGCTACGAGGCCGATAAGCTCTACACGATTGCGCTCGACCGCAAGACGGGCCGCATCCGCTGGCAGCGCGAGATCGTTAGCGAGCGCCAGGGCGGGATTCGCGAGCCGAATACGCCCGCGTCGCCGAGCGCGGTGACCGACGGACAAAACGTCGTTTCGTTTTTCCAGGATTTCGGGCTGATCTCCTATGGGCCCGACGGCAACGAGCGTTGGCGCGTGCCGTTGGGTCCGTTCAACAATCCGTTCGGCATCGGCGCGTCGCCCGTGCTGGCGGGTGACCGCATCATCCAGGTGCTCGATGGCGAGACGGATTCGTTCATGCTGGCCGTCGACAAAGAAACAGGCAAAACGATCTGGCGCGTGGAGCGGCCCGACGTCGCTCGCGGCTATTCGACGCCGGCGTTGT
>JBBDWJ010000214.1:7808-20677 GCA_040902925.1 Bryobacterales bacterium | reverse complement strand
GCCCGCATCAGCAGCGCAGGCTAGTTGAATAGCGTCGGATCGACCGATTGTTCGGTCGGTCCGAATACTTGCATAGTGTTCCGCACATTGGATAGTAAACGGCAATACTTCGACGTTAGGAGAGCGGAGAATGTCGCGGTAGCGTTGCGCCAACGACTCGTTTCCCTCCGCGTGAGGTGCGGCCAGGACTTCTCCCAAGGTCAGAGTGCTCGTACAGAGCCGGTCATTCCGCGCGCGCATCCTTCGTCGAATTCCCTCGACGACGGGAAAGAACTCGGGGTGTCGTTCGATGAGGTAGATGAACAGATTCGTGTCCCAGAAGACCACGCTCATTGCGGAGTTCCTCATGGCTTAGTCAGAGCGGTTGTGGGTTCGCGAACCGGCGCCGCGCCCGGGCGGCGCCGGTCCCCGCAGAGGATTAGGCTCACGACAGGTCCCTCAAGTTCTGTACCTGCGGTGCTGCTTGGGAGAAGGCGCCTGACCTTCCAACGGCTGCGTGGGAATGTCCGAGCGCTGCCAGCGTATGAACTTGTCCCCGCCCCCCAGTCGCTTCCATACGTCCGCGCCGAGTCCAACCAACTCCATTAGCGGGTCATTATCGTCGCGGCGTTGGACGTTGTACTCGCGAAAGTACCAATCATGAAGTTCGCGGTGCTCCGCTGGCAAGGCTGCTCGCTGCGGGGTAGTCTTAGACCCTTCTCGGGCCGCATGATAGTCGTCATTGTCGCGATACAAACGCAAATTCCCGTCCGGTTCGCGATAGAGCATTCGATACCGGCCGCTGGCTGGCCGAACGTTGGCAACGCAGTGAGCATAGATGTGAGGCATAACTCCCGGCCGATTGGGAACGCCAGGATGTAGCTTCTGGGCCTGGGCTGCAATTTCTTGGGCACTAAATGAGTCTCGCGATGCATTTTCCCGGTGCAATAGAACGAGGGCGAGCCAGACCTCGTCGGCAACCTTGAGATCGTCGATTCTAACCGGCGGCTCCTTGCGTAATGCCTCCGATCCTTGGCGTTGATTGTATTCCGACCAATACCACTGGACGAGCGACCGGTGCCTCTCTGGCAAAGAAGTATCGTCCGGCGCTACCCTCCCCTTCTCGCGCCCGGGATGGTAGTCATCGCCGTCTCGGTAGAGCCGATACGTTCCGTCGGCATTGCGGTAGCTGTATCGGAGCGTGTTGGGTGTTGGTTTGCGGTTCGCTATACAGTGCCCGGAGATGTGCGCTTGGACTCCGCTTCGGCAAGGCAATCCAGGATGCAGTGCTTCGGCGCACTTCAGAATCTCGCCACTACGGAATCCGTAGCGTTCGGGATGGTTTTGGTGGAGTAGGGCAAGTGCGATCCAGACTTCATCGGCGACCTTGGGCTGCTTCATCGTTGTTCCCTCTCCAATGAGAGTAAGACAACCAGGTTTACTTAGTCAACCATGTTTTATTACTTTTTAGTAGAGATGAGCGCAACGACCCGGCATGGCCCTCCCGAGCCGCCGCCGATTTTCATGGGCAAGGCAAACAACAATGCCCCCCGTTCCGGGACGTCGTCGAGGCTAGCCACGTTCTCCAGGATCGCAATCTGCGCCGCGCCGAGCACCTGGTGGGTCGGAAAATCGCGCGATACTCCCGGGTCGATGCTGGCCGTGTCGATCCCCACGGCGGCCACCGAGCGCGCCGCCAGCAGCTCGGCGGCCTCGCGCGACACACCCGGAAAATGCAGGTTCGCAACGTCACCCGCGACGTCGGAGCCCATGTAGGCCTTCTTGTCGGGCCAGCGGCTTGCCCATCCGGTTCTCACCAGCACCATCGCATCAGCCGGAATGGCTCCGTGCTCCGCTTCGTGTGCCTCGATATCCGCGACCGCCAGCATGTAGTCCGGGTCCCGGGCGCATTGGCCACTGATGTCGATGACCACGGCCTCGCCGATCAGTTGCTCGATCGGGATCTGATCGACCGAATGCTTGGCTTCGGCAAAGTGAATCGGTGCGTCGAGATGCGTGCCGCCGTGCTCGCTGCCGCCATAGGTAAAGGAACTGTACCAGTAGCCGCCTTCGGTGACGCCCCAGGCCTTTTGGTCGTGATGAAAGGGCTCGTCGGTAGGCCAATAAATCGTCTCGTCGTCGAACGTATGGGAGAGATCCACAATGCGGTATCTCGCGAGGTCAAACGCCGGCGGAGTCAATGCCGGCGGGGCGTCCCCAGCCGTCTGGCAGGCTGTGGACCCAAGCAATACGGCGAACACCGAGATTCCGAGATAGCGTCGCGAAAGCATGGCAAGACCTCCTTCGTTCCCAGTATCGTTCAGCAAGCCACGGTCAGCGGCTTGCAGCGGTACCGGCTTCTCCGATGGCAGCGGCCATTGAGTAGCGCCGTCAAGCTTCAACCACGGCTCATCGTAAAGCCCTACCTCCGCAAACTTAGCCGGCACCTTCTGCTTTGCCTCCTTCCTAACTTTTGTCTTTTGCCTTTTGCACTTTGCCTTTTGCCTTCTCCTAATTGCCTTTTGCCGCGCCTTCTTCTCTGCCTCTCCTCCCAGTCAAACCGGATTTGTCAGACTTGAGAGGCCGTCGGCGCCGCCCAGCAAAACGTGTAAGCTAACAGGGATATGACGCCCGAACAGATCGCCAGCGTCGTGGATGGAATCCGCGAAAAGGTTCGTTCCCGGCACGAAAAAAGGGTCGCCGAGATCCCTGATTTCGAGCTACCGGGGCTCGACCCGCTGGGCCACGCGCGCGACGCCTCGCTCGGCAAATCCGCCGCCATCGGGACCGTCAACCCGCGGCCTTCCGGCCTGGTCAACAACAGCATTCAGACGGTAAAGAAGGCCGTAGCCCGGGCGTTGAACTGGTTTGTCCGCGACCAGATCGACTTCAACCGCACGGTCGTCGACTACATGGACCGCAACATCGATGTCCAGATGGAGCAGAACTACAACCTGCTGCGGGTCGCGCAGCGGCTGGCAGCCATCGAGGCCAATCAGCGCTTCATGGATGACGCCGTCCACCATTGGAACGTCTGGCGGCCGGCCTGGGAGCGCAAGGTGACCCAGGCGGAGATCCGGTTCATGCAGGCAGTGAAAGGTTTCGAGGCCGCCGCCCGCGACCGCGATGCGTCTATCCGCAGGACCGCCGAAGAAATGCACGTCAACTATGAGCAAGCGCTGCGGCGCACGGTCGATCAGTTGCAGCAAAAGCTTTGGGACGACCTGGCGCGCATGAAATCCGAACAGGAGCACTTGATTCACACCGAATTGCGCCTCATCCGGCGGCGGACGTCGACCGAAGCGGCCGCCCCAGGCCAGCAGCCAGCGGCTTCTTCGCCGGCGCCGGCCGCAGTTCCCGGGCAAGCCGTCCCCACCAACGGCGGCTCTCCCCAGCAGTTCCCTGCGTCGTTCGACTATGCCCGTTTCGAGGAACGGTTTCGCGGCGACGAGACTTACGTGCGTGAAGCGCAGGAGTTCTATCTGCCCTATTTCCGCACGGGCCGCCGCGTGCTGGACCTCGGCTGCGGGCGCGGCGAATTTCTGGAAGTGCTCCGCGAAGCAGGGGTCGAAGCGGCCGGAGTCGATGCCGACCCCGACGCCGTGGCGGCGTGCCGCTCGAAGGGCCTGGAAGTCACGCAGGGTGATCTTTTCGGCTACCTGGAGAGCCAGGCCGACGGGTCGGCCGACGGCATCTTTTGCGCGCACGTCGTCGAGCACTTGCCGCCGCCGCGCGTTCCCGAGCTTGTGGCGTTGGCGTCCGAAAAATTAGCCCCCGGCGGGCTACTCGCGATCGAAACGCCCAACCCCGGCTGTTTGGCGATCTTCGCCCGGGATTTTTACCTCGACCCCACCCACGTACGGCCCGTGCCGGCCAGCCAACTTCACTACTATCTGGAAGAGGCGGGGTTCGTCGAGCTGGAGGTCCACGAACGGCATCCCGCCGCCGAAGTCTATTCGGAGATCGCAGCGCTCGACCAAGTGGAAGCGCTGCGGGAGTTTCGCCAAAAATTCTTCGGCGGGCTCGACTACGCCATTTTGGGACGAAAGTGGAAGGGTTGATGGAGTTCACCGGCGAGCGGGTTATCCCCGGCCAGACTGATCCTGATCTGCTGAACGAGCACATGGCGCGCTACGCGTTCGCGGAGCGGCTGGCCGGCTCCAAGCGGATTCTCGACGCCGGTTGCGGCGTCCCATATGGGTCCGCCTTTTTAGCCCGCTCGGCAGCCCAGGTCTTCGCGCTCGATGCCTCGCGCGAGCCGCTGCACGAGGGCCGCCGCGAGTACGCCGCGGGTAACGTTTTTTACGTGCAGGGCGACTGCTCGAATCTGCCCCTCGCCGACGCTTCGATCGATGTCGTGGTGGCCTTCGAAGTCATCGAGCATTTGGAAAACTGGCGCGGCCTACTCGAAGAATCCCGCCGCGTGCTCATCCCGGGCGGCCAGCTTCTGGTCTCGACGCCCAACCGGCTCTACTACGGCGAGAGCCGGGACACTCCAAATGAGTTTCATGTTCACGAGTTCGACTTCGAGGAGTTCCAGGCCGAGCTCGGCCGCGTGTTTCCGCACACCTCGATCTTTCTGCAAAACCATACCGATGCGATCGCCTTCACGCCGCTCGATACGCGGGGCGTAAAAGTCCGGCTGGAGCCAGGCGAGCCACGGCCTGCCGAAGCGCACTTCTTTGTCGCGGTTTGCTCGCAGCAGCCGCTTTACGGCTCGCCGGCCTTCATCTACATGCCGCAGACCGGCAACGTGCTGCGCGACCGCGAGCATCACATTGACCTTCTGGAAAACGAGCTGCGGAAGAAGACCGAGTGGCTCGAAAAGACGGTTCGCGAACTCGAAGAGCTTACCCGTATCCACAAAGCCGAGCAGAAAAAAGCTCAGCAGGCGATCGATGAGCTCGAGCAAGAGAATGAACGCAAGACCAAGTGGGCGGCCGATCTTGAAGCCAAGCTCGACGAGCGAACGCAGTGGTCCATCCAACTCGAAGCGGAAAACAAGGAAGTCGTCGCTAATTACCAGCGCCTGGAGGCCGAGCACCAAAAGGCGCAGGCGGAATTGACCAAGTGTGTAGAGCTTCTGGACCGCGCCGAGCAGACCGTCATCGAGCGCACCGAGTGGGCTCAACGGTTGGGCCGCGATCTGGAGGCCTTGTACGCTTCCCCGGCCTATCGCTACGGGCGGCGACTAGGTCTGGCGCCGAGTCCGAGCCAAGGCCGCGCCGGAGGCAACTCGCAAAAAGGCTGACTGCTGGCTCTACCCGCGATCAGGTGACCGCGGGCATGTGTTCCGGTTTCGCGGCCTCGGAGCCGGGGGCGCTCCCGGCATCGGTAGGCGGCCTCTCACGCCACCAGGAGGCCAGCGTCGAGCCGGAAATATTCATCCAGGTTCCAAAGATATTGGGCGCCAGCGCGGCATCGGCGCTCTGCAGCACGTTAATCGCCAGGCCGGTTCCCATGCCGCCGTTTTGCATGCCCACCTCGAAGGCGACCGTCCGGCAATCGGTTTCCGACAGGCCCGCCGCGCGCGCTCCAAAATAGCCCAGCAAATATCCAACCGTGTTGTGCAGTATCGCGGCACCGATGAGCGCGAAAGCGACGTCCAGCAGCTTGTCGCGGGCGTTCGCCGTAATGATCGCGATGATGTAGCAGATCGCTGCCATCGAAACGACGGGTAGCGCGCGGTCGAGCCAGCCATGCTTGCCGTGCAGGATCGCGTTGAACAGCAGCCCGCCGGCGATCGGAACGATCACCATCCAGATAATCTCGACCATCATCTGCCAGAAATTGATCGGCACCAGCCGGCCTGCGAGCAACTGCATCGCCGTCGGCGTCAGCAACGGAGCTAGCAGCGTGGAGCAGGCCGTCATCGTCACCGACAGCGCGACGTTGCCGCGCGAAAGGTAGGCCATGACGTTCGAAGCCACGCCGCCTGAGCACGACCCGATCAGAATCACCCCAGCGGCGATTTCCGGCGGAAACCCGAACGCGGTGGCGATTGCCCAGCCGGTCAGCGGCATCACGCTGAACTGCAGGAAGATGCCGATTCCGACCGCCTTGGGCATGCGCAGCGCGCGAAGGAAGTCGCCGATGCTCAGGCTCGTCCCCATGCCGAACATAATGATTTGAATCAGCGGGACGATCAGGTTCGTCAGCTTGTAGTCGCCGTAGTAGAGAAACCACTCGGGATAGAAAAGCGCGGCCGCGACGAAGGCGAATACCCAAAACGTAAACGCGAAGGTCTTCAGTTTGGGGTGCCCACCGAAATAGACAGCCAGCGCCCCCAGCAGCACCACCACCGCCGGGCCGATCATCGCTTGAGACTGCGTGAAATAGGCGGCCAGCGCGGCCACCAGCGCCACCGCGCAGACGCCCAGCATGGCTTTGGCCAAGGTCCCGCCGCCGGAAGGAACTGACTTGTTCTCCATTTCGCCCGTCTACCCTCTCGGCCCAACGCGGCCTGTTCGACTGAAACGACTCATAATCAAAAGCTTACATGGATTACCGGAGCCCTGGAGAGGCCTTCTTCCGTCTTGAGTCCGGGCCGGGATACGCAGTTTAGGTACTAGAACAATCACGGTCAAATGAGCAATTTGGACTAGTTCCCTACGAGACTCTAGGGTGCTAAGCTGATAGGGCTCCAAATGGCTCTGGTCGCCGGGCGAGACCTTTCCCGCGGCATCCTAACATAACGAAGGGCCATGACGGGCGGACGGAAACTGATGCCCCCCCTTAGGCACTGGCTGGTCGTGTGCGTGATTCTGCTGGCGGGCTGCGGCAGCAAGCCGAAGCTGGTCACGCTTCCGCCGCCCACGCCTGCCCGCCTGGGCAATGGGGAAGAGGGCATGGCGAGCTGGTACGGGCACCCCTATCATGGCCGCCGCACCAGCAACGGCGAGATCTATGACATGGATCTGCTCACCGCCGCGCACCTGAGTCTGCCATTCGATACGTGGGTGAGGGTGACGAATCTCGAAAACGGGCGCTGGATCGACGTCCGAATCAACGATCGCGGGCCGTTCGTCAAGAACCGCATCATCGACCTCTCCCGTGCAGCCGCGCAGTCCATTCGGATGATCGGGCCGGGCACAACGCGCGTGCAGGTGGAAGTCGTCGGAGTACCGGGGCAGCCCTATCCGCCGGTCCTCGCCGCGGCAGCCGCCATGACGCCCGTTTCCTACTCCCCGAGCCCTTCGGCAGCGGCGGGCATGGTCTCAGCGAGCGGCATGACAGCAGGCAATACGGCCAGTACAGGCGTTGAGGATCCGGCGGCAGTTGGTTCCGGCGGAGCCCGCCACGGGCTGCAGTGTCCAGGGCCTTTTTACGCGGTGCAGGTAGGGTCGTTCCGGGATAGCGACAACGCCGAGCGGATGCGCGGCAAAATGAGCGAGCTGTACGGCGTTTCGCGGATGATCGAGGCGCAAACCGGCAATGGCAAGCTGTTTCGAGTGGTCGTCGGACAGACCGCCGACCGCGATGCCGCCCAACGGCTGCTGGAGCATATCGGCCGCGACCGCTTCGAAGGATACGTGCTGCGGGTCGACCCCACGACGGCGCAATGTCTCTAACGCCGCGGCGCCATAACGGCGGCCGTGGATAGCGGCGGACTCGCATGGCGGCAGCCATTGACCGCCGCCCACTGAATCGCGGCGCGGCCCTGCTGCCGTAGCACGGTATTCATGACCGTAGCACGGGTTCCAAGGGCAGAGACCTCCTATAATAGAGTTCCTTTCTGTAATATCTGGCGTGCAACAGCAATCGCTGTTCGACGACGCGCCGCTGAATTTCGGCCTGGTAGGCCGCTCCCCGGAGATTCAGCGCGTCCTGCGAACCATCCGCAAGCTCAGGCATAACACTTCGCCGGTTCTGATCACCGGCGAAAGCGGCGTCGGCAAAGAACTGGTCGCGCGTGCGGTGCATTGCGTCTCGCCGCTGGCGGCCGGGATTTTTCTGCCCGTCAACGCCTCGTCGCTTTCGGAAAGCCTGATCGAGACGGAGCTTTTCGGACACATCAAGGGCGCCTTTACAGGGGCCACTCAGGACAAGAAAGGACTGGTGCAGGCAGCCAACGGCGGGACGCTCTTCCTCGACGAGATCGGCGAGTTGGGCCTCGGCGTTCAGGCCCGCCTGCTGCGCCTGCTGCAAGAGCAGGAAATCCGGCCCGTGGGCTCCACCAAGCCCATCCGTGTGAACGTGCGCGTGCTCGCCGCCACCAATCGCGATCTGCGCGCCTCGATCGAAGCCGGCGCCTTTCGGAGAGATCTCTACCACCGGCTAAACGTCATTCACCTTTCCGTGCCGGCGCTGCGTGACCACAAGGTTGACATCCCGGCCCTGGTCGACTTCTTCCTGCAAAAACACGCGCGCGCACCCGCGGCGGTGTCACTGCCGGTAATGCAACGCTTTTTAGATTACCCTTGGCCGGGAAATATTCGAGAACTCGAAAACACGCTCCAATACATGCTCGCGGTAGCCTCCGATCGCGTGCTGCAAACCGAGAACTTGCCTACCAACCTGTGCCATGGCCCGGGCGCGGACGGCTTGGCGGCTCTCAGCGGGGAGGCGCCGTCATCGTTGGCCGACGTCGAGCGCCGCCATATCCTCGAGGTTGTGGAATACACGCAGGGCGACCTGACGGCGGCAGCGCACATTCTAGGCATCGGCAAGACCACGCTCTACCGGAAGCTGAAACTCTACAGCCAAACAGGCCGAGAATCCGCCCGTGAAGGCTTCCATCGCAACGCTGCCAGCGCTTGAAGCCCCACGGCCGATCGGTCATCCTTGGTAAGTGCCACCTCCGCTCGAAACCGGCCAGATCACGGCCCTTGCCAACGGCTTGCTCGGCGACCTCCAAAGCACCGGAGAAGTCCCCGCGGATTCGCTCGATCAGCTCTGCACGCTAGCCACGGCGGACGACCCCGCCGTCGCCCGTGCGGGGTCGCGGGCCCTGTTCCGAAATATCGTCGAGCCCCTCGGCGATAGCTTCGACCCCGTCATGGCTGACTTGTACGTACGTTTTTTCAGCGGCGTGATCGACGATTGCCGCCGCCGGCCGTCCTTCCGAGCATTCGATCGCCAGCTCGACGAGTTCGGGCTGAAGACGAAGCAGCAGTTGATCGAGCGGGCGGCCCGGATCCGAATGGCGAAGGAACACACGCCAAACGTGGTTTTTGGGCGGATGGCTGAAACCAGCGAAGTGCGCCATCCCTTGCCGCCATCGAACGCGGTGGTCAAGCGCATGAAGACGATATTTGTGCCCTCGCGCGTGACCTTGGGCGCCGATATCGCCGTCACGAGCGTGATTTTGAGCCGCATGAAGACTCTGTTTCCGAATGCGCGGATAGCGCTGTTGGGAAGCGCCAAGGCCGGTTCGTTGTTCGCCTCGGATTCTCGCGTGGAACTTGTCGAGACGGCCTATCCGCGCGGAGGAACGCTGCGAGAGCGTCTCGACGCCTGGGTATCGCTGTGCCAACGGGTTGCGGAACAGCTCGATGGCATGCGGCCGGACGAGTACATGATTGTCGACCCCGACTCGCGGCTCACCCAACTGGGCTTGTTGCCGCTCGAGTCCGACGACTCGCGCTATTACCACTTCGACAGCCGTTCCTATTCGCTCGCCGAAGAGCAGCCGCTTGCCTTGCTGACCGGTTGCTGGCTCGACGAGGCTCTTGGCCCGGAAAGAATCATGACGCGCCAAGCTATCCGCAGGACTCCGCCACCCGGGTCGGAATGGGGGTATAACCCCGAATATCCGTATGTTGCGCTGCCACTCGAGGACTTGGAGCGAGGCCGGGCGTTGAAAGCCAAGGCGCGCGGCCCGCTTGCCGCCGTCAATCTTGGTGTTGGCGGCAACGATGAGAAACGCGTTGACGACCCGTTCGAGCTCGAAACGCTCATGGTTTTGCTCAAGTCCGGTTACACCCTGGTTCTCGACCGCGGCGCGGGAGAAGAAGAGTTGGAGCGCACTGGTCGGCTTCTGGCTATCCTGCGGGGCCAGGACAAGACCGTCAGCGAAGCGCCGCTACCGGGCAGCGATGTCCCCGCGGCCGATGTATTTGCGTGGGAAGGCAGCCTGAGCGGGTTCGGCGGCCTGATCGCGTCGGCCGACATCTACTGCGGATATGACTCCGCCGGAGGACATCTCGCGGCGGCTTTAGGTGTGCCGGTCATCGACATCTTTACGGACGCTTCGGCCCCGCGGCTCATCGAACGCTGGACGCCGTGGGGCGAGGGGCCAGTCCAGATCATCACAGCGCGTCGTTCGCAGCCGCGTATAGCGATCGGCCAGTTCGGCAGGGCCTTGCGGGAGCAGGCGCGGTGATTTACGCGCTCGACGCGAGCTACAGCCTCGGTCGCGATCCATCGGGCGTCGCCGTGTATTGCAGCCGCATCATTCAGGCGCTCGCCGAAGCGGCCCCTGACGACCGCTTCGTGCTGTGTTACCGTGCGAATCGCTTTTTTCGAGCGCTGCTTTCGCCGCTGCCGGCTTCGAACTGCTCGCGTCGCCTGATGGAGGAGTTCGCACCTTTTTTGCCGCCCCGCCAAGCCGCGCTCTTTCATGGCCTGAACCAGCGGCTGCCGCGCACGTTGTTTCCTCGCGGCGGCTGCCGCGCGATTACGACTTTCCACGACCTGTTTGTGATGAGCGGCGACTACTCGACCCCCGAGTTCCGCGCGCGCTTCTCCGGCTTGGCCCGCGACGCCGCCGGCCGTTCCGACCACATCATTGCCGTTTCTCAATTCACGGCCGGCCAGATCGCCGAGTATCTGAACTATCCATGCGATCGCATCAACGTTGTCCATCATGGAGTCGATCCCGTTCCGGAATTTTCCCCGCAGTCGCGTGACGCGTTTCGCCGCAAGCTCGAGCTGGAAGCTCCGTTCCTGCTCCACGTCGGCGCGATTCAACAACGAAAGAATGTGGCGCGGCTGGTGCAGGCGTTCGAGGGCCTGCCGGAACGCTACCTGTTGGTGCTGGCGGGCGCGGCGGGGCATGGCGCACGAGAAATACTCGACCGCATCGAGCGAAGCCCCGCGCGCCGCCGCATTCGTGTACTTGGATATCGGAACCGGGACGAATTAAATCACCTCTACCGCACCGCGACCGCTCTGGCGTTCGCTTCCCTTGAGGAAGGATTCGGCATCCCGGTGCTCGAAGCGATGTCGGCTGGCCTGCCGGTCGTAACTTCGAATAGCTCAGCCCTTAAAGATGTCGCTGGAGACGCTGCGCTGCTTGTTGACCCGCTGGATGTCGATGCCCTTCGTGGCGCGCTTCAAGCCGCGCTGGAAGATAAGGGCGCAAGAGAACGCCTGATTGCAGCAGGTTTTCGCCGCGCCGCCGAGTTCACTTGGCAGCGTGCGGCTCGAGAGACTTTGGCGGTTTATCGGAGCTGAGTGGGTTGGGCAGACATCCTGCCTGCCCCGTGGAATTCTAGATTCAGCGAAGAACTGTTGGCGGCATACCCTGCAAAGCTGGAGAAATCTAGGGCCAGCAACCCTGCCTGCCCGCGCGTCTCAATCCCCAGGCGCGCTTGCATCCACGGGCCGGGGCGCGGCGGCGGCGCTGTTCTTCCAAATCCGCCGGCACCAGATGGCTAGGTCATCCATCAAAGTGTAGTAAGCGGGCAGGACAAGCAGCGTGAGTACGGTCGAGGCCATCAAGCCGCCCATCACCGTGCGCGCCATCGGGAAATACTTCATGTCGAAGAAGCCCTGGTCGCCGAAGGCCAGCGGGATCAGACCGACCACGGTCGTCGCGGCGGTCATCACGATAGGCCGCAGGCGCTCGCGGCAACCTTCCCTCACGGCTTGAGGGCGCGGCAATCCCTTGCGCCGCAAATTGTTGATGTGGTCGATCAACACGATGCCGTTGTTGACCACGATGCCGATCAACACCAGCGAACCGATCCAGCCCATCACATTGAACGGCGAGCCGGTGGCCCATAAGAACAGGGCCACACCGACAATCGCAAAGGGCAGCGAAAGCATGATCGCGAACGGGTGCGCCAGCGATTCAAACAGCGAGGCCATCACGAAATAGACCATGAACAGCGCCAGCAGGATGTTGAAGACGAACTCCTGGTTCTCCTGTTGCTGGCGCTGTGTCCAGAATCCGAACGACCAGCCGTAGCCCTCCGGAAAGGGATAGTCGTTCAGGATCTCAGTAAAGATCTTCTGACCCTCTTCGCGTTTTTCTCCCGTGTAGACGCCGTTGACATAAGTAAAGCTGCGGCGCTCCTCGCGCCGAATGCGCGCCGGGATCTTTTCGACTCCGAAACTGGCCACTTGGCGCAGCTCGATCGGCTCGCCCTCGGGCCCGGCGCCGACGATCACCGACTCCAGGTCGTTAAGGTTCTGCAAGTCGGCCGGGTCCATGCGCACCCACATTTCGACTTCGCCTTCGGGTGTGCGAAACCCTCGCACCTGGCGGGCGCGCACCACGATGCCCAAGACTCCGGAGACGGTCTCGGGCGAGATATTGTATTTGCGCGCCAGCCCTCGGTTCAAGCGGATCTGCACTTCTTCCTGAGCCTGATCGAGCTCGGTGAAGACTTCCGAAAAGTCTTCCCGCGCCAGCAGGAGCCGCTTCAGCTCGGCGCCGATCTGGTTCAATACCGTCGTGTCGTCGCCATAAATATTCGCGCCGATGAAGCTCTGGTTCTGCGCGCCTTCCTGCATGCCCGGCTTGATCTTCGCGCCAGCGACGACGGGCAGGCCTTCGGCGATCTGCTTGCGGATCTCCGGCATGTCCTTGAGGTTGATCCGTTCGGTGTCGAAATAGACCTGCGTCCAGGCGTTGTTGTTCGCGTAGCGGCTCATGAAATTCTTGATCCGCAGCCGCTCTTTGTTTTCGGAGAGAAACTTCTCGACCGGGCCGACGAAATCGC
>JBBDWJ010000214.1:0-7798 GCA_040902925.1 Bryobacterales bacterium | reverse complement strand
TGCGCAATCCGCTCATCTCCTCCGCCTCGGGCGTATTGTCAGGGACATGATTCTTGAGCAGCCACACGGAGCCGCCAATCATCAACGGCACCAGCAGCAGGCCGACAAGAAAGCGGTGGCGCAGCGGCCAATCCACCAGGCGGAGATACGTTTCGGTCATCCAACCCCGCTGAAACCCCTTGGGGGAGTCGTCCGAACGGCGGAAGACTCTCCTGCCCGTCCGCAGAACCAACGGCTCGGCCCAAGCGGTCAGCTTCTGCTGCCAAGCTGACCGCTTGCGAACGTTCACGTCAAGGAACTTCGCCATGGCGACTGGAATCAGCGTCAAGGATATGAACAGCGAGCAAAGCAGCGACAGAATGATCGAGCGGCCGGCATGACCCAGCCAGATCGAAAAGCTCGTCTCGGCGCCGAACACGAGGGGCACAAAAATGATGATCGAGGTCAGCGTTGCGGCTACCACCGCCGTAGTCACTTCCGCGGTGCCGGTCCGAGCCGCCTCCTCGCGCGGGACGCCTTTCTCAAGCTTCTGGTAGATCGACTCCAGCACGACCACGGCGTTATCGACAAGCATTCCCGTGGCCAGCATCAGGCCCATCATCGACAGCATGTTGAGGGTGTTACCGGTGAGGTAGAGAAACCCAACCGCCGAAATGATCGAGAAAGGGATAGCCAGGCCGATCATCAGCGACGCGCCAATGCGACGCAGGAACAGGAACAGCACCACCACGGCCAGCAAGGCGCCGACGGTTCCAGCGTCCAGCAGGCCGCTCAAGCCGCGGGTGATCTCTTTGCCGGCGTCGTGCCAGACGTGCATTTCGATGCCTTCGAGCGCGGGGTCCTCCTTGAAGCTTGCGATAACTTCATGAACGCGCTTTACGGTCTCGGCGGTGTTTGCTTCCGACGTTTTGCGAATCGTAATCCCGATGGAGTATTCCCCGTTGAGATGCTGGCCCGAGTTGATGACCGGGTTGTCAAAATCGATGTCGGCGATTTCGCTCAGCACGAGGCCGTTATCGGTGACGGGAAAATTCGCAACGTCCTCGACGGAGTTGATAACGCCCCGCGAGACCGCGCCGTAGCGCAAGTCCGCTTCATTGACATGGCCCAGTGAGACATTCAGATTGGCGCCATCGAGGCGCTGGAACAGGTTGCCCACGTCGACTTTGTAGCGCTTGATATCGTCGAGGTGAAGGTAGATGTCGAGTTGTTGGAGCTGCACGCCCCACATCTCCACGCCGCCGACGCCGGGGACGCGCTCAATCGGCTTCTTGACCTTCACATCGAGAAAGTCATAGGCGTTGCGCAGATCGCGCTTGGCCGAGATCGTCGCCTCGAGGATCGGTATATCCTCGGTGGAGAAATTCATGATCTGAATGCGGTCGACGTCTTCGGGGAGATCGCCGCGCGCCCGCTCAAGCTTTTCGCGCAGCTCGCCGCGCAGCATGTCGATCTGCTTGCCCCAGCCGAAGAATATCTGGACCTGCGCGTTATCCTGGCCCGAGAACGAACTCATCTGCTGAATGCCGGGGACCGTGCTGATGACCTCCTCGATCGGTTTGGTAATCGATTCGAGGATCTGTTCCGGCGTGGCGTTCGGATAGTTGACCACCACGAACAGCCCGGGAAAGCTGATGCTCGGCAGCATCACCAGCGGGATCTTCCAGATCGAAATCAGCCCCATGACGACGATCGAAATCGACAGCATCGTGATCGTCACGGGTTTGCGAACCGAGAATGCAGCCAGCCGCGCCCCGGCGTCTCCCTTGCCGTCGACAGTATCCCTTGTTTCTTCGATGTCCATGAGTTTGCCCCGAGTAGTCTTTTTCCGCCTTCGACCCGCCCTAGTCAGCTCCCTGCCAGTCCCCTAAAGCCGGCTCGGGGCCGCTTTCGGTTCGCACCGGGTGAGCGTCCGCGGCCACATATACCTTGCGGTCCAACAACTCATACATCACCGGAATCAACACCAGCGTCAGCAACGTCGAAAAGGCCAGCCCGCCCATTACCGAAATTGCCATCGGCGCGCGGACTTCGGCGCCTTCTCCCCAACTGAATGACATCGGCAGGAGCCCCAGCACAGTGGTCAGTGTCGTCATCATGATCGGGCGGAGGCGCACGCGGCCGGCTTCGATCAACGCATCGCGCTTCGACACGCCCTGCTCGCGCAACTGGTTGGTGTAGTCCACCAGGATGATCGCGTTGTTGACGACAATTCCCGCCAGAATGATAACGCCGAGCAGCACGATCACGCTGATCGAAGTTCCCGTCAGGCCGAGAGCGAAGATCACGCCGACCAGCGCCAGGGGCACCGAGAACAAAATGATGAACGGATGCGTCAGCGACTCGAACTGCGACGCCATCACGAGGTAGACCAGAAACACCGCCAGGCTGAGGGCGAACATCAAGCTGCGGTAGGAAGTCTCGACTTCCTCGTTTTGCCCGCCCAGGCCGACCGTGACATTGGCCGGCAGCTCGGGTCGAATGCGAGCCAGGCCTTCGCTGATCTCGGCGGAAACACTGTTGAGATCGCGCCCGGTGAGGTTGGCCGACACCACGGCGGCGCGCTGCGAGCGGATCCTGCGGATCTCGCCGGGGCCGCGCGCAACTTCGACCGCGGCGATCTGCCCCAGGCGGATCGGACGGAAAACCTGCGCCTGCTGTTGCTGCCCCGCTTGCCCGGCATTTTGCTGCCCGCCGGCGGCTTGCGCCACTCCGCCGGTGACCTGGCCGGCGCCCCCGGCAGCGTTGTTGTTGTTCTGCGCGACGGCGGCGCCTGCGTTCTGATTGCCGCCGCTGCGCGGAGGCGCGTTGATGATCAGGTCGCGCAGGTCGGCAATCGTGGAGCGGTCATTCTCGTCGACGCGCACCAGGATGTCGATTTGACGGTCGCCCTCGCGATAGCGCGAAGCGACATCGCCGCGGATCTTGTTGCGCAATAGTTGCGCCACCTGGCTCTCATCCAGGCCGTAGCGCGCCAGGCGTTCGCGATCAAAGCGGACCTGCACTTCCGGGTTGCCCAACTCGGTGGTGGTCTTGATATCGCTCAACCCATCGATTTGCTCTAGCATCTGGGCGACTTTTTGCGCCGCGACGCTCTGATGCCCGAGATCGAAAGCAAAAATCTCGACCTCCACGGGCGTCTTGAAGCTGAACAGAGTCGGCCGGCCAAAGGTATGGTTGACCTGCGGGTAGCGGTCCAACAAACCGCGCACCTGATTGATCACGCGCTGTTCGGCCACCCGGTCGCGGCGGTCCTTCATTACGACGTGGAGCTGCGCGAAATTCTCCTCCAGCACGCCGCTGGCGAACTGGTTCTTCTGGCTGCCGCCCACGCTGGAGAAGACTGTCTTGACCTCGGCGATCTTGGTCGCTTCGACTTCGACCTCGCGCACCACGGCGTCCGTTTTCTGGATCGGCGTGCCTTCGGGCATCTCGATCTCGAAGGAGAATTCCCCCTGGGTCAGCGGTGGGATCAACTCTCCGCCCAACTGCCCCACGATTGCACCCGCCAATATCACGGATGCCACCACGACCAGCCCAACCATCCCTTTGTTGTCGAGGGCCCTGGTAACCAGCCGCGGATAAGCGTCATTGACGCGTGTAAACCAGCGATCAAACCCATTCAACAGGGGCGAGAGCGGGATCATCAACAGCCGTCCGAAACCGTTGGCCAACCGCCGCGCATCGGTCACCAGGGTGCGCACCATGTCGCGGAAAAAGAAGTGGCCGATCTGCGTGCAGAGGATTTGCGCCCGATAGTACACCCGGCCGGCAAAGCTCTTGGGCGGCTCAACGGCTGCCGCTTGACCGTTCGCCGCTTCGACCGGAACACCGCGCACGGTCACCGCCAGCGCCACCGGAATCAGCGACAGCGCAACCAGCAGCGAAGCCAGCAGCGAGTAGGTGATCGTCAACGCCTGGTCGGTGAACAACTGGCCGGCAATACCCTCGACGAACACCAGCGGCAGAAACACCGCAACAGTGGTGAGCGTTGAGGCCATCACCGCGACGCCTACTTCGGTCGTACCGCGATAAACCTCCTCGCGAATACTGGCGTGACGCCCTTTGTGGCGGTGTACCGATTCCAGAACCACGATCGAGTTGTCGACCAGCATTCCGACGCCAAGAGCCACGCCGCCCAACGACATGATGTTGAGGCTGATACCGGTCTGATACATCACCGCGAACGTAGCCATGATCGAAACCGGTATCGATAGCCCGATGATGACCGTGCTGCGCAGGTCGCGCAGGAACAGGAACAGGATCAGCGTCGCCAGCAGGCCGCCCATCCAGGCCGACGCCAGCACGTTGTTGACGCTTTCGGAAATGAAATCCGCCTGGTTGAAGACCACCTCGTAGGTGACCCCCTGCGGGAAGGTCTTTTCCTTGGAAAGTGTTTCCAGCCGCGCTTTGACGGCCCGCGCGACTGTAACCGTGTTGGCGTCGCCTTCCTTGTAGATCGCTATCTCGACGCTTTCCTTGCCGTTGTAGCGGGCGATGACGCCGCGGTCTTTGACGCCCTGCCAGACTTCGGCGACGTCGCCGAGCACGATCTTGCGGCCGTCCTGGTCGCGGATGATGATGTTGCGGATTTCCTCAACCGACGTGAACTGGTTGAGCATGCGCACCAGGTAATTGGCGTCGAGGTCATAGAGGCTGCCGCTGGCCTGGTTGAGATTTTCCGCCCGCAGAATGTTGGTCACTTCGCTGATCGGAACGCCCAACTCGCCGAGGCGCTTCTCGTCGATCTCGATGCGAATCTGCTCTTCGCGGCCCCCGGCGACCTTGATCGCCGCCACTCCATCGGTGGCCTCCAGCCGCTTCTTCATGTCTTCTTCGGCGACGTAGCGCAACCTCGCCAGGCCCATGTCGCCGGAGATCTGCACGCGCATGATTGGGTCGTAAGACGGGTCGAAGCGCAGGATTACGGGTCTGCCGGCGTCGCGCGGCAGCTCGAACAGATCGAGCTTCTCGCGCACGTCGATGCTCGCCATGTCCATGTTGGTGTCCCATGTGAACTCCAGCAGGACTTCGCTCTGGCCGGGCCGCGAGACCGAGCTGAGCCGCGTCAGCCCCGAAACCACGCCCACGCCCTCTTCGACGGGCCGCGTGATCAATGACTCGATCTCTTCCGGCGCGGCGTCCTCGTATTCGGTCTGAATCGTGAGCGAAGGGTAGGAGATGTCGGGCAGCAGGTTGAGAGGCAGACGTCCGAGCGAAACGGCTCCGAACAGCATCACCGCCACTACAAACATCGAAACCGTAACGGGCCGGCGAATCGCGAATCGGGTGATGTTCATAGTTGGTGGGTCCAGTCGGCGCAGCTTGAGGTTATTCCTCCGGATGCTACGCGGATTCCGGCAGTCTGAAGAATGCAGAGCCGCAGACGCGCAGGCTAAGCGGCGCCGCCCTGCACTTCCTTGATCTTCGAGCCCTCTTTCAGATTTCCCTGGCCGGCGACGATGACGTTCTCACCCAGAGTGACGCCGTCGAGAATTTCCACGGCCCCTTCCGACTCGTAGCCGAGCTTGACCTCACGCCGCTGCGCCTGCTCGCCGTTCGCCACGAAGACAAACGTCTGGCCGTCCTGCTGCACCAGCGCCCGCTTGGGGATTAGGGTCGTCTTCTCGCGTGAATCGGTCTCGATAGCCACGCGCACGAAGGCGCCGGGCTTGAACAGCCGGCTGGGTGGTTGCACGGAGACCGTGACCTTGACCGTCCCGGTCGAGTTATCCACTACGGGGCTGATGCGCAGTACCTCTCCCACGGCTTCTTCACTGCCGGCGCCCAGCGAAACGTCGGCTTTCTGTCCCGAGCGAACCCGCCGTGCATCGCGCTCGGAAAGATGGACATCGGCCTCCAGGGGCGAGAACGCGCCTAGCCGGAAAAGCGGGTCCAGATTCCGCACCGTCTGCCCGAGCTCGACCTTGCGCTCGGTTATGTAGCCGGCAAACGGCGCAATCACCTGGGTCTGCGACAAGTCGTACTTTACCTGCGCCAGTTCCGCATCGAGCTCTTCGACGTGGTGAGTGAACTCCTTTTGCTCCGATGCCGCGACTTGCTGGTCGTGCTGCAACTCGGCCAACTGGTAACGCAGATCATCCACTTCTTTTTCGCTAACCAAGCCCTCGGCGAACGCCTTTTCGCTGCGTTTCACTTCGGCTTCGGTGTTGGCAATTTGCGTGCCGGCTTTTTCGTGGCGGATGCGCGCCTTGTCATGCTGCAGGCGAGCCTGGGCTAGCTTCTGGTCGGTGGACTCAACGCGAATTTTCACGGCGCGGTCGTCGAGACGGCATAACACCTGCCCCTCACGAACCAGATCGCCCTCTTCGACCAGCACTTCGCGGACAACGCCCTCGGCGCGCGCCGCCAGCTCGACGTCCCGCCGCGCCCGCAGGTTCGCCGTCGACGAAACAAAGGCCGAAATGGCGCCTTCCTCGGCCTTCACCAGCTCCACCGGCACCGCTTCGTCCGCAGAGTCTTTCTTGGCCCCTGCCTTGGTTTCCCCGTCGGCGTTGGCTTGCGCCACGTCGCCGTTGAAGAACTGTTTCTTAATGACATACCCGCCGCCGGCCAGCAACACCAGCAGCCCCAGGAACCCATAAACCTTGACGCGCGCACTCATCGCTTATTCACCTTGACCTTGGATTACCCTGCTGGAATCTCTCCACCCCAATCTGCCAATACGTATACGAGCCCGCGAGGCAGATTGTTCCCAAACAGGGCGGACACACTACCGGCTGACGACACACCCGGATATTTAGACGTAGCCGAGCCCGGAACGTTTACTGCCAATCCACAACAGAGGTTCTGCGAGGCGAGCTGGCATTGGGTCGCGGTCTGCGGCACGAATAACCCTCTTATTGGAATCGTCCACGAACGCTAGCCCGTAACGGGCCACTATCCCTAGAGTATCTAACCTTAGATTGTCTAGGCAACAACTATCCGATCACGGGCTCGTCCGTGGCTGGCCCGAACCACTCGCCGTCGGCCTCGCCCAGCGCCCAAGCCGAGTTCAACACCAAAATCCAGCCCGCAGCCGCCAACAAGCGCCCTCGAAGGCCCGGGGCTTCCGGCAGACCGCGCCACAGCCGCCACAGCAGAACCCAGGGGACCAGCGGCGCCGCAGCGCCACGCGCTAGGCGCCCGATCCAGGGCCTCCCCAAACCTCGCGCGGCGCCGTGCCCACGGCCATGGGTGAAGCGCCGCCGCAGCAACTCCGTCAACCCTGCCGGTCTCTGATAGCCAACCCAGGCCGCGGCAGCCCGCTTGATCTCATGGCCTCGCCCCCGCAGCCGGGCATGGATCACCGGCTCCCAGGCCGCCTGATCGATCAGGTCCCGGCACTCTTCCAAAGCCCAGCGCTTGTAAGAGCAGTTCGCACCCGAGAGGCTTTCCACGGACGCCACTTCGCGCCCGTTTCCGGGGTCAGGGACATAGGCGCCGTATTCCGAGAAGTAATCCGCCCAGGCAAGGCGGCTGGGGCCCGCGCTGTCATGGGAGGCTTCTCCGCCAGCAGGGACCTCGCCGTCACAAGGAAACGCTACGGGCCCTCCGATGGCCGCGGCATCAGGGTGCCGCCGATGCGCTTCGCGCAGCGCCGCAACCCAGCCCGGGCTTGGCTCGATCCAGCTCTCGGTGAGGGCGCAAATCTCTCCGCTGGCAGCTAGAATCCCTTCGCGGCGCAACTCGGGTATCGAGATTTTTTCCGCGAAATGACGTTATTTGACGGCGGGAAATCGCGCTCCTAAGGACCCTCCTGGATCGGAATCCGAGCAGTCCATCAGGAGAATTTCGG
>JBBDWJ010000213.1:0-20705 GCA_040902925.1 Bryobacterales bacterium | reverse complement strand
GTGCATGGGTAGTCTCTCTCTAACATACCGCCGCCTCGGGGCTGCTGTCTAACCTATCGAACCGCGCAAGGCAGATCGGGGCGGCTTGGCGCCAGTTCCGGGGCTGTCACGCTTTCGCTGTCACGCTTTCGTTTTCTGAATTCATAAGCCCGTTGAAACGGGCTCGACGCGCGGGAAGGGGTCACCTTCACCGGCGGTAAACCGCCGGCCTAGGCCCGGCTGCGCCGGGGCAAGCCGCCTGAAGGCGGCTGCGGAGCGGTCGAGCGCTTGCTGCGGTTTCTGGTGGCGCTCAATCACGATGTGGAGATCGTGATCAAGCCCCATCGTGGCACGGCGAAAGCTGCCGCGCTGGTGGTGTGTTGAGTCGAATCGAGCCTGCGGAATCAGCCTTCACACCAACATCTCGTGCAGCACTTCGCCGCTGACGTCGGTGAGGCGGAAATCGCGGCCTAGGTATTTGTAGGTCAGCTTGGTGTGGTCGAGGCCTAGCAGGTGCAGGATTGTGGCTTGGATGTCGTGGACGTGGACTGGGCGCTCGGCGGCGAAGAAGCCTAGCTCGTCGGTTTGGCCTAGGGTTACTCCGGGGTTCATGCCGCCTCCGGCGAACCACATTGTGTAGGCGGCGATGTGGTGGTTGCGGCCGACGGTTTCGCGGACTTCTCCCATTGGCGTGCGGCCGAATTCGCCTCCCCATACTACTAGCGTGTCTTCGAGCAGGCCGCGCTGTTTCAGGTCTTGCACCAGGGCGGCGGAGGCCCGGTCGACTTCGAGGCAGCGGGCGCTGAGGGCGCTGCCCAGGTTTTCGTTGGGGCCGCCGTGATGGTCCCAGTCGGTGTGATAGAGCTGCACGAAGCGCACGCCGCGTTCGATGAGGCGGCGGGCTAGCAGGCAATTGTTGGCGAACGAGCGCGCTCCTGGTTCGGCTCCGTAGAGTTCCAGCGTCTCTTTGGATTCGGCGGCGAAATCGATCAGCTCGGGGCCGCTGGTTTGCATGCGGTACGCCATTTCGTATTGCGCGATGCGGGTTGAGATTTCGGCGTCGCCGGTGACTTCGAGGCGGTGCTGGTTCAGCTCGCGGATGGCGGCGAGGGTGTTGCCCTGGCGGTCGTGGTCGAATCCGGCGGGGCTGGAAAGATTCAGAATCGGGTCGCCGCCTGAGCGGAACGGCACGCCTTGATAGGCAGTCGGGATGAAGCCGGCGCCCCAGTTGAGCGCGCCGCCTCGCGGGCCGCGCGGTCCTGATTGCAGCACGACGAAGCCGGGCAGTTCCTCGGATTCGCTGCCGATGCCGTAGGTCACCCAGGCGCCCATGCTGGGGCGGCCGAAGACGGTCGAGCCGGTGTTGACGAAGATTTTCGCAGGGCCGTGGTTGAAATTTTCGGTCTTGATGGTGTGGACGAAGGTCAGATCATCGATGACGCCGGCGATGTGCGGCAGCTCTTCCGATACCCAGCGGCCGGTCTTGCCGTGCTGGCTGAATTTGCGGCGCGGGCCGAGCAGTTTCGGCGTGTCTTTCGTGAAGGAGTCCATGAAGGCGAAGCGCTGGCCTTTGAGCACCGAGGGCGGCGTGTTCTTGCCGTTGTATTCGGCGAGCTTGGGCTTGTAGTCGAACAGTTCGAGCTGGCTTGGGCCACCGGCCATGAACAGATAGATGACGCGCTTGGCTTTGGCGGCAAAATGCGGCGGGAGCGGGGCTAGCGGCTTTTCGGGTTTTCTTTCGTTGGCGGCGGAAAGGCTGCTTGGATTTAGCAGCGATGCGAGCGCTATTTGACCGACGCCTACTCCGCAGTCGCGGAAGAAATGACGCCGCGTTTTTTTTAGGAGGTGGGTTTGGTCGGGTGTCATGGCGGTCTCGATTGGTTTTTTGTTCGCCGCCGCGGCGAACTGACAGGCGGGAGCGCCTGTCGCTACTTTGCCGGCTGCGCCGGTTTTTTTCTTCTACTCCCTGGTGATGAACTCGTCCAGATTCATCAGCACTCTTGCTGTTGCCGTCCAGGCGGCGGTTTCGGGGAGCTTGTTCTGATCCTGTTGCGCCGTGTTCCGCAGCACCGACTCCGCTAGCTTCGGGTCGGTTTGGAAATCGTCGAGCTGGCTTGCGAAGAAGCGCGTCAGGGTTTCTCTTTCGGTTGCGTCGGGCGGCCTCGCGGTACACAACTCGAAGGCGTAGTCGAGACGGCTGTTGGTTTCGGCCGGGGCTTCTTGGAGGACGCGCGCGGCGAGGGCTTGCGCCGCTTCGATGTAGGCGTCGTCGTTGAGCAGGGTCAGCGCCTGTAGCGGCGTGTTCGAGCGAACGCGGCGGGTGCAGGCGGTCGTCGAGTCCGGCGCATCGAAAACCATCAGGCCGGGGTGCGGGCTGGAGCGCCAGAAATGCGTGTAGAGTCCGCGGCGGTAGCGGTCTTCGCCTTCGGCTACTTTCCATTCGCGCTGGATCTGGCCGAGCTTGCTGGCGCCTTCGGGCTGCGGCGGAAATACGCTTGGGCCGCCCATCTTTTCGCTGAGCAAGCCGGCGGCCGACAGCGCGGTGTCGCGAATGACCTCGGCTTCCAAGCGCAAGCGGGTCTGACGCGCGAGCAGGCGGTTGTCGGGATCGCGCTCGTGCAACTCGGGGCGGAGCAGGGAAGTCTGACGGTAGGTTGCCGAGGTGACGATCAGGCGGTGCATCGCCTTGAGGCTCCAGTTGCGGTCCATGAATTCCGAGGCCAGCCAGTCGAGCAGCTCAGGGTGCGATGGCGGCGAGCCTTGGGTTCCAAAATCGTCTTGCGTATCGACGAGGCCTTGGCCGAAATAGCGTTGCCAGGCGCGGTTGATGGTGACGCGCGCCGTCAGCGGATTTTCGCGGCTGGTGAGCCAGCGGGCCAGATCGAGGCGCGTGGGGTTGCCGCCGGCTTCGAGCGGCGGCAGAACCGCCGGCACACCGGGCTTGACGTCGATGCCGCGGCGCAAGAAGTCGCCGCCGAGGTGGATGAAAGCCTCGCGCGGCTCGTCGAGCTCGCGCATGACGAGCGCCGTGGTGAGGTCGGGCAGCCGCTTGCGCAGCGCGTCGATGCTCTCCTGGCGCTCGCTCGAACCCAGGTCGCTCGCGAAATAGACACGGCGCACGGCTTCGGCCTGGATTTCGTTGCGCTCGGCGGGAGGCATGTCGAAGATGCCGCGCACTTCCTCGCGCATCTCCGCGATTTTTTCCTTGGTGAGCGCAGCTTCCCACTCGCCCTGCTTGGTTAGGAGCTGTTCTTTGTATTTTTCGAGGTCGGCATCGAGCAGCTTGATCTGGGCGCGGATGATGTCGCGCTTGGCGAGCTCTTCGGGCGAGCCGAACTCGAGCACGGGATTTTGCGAGCGCTGGCGGCCTTCTTCGCCCCAGGACTTCGTCAGCTCATCGACGTTGTTGAAGAAGGCGTAGATCTGGTAGAACTCGCGCTGCGAGATGGGGTCGAATTTGTGATCGTGGCAGCGGGCGCAGCCGAGCGTGAGGCCGAGGAACACCGCGCCAGTCGTACTGACGCGATCGACGACGGCTTCCACGCGATATTGCTCGAAGTCGATGCCGCCTTCCTGATTGAGCAGCGTGTTGCGGTGAAAGCCGGTGGCGATGACTTGGTCTTTGGTTGGATTCGGCAGCAAGTCGCCGGCCATCTGCTCGGCGACGAACTGGTCGAACGGCATGTCGCGATTCACGGCGTTGATGACCCAGTCGCGGTACATCCACATGTCGCGTTTGCCGTCGATGGTGTAGCCGTCGGAGTCGGCGTAGCGCGCTGCATCGAGCCAGTGGCGGCCCCAGCGCTCGCCGTAATGTTGGGAGGCGAGCAGGCGGTCGACGAGGCTTTCGTAGGCGTCGGGGCTTTTGTCGTTGACGAATTGCTCGATCTGCTCGGGCGATGGCGGCAAACCCAGCAAGTCGAGGCTCAGGCGGCGGATCAAGGTGCCGCGTTCGGCCTCGGGCGATGGCGCGATGCCTTCTTTTTCCAGGCGCGCGAGTACGAAGCGGTCGATGGCGTTGCGCGGCCAGGCCTCGTTTTTGACGGCGGGCGGCTGCGGCTTCGAGACTGGCTTGAGCGACCAGAGATCGGCGCCTTTGCTTTTGGGTTCGGCGGCGCTAACGGATTCGGCTGGCCACGGCAGCCCGCGCTCGATCCAGCGCTCGATGCTGGCGATTTGTTCGGCGGGCAACTTGCCGGTGGGCGGCATTTTCAGATCGCCGGAGTGCTGCACGGCGCGCAGCAATATACTGGCCGCGGCGTCGCCGGGAACCGCGGCCGGCCCGCGATTGCCTCCCTCGAGCAGCGCCGCGCGGCTGGTGAACGCGAGGCCGCTCGACTTCAACTCATTGTTGTGACAGACCAGGCAGTGCTGCGCGAGGATCGGCTGGATCCCGGATTCGAAAAGTTGTAAGTCTTCGGCGGAAACCGTCTGCGCGGGAAGGTTTGATCCGGCGAGCAGCGCTAGAAGTGCGAGCCGGATGATTCTGTACATCGGAGGGCGCATGAAGTCTAGGGTAATTGTATCAAAAGGTTGCAGAATCCAAGCGGGGGTCGTGTCTTGGGCCTGCGTGCGGGTTCTGTGTCATTGGGTGGATTCCGAAATCGGCGCAGCGATCCTTGCTCCATCCGCGAGGATGGGGTGTGTCGCGAGGATGGGGTGTGTACTGTACTCCGCGATCGCTTTGAGAATGTTGGCCCCACCCTTGCGGATGGGGCTCGGATCGCCTGCGGCGATGGGATTGGCCGCAGCGCCACGCCCTCAACCGAAACCAACGCACGATCAGGACAGAAATCCCAGCACCAGCACGCCTGACGCCGGCCAGAGGGCCGTGCGATGTTAGCGAGATCGTGGCGATGCTTGGGTTTGCACCACGATCCGAGGGAAGGTACAATCGGCATTCGTTGACTTGGCGGCATTCCTTGAGTTGGCGGCTTTCCTTAGCTTTGCAGAAGCCTGGACCAGAGAATCCGATCGGATAGGAAGAGCAATTTGGCAGAACAACGAGCGCATTGGGGATCGAAGCTGGGCTTCGTGCTGGCGGCCGCCGGGTCGGCGGTTGGCCTTGGGAACATCTGGAAGTTTCCCTATATCACTGGCGTCAATGGCGGCGGCGCTTTTGTTTTTATTTATCTGATCTGCATCGTGCTGGTTGGCCTGCCGGTGATGATCGCCGAGATTCTGCTGGGGCGCGCCACGCAGAAATCCACCGTCAGCGCTTATCGCGCGCTCAGCAGCCCGCGCAGCCTTTGGGTATCGTTCGGCTGGCTCGGCGTGGCGGGCTCGTTTCTGCTGCTTTCCTATTACAGCGTGGTGGCCGGGTGGGCGCTCAACTATACCTGGCTCTCGATTACGGGTTCGCTGGTGGAACGCGGTCCTGATGGCATGGCGCCGCTGTTCGACAGCGTGCAGCGGTCGGGTTCGCTGAACCTGGTTACTCACTTTGTGTTCATGACTTTGACGGTTTTGGTGGTGGTGGGCGGCGTTGGCCAAGGGCTGGAGCGGTGGTCGCGCATCCTGATGCCGGCGTTGTTCGTGATGATGCTGATTCTGCTGGTGCGCGGATTTTCGTTGGCGGGTTTTGGACAGGCCGCGGAGTTCGTTTTCGGTGCGCACACGGACAGGTTGACGGCTGGGGGCGTTCTGGAAGCGCTGGGTCACGCGTTTTTTACTTTGAGTCTCGGCATGGGTTCGATCATCACCTACGGGAGCTATTTGCGGCGCGACGATGACATCATGGGCGCGGCGATTACGATTTCGGTGGTCGACACGGTGATTGCTTTGATGGCGGCGATGGTGTTGTTCCCGATTATTTTCACGTTCGGGATGCAGCCTTCGCAGGGCCCGGGGCTGGTGTTTGTGACGATGCCGATCGCGATGGCGCAGCTACCGGCGGGCGGTTTTTTGGCGGCGATTTTCTTCTTGCTGCTGGTTTTCGCCGCGCTGACCAGCTCGATTTCGATGCTCGAGGTCACGGCGTCTTATTTCATCGATGAAAAGGGCTGGAGCCGCGAGCGGGCGACGCTGATTTCGGGCGGCGCGGTGGCGCTGGTGGGGATTCCTTCGGCGTTGGCCGGCGGCGACGGTTTTTTTGGCGCCGGGATGACGCAACTGGTGGGCTCGAATTGGTTCTCGGTCGCCGATTACCTGGTTTCGAACTGGGTGCTGCCGCTTGGCGGGCTTGGGATTTCTCTATTTATGGCTTGGCGCGTGGACGATGCGATTCGCCATGACCATTTTCTATCGGGGAGCAAGCTGGCCTTTTTTTATAAGGCTTGGGTTGTACTGCTGAAGTATTTTGTTCCTTTCGCTATTGCCCTTGTTTTGCTGCATGCTATTGGGGTGGTTTAGCCGTTGATCGGTTTATCCGTTGATCCGGGGACCCGAACATCCGCTTGGGTTGCGGCGATTTCCGACTGGGTTAGCTGGTCAGGATTTTAGCGATAGGTAGAGTAGGTATCCGCAGAGCGCCAGTAGCGCGATCGTTACCCCTAGCAGCAGGTTGACCTTCTTTTGCAGCAGCGCCAGATCGCGGGTCTGATCGTGAATGTCGTCGATGTCGCGGCCGATTGCATCGAGGCGGCTATCGACGTTGGATTCGAGGTTGATGACTCTGGCTGAGGCTTGGTCGACTCGCTCGGCCATGTGGCGCACGCTGTAGTCGACTCGCTCGTCGATCATCTCCGAGTAGGCTTCTTCGAGCATGCGGCGGGTTTCGGCCTCGGCGCGGTGGACTTCCTCGTTGGGGTCGGCGGGAATGATGGTGACGCGGGAGGCCTCGGCGGTCATGACGCTTTCGAGCGAGCGGGTGCGGCGGGTGGCCGCCGCCGAAACCCCCAGCGGATTCGACGATTTCTGCTCGGACTGCACGACCGCGTTCGCCAGCGTTCCTAGAATTTCCAACCAGCCCATGAGGGCCTCCTCTCCCACATCATGCCCTAACAGCGCCGCGGCCGGCCCTGAAATCGCAGGGACAGGCGGCCCGACGCTTGGCGCGAGCGGGAGTTGCGCTTTAGTCGATTGATCGGCCGTCGCCTGAACAGGCTGTAAGGCCAGCCGAGGGGGGCCCCGACCGCTCAAGTAACATTATAAGACTAAATGTTTTAGCTGCACGTTTTAGCTGCGCGTTTTTAGGAGCGCGGAGCGGGCGGGCGATGCCAAAGCGCCCGAGTCGGGCTTCCGGGAGCAGGCGCAGATCAGAAGACCAAGTGCAAATAGACGAAGCCCGTTGAGCGGCGACGTGCCTGCCCCCGCAGATGCGCAGTTCCGTCCGCCGAGACCAGGACACGACGGGCAGGACCCGGGTTGAATATGGATTTGCAAATTCTACAGTACGCAGCGCCGCCTGAATCGCGGGACAGAAGCCCGACATTGCTCGCCGGTCCCGTGATTTTTCTCTGTGTCCGCGGCAGTGGTAAAATCCAGGCACAGGTAACGCCATGCCACTGACCGCCGAGGAAACAAAACTTAAAAAGCTGCTCAAGGCCGCTGTTGTCGAAGTTCTCGACGAACGGCGTGACCTGGTCCGGGACGCGCTTGTCGAGGCGGTCGAAGACATCGGCTTGGCCGGCGCCATCCAAGCCGGGTCGCGGTCGAAAACGATTGGCCGGGCAGAGGTTTTCAAGCTGCTGCGGCAGAATCCGTGAGGACCGCATTCAAGAGCAGCTTCGCGAAGATCTGAAATCCATCAAGAGCAAGCCTGTTCTCGACGCCGTCGCGCAACTGATCGAGCGCGTCGAGGCCGCTCCCGGTTTGCGAGCCATTCCCGACATCAAGAAGCTTCAAGCGAAGGGAAACTACTACCGAATCAAGCTTGGAGACCACCGCATCGGGATCACGGCGTCCCAGGATGAGATCCCATTCATTCGGTGCCTGAATCGCAAGGATATTTACCGCTATTTCCCGTGAACTGGCGGCGCCGTGGCACAGACAATCCTGTCTGTGGAGCACAGGCAGCCCTGTCTGTGGACGATCGGAAAGGCGCAAAACAACAGCGCAAACACAATAGCGGGAACACATGAAGAGGGCCGTCTTCTAGAAAGACCGGCTGAAGCCGAGAATAATCGCGTAGTCGGCGAACGCGGCGTCGCCGTGCCGGCCGTTGCGAATGTCAGGAACACTGCGGGTGCGGTCGCGATGGATCGCGAACGGCACGCTTACCGAATAGACCGAACTGCCGCGGGCATACATCAGTCCGGGGTCCAGCGAGACCGCGTAGCCGGGACGACGGAAGCCTTCGCTGCCGCCGATGGCGTCGTGCGCCGGGACGCCTTCCCAACGCGCGCCGAAGGTCGCCACGAAGCCGGGCAGCTTCGGGACGGGCCGGCTGACGCCGCCGCGCAGCAAGTATTGGTCCGCAACCGACATGACTTCCTCGCCGGGCGCGGTGCGGAAGGTCGACACGCCGTTCGTGTTGCGGGGATTGAACAGATAGGCCCCGGAAAAATAAACCATCGACTGCCAGGGAATCGGCTTGTAGGCTTGGAAGTCGAGAGAGAAGCCGGTTCCTCCATCGCCAGCCATGATGGACTGGTCGTTGGTGGCCAGAACCGTTGTGCCGTCGCGATAGGTTGACAACGTGGTGGCGTTGTAGTCGCCGGTGGGGAGTTTGAGGTTAAAGCCGACTCCGACATTGCCGCCGCTCTCGGTTGGCGGGCGAAACAGCCAGACGCGAGCGCCGACCGTCATGTCCCCAATGCTCCGGACGCGCTGTTCGGCGATGGGCGGATATTTCTGATCGCGATACGCGAACAGTATCGGGACACTGGCGTTGAGGCTCCAGCGCCGCGTGATCTGGCGGCTGATCGAGACGTCAAACAGGTGATAGATGTTCTCTATCTCGCTGTTGGCCTCGTCACGTTCATGCTGCTCGACGTCGCCGCGGAAGTGGCGATTGGAAGGCTGGTAGCGATATCCGATGGAGACCTGCCACGGCTGACGCCGCGGAGGATCGGGAATTGCGGAGCCCGTCGCGCGGGGCCCGGAATGCGCGGTGCGGCTGCAGAGCGCGCCAATCACGGGCGCGCTTTGTCTTGCGGCGACTCAACCCTGGCCGGTGGCTGGGCGCGCCGTCAACAGGGCGCAGGCCACAACAAATCCGCTCAACAGACTCTTTCGCACAATCTGGCTCAAGTTGCTTGACCCCCGTGACTATCTAGGCACGTTACCTGGTCCAGGAAGGGTTAGCAATAGCGTGAATAGGTGAGGATGGCCGCAGGGCCCACTCGAGCGCAACCCCGGAAGCGCAGCTTGCCATAATGATTCCGTGGAGATCGCGCTCAAGGAGTGGGCTGTTGTGATCGAGGCTTTGGCCCGCGGGCGGCAGCGTTTTCTGCTTCGCAAGGGTGGCATCGCTGAAGGCCGCCAGGGGTTCGCTATTGAGCACCGCGAATTTCTTCTTTATCCCACTTGGGAACATCAACACAAGGCCTCGATCCGGCCTGCGTTTCAGGCGCTATTTGATGAGGCACGGCCGCGGCGGCCTGGTTTCGTCCACTTCCATTATTTCGCTAAGGTGACCGACATCCTGGTGGCTCCTCCGCGACTGGAGGCGATGGGCGCGCTCGAAAATGACCACGTTTGGAGCCCGGCCTACCTCGAAATGCGCTACGGATACCGACCGGATCGGCCGTTATTTGTCGTTCTGGCGCGCTTGTATCGTCTGCCTACCGACGGGGAAACACCTGAGATTGCCCGCTACGCCGGGTGCCGTTCGTGGGTCCGCCTGGATGAGGAAATCGCAGTCTCTGGCGCGGCCGCGATCGAGCCTGACGATACTTTCGAAGTGGGCCGGAAGTCGTTGCTCGAAAAGCTACTTAATCAAGGGGCGCGGCGCGAACGCTAGCTTCGGCCGAGAAGCGGCGGGCAGCAGCCGGCGGCGGAACACCGGACACGCCGGCGACGTGTAGCGGCAAAAAGCCATCAGCACAACTAGGTCGTGGTGCATCGTTTCTACTTAGTTCTATTGTGCTTGGGAGTTGCCAGGTGGGTTTCAATGGCGCGATAATACTGCTAAGTACTACTCAGGGTACTAAGCACAATGACTAGGGGTTGTCCATCGTGCAATTGACTCGGGAGCGGGGCACGCTCGTTCAGGCGCTTTCCTCCATGGCGGTGCTCGCGCGGCGCGATTTGATGCGTCGTTTTCTGGAGGGCCTTTCCACCGACGAATTGCAATACATCGCTGAATATCTCGGCTGCCGGATGCTCGATCCGCAGATCGAAGCGTTGCATAGCGACCGCGATGGGCTGGCGGTGGATGTGGAGCGGTTTCAGTTCAGCCGCCCAGGCTATCCAGCGGCCAGCGCGCGCACGATGGGAGGCACCCAGGTCGTGGTTCGCAGCGGGGCCGATGTCGTTCACAAGATGATTATCCTGCTGGAATACCTCAGCATGAGCGAGCTGGGGAAACGGCCGGTGGCTTGGTCGGAGCAGGGTTGCGCTTAGCCTGCCTTTTTTTCACCCCATATTGTTGAAGCAGCGGCTGGTTTATCGGCGTTGGTTTGCCGAGGCCGGTCGGGCCGTGCGGTGGGTTTGCGAAGCCCGCTTAAGCGGGCTGAACCAAGACTCCTAAACGGGTGCTTGCGTACGGGCGGTAAACCGCCGGCCTCGAGTTTGGCCATTTTGGTCGGCGGCGAAGCAAAGACAAGGCAAAAGGCAAAGTGCAAAAAGCAAAAGGCAAAAGGGGGACCGGCAAAGCCGGTCCAGCACAGGCAAGATTGCCTGTGCCACGAAAAGGGCCAAACTCCAGCTAAACCCGGCTTCGCCGGGGAAAGCCCGTTAACGGGCTTCTGGCTTCGCCGCGGCCAAGGTTCGCAGCGCGGCTGCTGGCACGCTGGTTCGTCTACAACTGATTCCGAACGGCGTGGCGCGCGAAACTTCTGTCAATGGCGCACACGCCCGCGCGCGCAGGCGTCTGCCGCCTTTATGCTACTCTTGAAAACTACGAACCAGCCTTTGCGGGGCCGGGTTTAGCTGGAATCTTGACCGCGACGACCTCGTAGGTGTTCCATTCCGGTTTCGAATCCGATTTGAGCGGCTTCGGCGTCCCGGGCAGGGACTTTTTTCCTCGCCAACAGATATGCTTCGTGAGTTCCATGGCCATCGGCCGGTGGTCCCTGAATCGGCCTATGTGGACCCTAGCGCTCAGATCATCGGCACGGTGGTTTTGGGTGAGCGGTCGAGCGTGTGGTGCAACGTTACGATTCGCGGCGACGTGAACACGATTCGTATCGGCGACGAGTCGAACATTCAGGACAATAGCTGCCTGCATGTCGACCGCGACGAGCCGCTCGAGATCGGCGAGCGCGTGGTGGTGGGGCATTCGGCCACCGTGCATGGCTGCGTGGTCGAAAGCGATTGTCTGATCGGGATGGGATCGACGTTGCTGAGCGGTTCGCGGATCGGCGCCGGCTCGATTGTTGCCGCCGGGTCGCTGGTGCTCGAAGGGCAGCAGATTCCGCCGCGCAGCCTGGTGATGGGCGCGCCGGCGAAGGTACGGCGGCCGACGACCGATGATGAAGTGGAGCGGGTCCGCCGCAATGCCCAGAGCTATGTCGATCTCAGCCGGGTGTACCTTGGCGAGATCTGAACACGCCGAGGCGTTTTGCCTTGGACGGTCTCCGGCATAGCGCCCGATAACGCACGCCACACACAAACAGCGGAAGATGAACAGCAATAGCGGATCATAAATGGAGCCTTCGACACAGAACACGCTTTCTCTCGACTTTCTCGGCGACTTGCAGCGCACGCACAGTTGCGGTGAGCTGCGCGCTTCCAATGTCGGCAACCGCGCCATGCTGATGGGCTGGGTGCATCGCCGCCGCGATCTGGGCGGGCTGATCTTTGTCCACTTGCGCGACCGCAGCGGGGTGACCCAGGTTGTCTTTAACAGCGAGAATCAGCCTGCGGCGCACTTGCGCGCGCAACTGCTGCGCGGGGAATTCGTTATCGCGGTGGAAGGGCCGGTTGTGCAGCGCTCGGCCGAGACGGTGAACCGCAACATCGAAACGGGGGAGATCGAAATCGCCGCGGATAAGCTCTATATCCTGAGTGATGCTAAGACGCCGCCGTTTCCGATTGAGGAAGATCTCTCGGTCGGCGAAGACACTCGCCTGAAATATCGCTATATCGATTTGCGGCGGCCGCACATGCAGCGCAATATTATTCTGCGGCACCGCATCAATTTCGCGATTCGGGAGTCGCTCAACGGCCAGGGTTTTCTGGAGATCGAAACGCCGTTCATGACGCGATCGACTCCCGAGGGGGCTCGCGATTTTCTTGTCCCCAGCCGTTTGCAGCTTGGAACCTTCTATGCGTTGCCGCAGTCGCCGCAACTATTCAAGCAGCTGCTGATGATTAGCGGCTACGAAAAGTATTTCCAGATCGTGCGCTGTTTTCGCGACGAGGATCTGCGGGCTGACCGCCAGCCCGAGTTCACGCAGATCGATCTCGAGATGTCGTTCGTGCAGCCCGACGGCGTGTTTGAGGTGATCGAGAGGCTGGTGCGGCACCTCTGCGAGGCGGCCGGCTTTGCGGCGCCCGCATGCCCGTTTGAGCGGCTGTCGTACGCGGATGCGCTCGAAAAGTATGGCAGCGATAAGCCCGACTTTCGGCTGCCGCCGATGGCGCGCGTTGACGATGTTTTTCCCGAGGAGATGACCAAGGGCATGCCGCTGATGGCGATTCGCGTGCCGAAGGTCGGCGTGCTCAGCCGCCGCGAGCGCGAGGAAGTCTGCAAAGGGATCGCCGAGGAACGCAAGCTCAAGGTTTACGACGACCTCAATGGCCTGGCGAAGAAATTCGCCGAGCCGGTGGAGGTCGTGCGGCAGCGTTTGGGCGTTGAAGAGGGCGACCTGGTTTTGCTTGTGACCTTGCAGGAGCCGCCTAAGGGGCCGCGGCCCGAGTACGCGGTGTATCAGGCCGCCGGTGCGCTGCGGATACACGCTTCGCAGCGTTTCAAGGACCGCCATCAGCTTCTTGATCCGAAAAATCTGCGCTTCCTGTGGGTCACCGAGTTTCCGATGTTTGAGTGGAACGAGGATGGGCGGCGCTGGGAGGCGGCGCATCACCCGTTTACCTCGGTCTACGACGAAGATCTTCCGAAGCTGACCAGCGACCCCGCGGGGTGCCGTTCGAAGGCTTATGACTTGGTGCTGAACGGCGTCGAGCTCGGCTCGGGGTCGATTCGTATTCACCGCCGCGATATCCAGGCGCAGGTTTTCGAGGCGCTCGGCTTTAGCGATGCCGAAGCGCGGCACAGGTTCGGGTTCTTTCTCGAAGCGCTCGAATATGGCACGCCGCCGCACGGCGGCATTGCGCTGGGAATCGACCGCCTGGTTATGCTGCTTGCCGGGGAGTCGACCATCCGCGACGTGATTCCTTTCCCGAAGACGGCCAAGGGGACGGACTTGATGTGCGAAGCGCCGAACACGGTGCCCGAGGCCCAACTAACCGAGCTGGGGATCGCGCTGCGGCCGACGGCCCAGCGGGCCGCGCAAAAGGGCACTTCGGAAGGGTAGGCCGCTACGAGCCGCCGCACCCGCCGCGAGCCATCAACATAACTTGGTTCAGCCCTTTAGCCAAGTAAGGCTATTTTCGAGAAAACCTCGTACGAACGAGACTGGAATTGCGGTGGGGCAAGTCCCAAGGACGCCTCGCCAGGAATTTCAGCCACCGAGGGAGCTATATCGGCCCCCGCGGCGGCGACGGTTCCGAACAAGTGTTAACCTCATCCCTGAGGGCGCTGGCATCTGTTGGCGCCCCTTTTTTCGTTCCGCGCGCTGGCGCCGTTTTTCGATCCCTGACGCTTTTCCCATCACTGGCTTGTTTCGACTCCTGTAGGCTTGGCGCTGGCCGCGCGATCGGGCTGAGTCCGGAGGTCGCCGCGGACGCGGCTGCTGTTGACGCTATCCCCCTGACTTGGAAAAGATAGTGTTCCGTGTTGGAACTACTCTCACCCACAGTGCTTGCGCAGGCTGCGCCGCTGCGCCGCTCGTTTGAAACCGCTGAGCCGTTTCGCCACCTGGTGGTGGATGGCTTTCTCGACGCCGCTTATTGTCAGGAACTGATGGGGCAGTTCCCGGCGTTCGACCGCGAACATGCGCTGAACGAATTCGGCGAGGCGGGGCGTAAGGCGGTGTTTCAGGAGCTTCCGAAACTTGGCCCGGCTTATGCGCGGTTCGACCGCATGCTGCGCTCGCGGGAGTTTCTTTCGTGGGTCGGGGAGATTACGGGCATCCCGAAGCTGCTTTATGACCCCGACTATATCGGCGGCGGGACGCATGAGAACCTCTATGGGCAGGAACTCGATCCGCATGTCGATTTCAACTATCACCCGCGAACTCGGCAGCACCGGCGGCTGAACCTGATTCTGTTTCTCAACCCGGAGTGGGATGCGGGGTGGGGCGGGGGACTGGAACTGCACCGCAACCCGTGGCTGCCGCCGGAGGAGAACGCCGTCAAGGTTGTCGTGCCGGCGGTGAATCGCTGCGTCTTGTTCGAAACTTCCGAAAATTCCTGGCATGGCTTTAGCCGCATTCGGCTGCCTCGGGAGAAGCAGCAGGTTTCGCGGCGCTCGATCGCGGTTTATTTCTATACTCGCGAGCGGCCGGTGGCGGAGACGGCTCCCGACCACGCTACTGTTTACGTTCAGCGCCCGCTGCCCGCGCAGGTTGTTCCCGGGCATACTTTGACCGAGGGGGACGTGGCGGAGATTCGCGACTTGCTCGCGCGCCGCGACCAGCAGCTTCAATTCCTCTACAAGCGGGAGCTGAAGTTTTCCGCTTTGCTCGAAGGGATAATTCGTTCTCCGGTTTACCGGCTGGCGGCGGGAGTCACCTGGCCGGCCCGCAAGCTGCGGCGATGGATCAAGCCTCGACCGGGACCTTGAGACCCGAACTCTGGGTGCCAGGGGGACAGTCACCAGGTTTTTGAATGCTGTTTGGGGCTGGCGCACCGGGATTTGACAATAAAACCTGGTGACTGTCCCCGTCGGCCGTCTTCCCCGGCCGGTCCCTGAACCCATATGGCGTCACCCTGGCCCACATCGATAAAGTGGATCCTGAGCAAATTGTCGCCCTGATCCGCGTGGAGTGTTTGGAGAAAAACAAAACAAGCCAGGCGAATGACGACCGCGAGTCTTGGCATGCGTGGATTATAGTTTAAGTTTCCCAGATTTTAAACAAAACTCTTTCCGTTCCTGGGGAACATAAGGCCCGGATCGTCTCTAACCTATTCTTAGGATTGTAACTCTGGTCACAATTCGAGGCTTTAGCGTGGTGGCGAATGGTTTGTCAGGTGAGAAATTCCGGTACAGTCCTCCGTCCTTCAGGGCGGACATTCTGATCGAATTTTCACCCAGGGCTACGCCTTGACGGCTTTGCCGTGGGCAATTGCCCTTCGCCGCTTCAGGGCTCTCAAACGGCGGGGCTGGATCTCGAAGGGTGCCGGAAGCGGGATAGCTCCGCGATTCTGATCCCACCACGTGCCCTGCTGGCGAGACCGTGGGGGCCAATATGCGAGCCTCGCCTAGCCGCGGACGCAGCCGAACGATTTGCGGCCGGAACGGGCTATTTCTTTTCCATGGACAATAGAACCATGGCTAGCCACTGGCGTCGATTCGAGGTGCTGCTCCCACTGCAATTCAATGACGGGCGGGAAGTCCCTGCCGAATGGCTTGCGGAGGCGTTTCAGGAAATCGTCGATCATTTTGGTCCTGCTAGTTATGAAACCCAGAAGCTGGAAGGCCGCTGGCGGAAGGGCGGCGTACTCTATCGCGATACTTTGGTGCGCTTGGTCGTGGATGTGCCCGACAATCCCGAGAGCCGTCAGTGGATGAAGGATTTCAAGATCCGGTGGAAGACGCGGCTGGAGCAGTTCGACGTCTGGATGATCAGTCACCGCATTGAGGTGGAGTAGCGGGCGGCGGTGGCGCGTTTTCGACGGGCGTGGGCTTCCCTTGGGGAGCGCCGCATCCGAGCTCTGGAGATCGCTGCGCGTTGGGAAGGACCGGATGGTCCAGCAATGAAACGAGGGGCGCCCGGATCGGACGCCCCTCGCAATTGTTAGCCGGACCCTTGCCGCTGGATCAGAACACGAACTTCAGCGCGAACTGAAGCTGGCGTGCCGGCGACGACAGGCTTGTGATCGTGCCGAAGTTGTTTGCCAGCACGTTGCTCGATGCTGCTCCGAGGTTGGTCTGATTCAACAGATTAAAGAACTCGGCGCGGAATTCGAGACGCTTGCCTTCCCAGGGCAACTGAAAGTCTTTGTGGGCTCCCATGTCGAGGTTGAAGATGGCGTCGGTTTCGGCGATGTTGCGGCCCAGGTTTCCGAACGGATGCGAAGGATCGTTCGGGGTGGCGGTGCTGGGCGCCGAAATTGCGGCTTTGTTGAAGTAGTTCTTTGGGTCGCGGTCGGCGCTATAGATGTCGCCGCCAAGGTAATTGGGGCGATAGGTCGGCGCGCCCGAAACCGAAAAGGCCGACGGCGGGCCGTAGCTGATGTTGATCGGCTGGCCGGAGGTCATGGTGTTGATGCCGGTCAGCCGCCAGCCGCCGAGTACGGCGTTGACGATGCCGCTGGCACTGCTTCCCCAGCGGCGTCCGCGCCCGAAGGGCAATTCCCAAACGACGGTGGTTGTATTGTTCACCGGCTGGTTGTAACTGCCCAGCGCCTTGTCGGCGGCGAGGTTGCGGTAGTTCACACGGGAGTTGTCTCCGTTGAACGATTCGAGGTGGCCGGCCGCGTTGTCGATGGCCTTCGACCAGGTGAAGCTGTTGAGCAGGTAGAGACCGCTGGAGTATTTCTTCTCGAGTTTCCATTGCAAGGCGTGGTATGTCGAGAAGCCTCCGCCGTAGGAGATCTGGATGAAGTCGTAGCCCGCGATCGGACGCCGCTGCACAAGCGGAACGTTTTCACCCGGGTTGTTCGGCCGCGCCTGGTTGTAGTCGCCGAGAATCATCAGGCCGTTGCCGCGATTACCGACGTAGCCGATGTCGAACACCAGATCCTTGGCCAGCTCGTGCTGAATCGTGAAGTGCCAGCTCTGCACGTAGCTGGTGCGGTAGTCGGCCGGCGTGTAGTTGGTGCGCGTGGTGGCGGTTGAGAAGTTGGACGGATCGACGAGGCCGGTCGGGTAGCCCTGCTGGGTGAGGCGGAAGCAGTCGCGGTATTCGCCGCCCGAGCAAGCCGGCTGGGTGGCGACCTGATTGATCGTCAGGTTGACGATGTGCGGACCGTTGTAGCCGAGCAGGTTCTCGCCGCCCAGGCGGTTGAAGTGCACGTAGCTGACGCCGTAGCCGGATCGCAGCACGGTCTTCGGCATGACCTGGTAGGCCAGGCCGATGCGCGGCGCCCAGTTGTTACGGTCGGGATTGACCAGCGCGCGGTCGTAGACGCTGCCGTCTTTGGCTTGCAGCAGCGTGTTGGTCGCCGGGTCGTAGTTCGAGATGCGGTTCTGATCGTCCCACTGCGGCGTCGCGTATTCGTAGCGCATGCCGAGATTCAAGGTCAGCTTCGGAGCGACCTTCCAGTCGTCCTGCAGATAGAAGAAGTGCATGCGCTGGCGGTAGTTGAGCACGACCTCGTTGTTGAGGCTGTAGCTCGAACGCGCGCCGAACAGGAAGTCCGCCAGGTTGTAGAGATTGCTCGAACCCGCGCCGGATGGGCGTGAAAACTGGCCGGAGTAGTTGTCCTGGCCGTATTGCGGATTGAAATCGAAGATGTCGGTGTTGATGGCCTGATACTCGTAGCCTGCCTTGAGCGAATGGCGGCCGACGATCTTCGAGTAGTTCATTTTCGGATTGACGACGAAGGGATTCTGGAACTGCGGGTTCGAAGACTGCCGCCCCAGAGCGGTGAATCCGCCGATCGATTGCGCCGTGAGGCCGCCGCCGATGACCGGCGAGTCGGGCAGTCCTGGGATGCCGTATTCTTCCAACATGCTGGGACGTTCGGAACCGAGCGCGGTCTTGCCGCCTTCGGTCCAACCGAACGCGATGCGAAAGTCGATCAGCGAGGTCGGCGAAATGTTGTAGTTGAATCCGCCGGTGGCCTGCTTGTTGAGCACGCGCACGTTGCCGTTGGCGTTGCCGCCGGAGGGGCCCGGGATGACGTGGTTTTCGGTACGATTCAGCTCGCGATGGCTGTAGCGGCCGAACAGATTCAATCGCGAGGCCGCGTAATAGTCGACGCGCCCGTCGCCTTTGTCATCGACCCATGGCGTGGGCGTAAGGTATTCCCAGTTGTTCGAAGGCACCGCGTTGGGGTTGGTCGAACGAATGGGCGACGGCAGGTCGCCGAGAACGCGGCTGGCGAAAGGCGTGATGGCGCTCTGCGGAATTACGCCGTCTTCGTACACCTCGCCGGTGATGGGATTGCGCACCGGGACACCGAGGCGTCCTTGGATCTGATCGGCGGTTGGAATGCTGGCGAACTGCAGGTTGCGCTCGACGCGGCGGAAACCCTCGTAGTTGCCGAAGAAGAACAGCTTGTCTTTGACGACGGGCCCGCCCAGGGCGCCGCCGAACTGGTTTTGCACGAGAACGGGCTTGACCCCGCTGGTGGGCCGGAAGAATCCGACAGCGTTCAGCTTGGTGTTGCGCAGGAACTCCCAGGCCGCGCCATGGAATTCATTGGTACCGCTGCGCACCGAGGCGTTGATGACGGCGCCTCCGGCGCGGCCGTACTCGGCGGAGAAGTTATTGGTCACCACGCGAAACTCTTCGACGGCGTCCGGGTTGAGCTGCACGACCTGGTTCGAGAAGCCCTGGTTGGAGGTGCCGTAAGCATTGTTGTCGACGCCATCCACCAGGAAGTTGTTGTGCGAGCTGCGCAGGCCGTTGACGTTGAACGAGGCGTCGCGTGCGCTGATGTTCGACTTGCGGACACCCGGCGATAACAGGGCCAGGTCGGCGTAGGCGCGTCCGTTCAACGGCAGGTTGATGATCGCGGCGCGATTGATGACCTGGCCGCGGTCGCTGGAGTCGGTTTCGAGGGTGACGACCGAATCGGTAACCACGATGCTTTCGGTGACTTCGCCAACCTGCAGCGTCAGGTTCACGCGCTGACGGGCATTCACGGTGAGGTTGAAAGGATCGGAAGCGGTGATCTTGAACCCGCCCATTTCGGCGGACACCTGGTAGGTTCCGATGCGCAGGTTCATGAACAGATAGTTGCCGGCATCGTCAGTCGGCTGGGACTGCCGGATGCCGGTCAAGGTGTTTTCAACGGTCACTTGCGCGCCCGTGACGACCGCCCCGGTGGGGTCGGAAACCGTCCCAAGAACGGCTGCCGTGTCGTACTGAGCAAGCAAGAGACCGGGTAGTGCTAAAAGGATCGCGAGACACTTTCTCATGAAGGTACATTAGCAAAGCGCCTCGTTAAGGCGAGTTCAATTACTGGTCACAAGGCTGAAAACCGGATACAAGTTATCCCCCATAGATGGGATGACGACGATTATGTAAATCTATTAGTTTTAGTAATTTAGGTTCATTAGATTCTTTTGGAAGTCAAATTCTGTTGCCCGATAGGGCTATACCGAGGAAAGGCTGGATGGGGCTGTTTCTAACGTTTGTTGCCGCTTGTGTTTTTTGACTCCAAGGAACCTCACGATAGGGCGGCGACCCGTGTTTTGTACCCGAACTGCAGCTTTCCAGCAAACACCCACTGGGTGGTCCGGGGCGGGTGCGTGGTCGTGATGCTGTCGGCGGGTAGACGGCGACAACCATCCCGTCCGCCCGCTCCGTGCGCATCCCGCTACTTGCTATGCTGCGCGAGGAGTGAATTCGGGCCGGCGCCGATTCCTAAAACAGGAGGGAGCAATGCGCACTTTCACAGTGGCAATCATCCTTGCAGGCGTAACACTGATTGGGGGAGGGTTTCTTGTGATGGCGCAACGCCGGCCGGGCGGCCTTGGCAATCCTGCCTTGGCCCAGGATGCGGCCGAGAAGCTCATTCTCGAGACGAGCGAGCAGGTGCCGCGGCGTATGAACGTGCCGCTCGAAGACGGCCGTTTGATTCGCATGCTGACCTAGTCGATTGGCGCGAAGAACGCGGTCGAGGTCGGCACATCCACCGGCTACTCGGGTCTCTGGTTCGCGTTGGCATTGCGCAAGACGGGCGGCAAGCTGACTACGTTTGAGATTGATCCTGATGTCGCTCGCACGGCGCGTGAGATTTTTGCCAAGGCCGGTGTTGAGGATCTGATCACTGTGGTTGTTGGCGACGCGCACGAGGCCGTCACGAAACTCGAAGGGCCGATCGATATTGTCTTCATTGACGCCGACAAGCCTGGGTACCGCGATTACTTTGACAAGCTGTTGCCTTTGGTGCGCCCTGGCGGGTTGATCTTGGCGCATAACATTTTTGAGGTCTCCGACAACCCGAGTTATGTGGCCGCGGTGACTACGAACCCGGATCTGGATACGACTTTGTTTGCTACTGGGAATGGCATGACGATTACGTTGAAGAAGCGATGAGGATGCGGCTAACGGCGGGGGTGCGGGCAAGACTTGGAATGCGGCCGCGGAGCGGATAGTCACGTTGTGCGGGGCGAGACAGTCCACCCGACGCGCGAATGTTGTGCAGGGCGGGGACAGTCACCCGCACACGAATGTGGCCGGCTGCACGGGCTTTGAGATCGGGTGACTGTCCCCACCGTTTGGTTCGTCCGTGCCTTGCGTCGAGCGGGGGCTCGCCGCTGCAAGCGGGGAGCTTGCGCCACG
>JBBDWJ010000212.1:0-20824 GCA_040902925.1 Bryobacterales bacterium | reverse complement strand
CCTCCTCCCGATCCTGTTCCGCAGGCATGGCCGCCACCCGGCACGGTTTTGCTCTACGGATATATCAACGGCGTAGAGTGCCGCCCGCAAGCAAAACCGCAACTGAAAATCGTCACCGTAAAAACCCCGCGCTACTCGATCGAGCTGCGGGAGACCGCCGCACGGCCCGCAAAGCTTTACCACGCGCCCAAAAAATGGACGGAATTGCCGTGCGGGCTGCGCGGCTATGAAGTGAACGTGGTCTACCGGCCGCTCGCGGCGAGCCAGGATGTGCGCGGCGAACTGGTGGCGGTCGTTTTCTGACCCGCTACGATGATCTTTGGGTTCCCCAATTCACGAGGATTCGAATAGCAACCGATGTCTTCCCCTAGCGCCACGGACCACAAGAAAAAAGCCGCTTCCCAAGGGCCTGTATCGGCAGCCGTTGTCACGGTGAGCGACACACGGACGCCGGAAACCGACGTCAACGGCCAATACCTGCGCGGCGCGCTGGAAGCCGCCGGGCACGTCGTTCATTCGACCCGTATCGTCCGTGATGAGCCCGTGGAAGTGGCGGCGGCGCTCGACGAGCTGGCGGCAGCAGACATCCAGATCGTGCTGTTCAACGGCGGCACGGGAATCTCACAACGCGACCGCACTTTCGACGTGCTCAGCGGAAAACTCGAGAAGACCCTGCCGGGATTTGGCGAAATCTTCCGCATGCTCAGCTACGAGCAAGTGGGCGCCGCGGCGATGCTGTCCCGTGCGACGGCGGGCGTTTACCGCGGCAAGATTGTGATTTCCACTCCCGGATCTCCCGCCGCCGTGAGGCTTGCGTGGGAGAAGCTTATCGGGCCGGAGATTCAGCATCTGGCGTGGGAGCTGGCGCGCTGAGTTGAAACGAACGCCGCCCGCCGCGGGACTTCGCCATCACTGCCAAAGATGTGTTACTTGTAGCTTCAGGCGTCCGATTCAACGTCCGCCGCCCTCCTTTGCCGAGGCCCGAGCCCGTTTTTGCCCACTACCCCGCGGCGGGCTTTGGGCTTTTCCAAATCCTGTTTCGCAGAAGATAGTCGTGTCATGCCAAGAATCTATTCTGTGCCATCGCACTGCTCTTTTTTCCCCTTTCCTGCAACGCTGTTTCTGGCCGTATCGCTGTGGTTGTCGTGTTTGGCGCGGCCGGTGTCGGCCACCAGCGTCACGCTGCTGAATGGCGACCATATTACCGGCGAGATTGATGGTTTCACCGACGGCAAGCTGGCTCTGAAGACGAGCTACGCGGGCACGTTGCGCATTGCCTGGGATCAGATCGCCGAATTGACTGGCCATCAAAAAAAGGTCCTGTTGGAAGTCGAGAGCGGCCGCCGCTACGCCGGCAGCATCGAGAAAACGGGAGACCAACTGTTCATTCAGAACGAGGACATACGAGCAGAGGTACAGACGCGCGACGTCGTTTCGATGGCCCCGATGACCGACAGCCAGCCACCCGGGTTCTGGAAGTTGCTGGAAGGCAGCTTTGAAGCCGGGTACAACTTTACGCGCGGGAACTCGAGGCAGACGCAGTCTTCGCTGGGAGCCCGCGGGCAATATCGCACCCAGGTTTACAAGGCGCAGGCCCGGTTGAACTCAATTTTCAGCGAAACCGACGACGCCGATCCGACCAGCCGGCACGCCTTCAACGCGCGCCTCGACCGCTTTCTGACTCCCAAAATGTTCGCATTCGGACTGACCGGGTTCGAGCGCAACGACCGGCAGAACCTCGATCTGCGCAGTCAGTTCGGCGGCGGGTTCGGTTGGAAGCTGCTCGATACCAAGCGCACGACGCTCAACCTGCTCGGCGGTTTCACTTACACCAATGAGCAGTTTCGGGCTGTCGAAGAGGGTGAGGAAGATCCGCGCAGCTCGACGGGTGAAGGCCTGCTCGGCGTCGAGTGGGAGACGACCGGTTTCCGCGATATCCGCTTCTCGACCAAATTATCGCTGCACCCCAACCTCGTGCCGGGCAGCCGCTACCGCGTTGAGTACGACAGCTCCGTGCGCATTCCCCTTATCAGCAGCTTGACCTTCAGCATCAGCTTGTTTGACCGCTTTGACAGCCAGCCGCCAACCGCTGTGCAGCGCAACGATTATGGCTTGATCAGCGCTGTCGGATTTTCGTTTTGAGTTGGGATAGGTCGCTACCCCCAAAGGCTCACCGCTTCGCGGCTCGCAACCAAACAAGAAGATTGGGCATGTCGAAATACCCAATGAACCCTTAGAGCAGATCCATGCAACCGGCTAAGAGCGGTGCTGAATTTTCAAAATACATATGTAAATTTAGCGTCGTGCGGATCTGTTAACCCGAGAACCGCCGCTTGCGGGCTTCGTCGATGGCCACCGCTAGAATCACGATCGCGCCGATCAGCGCTTGCTGTACGAACGGGCTGATTCCTAGCAGATCGCTGCCGTTCGATAGCAAGCCCATGATGAACGCGCCGATCAATGTGCCCATGACGCTTCCCTCGCCGCCGGTGAGACTGCCGCCGCCGATTACGACTGCCGCAATCACCTGCAGCTCATAAGCCATGCCGGCGGTCGGCTGCCCGGTCATCAGCCGCGATGCCTCGATCATGCCGCCGAGGCCGGTCAGCATCCCCGAAATGGCATACACGCACACGGTGTAGCGGGCGACGGGAATTCCCGCATAGATGGCGGCGTCTGTGTTGCTGCCGATCGCGTAGGTGTAGCGGCCAAGCTTGCTCGAATGCAGCAGCACGTGGGTGAGCAGCGCGCACACAATCAGAATAAAAGCCACGTACGGCACGCCGGCAATCGAACCCTCCGCCAGTGGACGAAACCCCGCGGGCAAGCCCGTGACGGGCAAGCCGTCGGTGATCAGCAGAACCAGGCCGCGCGCAATGCCCATCGTGCCCAGCGTCACAATGAATGGCGGGATCTTCAGCGTTGTGATGAGCACGCCGTTGATGAATCCCCACAACAGCCCAAACAACAGCCCCACTAAAATTCCGACCGATACAGGCTGCCCGCCGGCCATCGCCATCGTACCCATCACGCCGGCGAACGCCAGGATGGCGCCCACCGACAAATCGATGCCGCCCGAAACGATGACCAGCGTCATACCCAGCGCCATGATGTTGATGGTGGCCGTCTGGCGAACGACGCTCGCCAGGTTGGTTTCCGTTAAGAAATTCGGCGATGCGATCGACAGAAACACCAACAGGCCGATCAGCGTAAGAAAAGGAAGAAGCTTCTGGAGCATGCCGGCCTGAAATTTCATTTCCCCACCGCGGCGAGATGCATAATCTGCTCTTGAGTCGTGGTACGAGGCAGTTCTCCGACCATGCGCCCATTGCGCATCACCAGGATGCGGTCGGCGACCTGCAGGAGCTCAGGCAGCTCCGAGCTCACCATCAGCAGCGCCTTGCCGGCGCGCGCCAGCTCGTCCATCACGGCGAAGACTTCGGCTTTGGCGCCGACGTCGATCCCGCGGGTCGGCTCATCGAACAACAGGATGTTCGTATTCCGAAACAGCCACTTGGCCACGACGACCTTCTGTTGATTGCCGCCGCTGAGCCGCAGAGCCAACTGTTCGACGGAGGAAGCGCGAATTCGCAAGCGCTCTACGTAATTCTGCGCGACGCGACGCTCTTTGGCGGCCTGCACCAGCCCGTTGCGCGAAACCCCGTCGACGTGCGCGAGCGTAACGTTGACGCGCAGCGGCAACTCCAGCGCCAAGCCGGTTTTCTGGCGGTCTTCGGTGATCAGAGCGATTCCGTGGTCGACCGCTTCCTGGGGCGAGCGAATCGAGACCTCCCGGCCTTCGATGTGAATCGAGCCTTCACTCGCCGGGGTGATGCCGAACAGCGTCTGGCAGAGTTCCGTGCGGCCCGCGCCCATCAGCCCGGCGATGCCGACGATCTCGCCGGCGTGCAGCGTGAAACGAGCCTCCGGCAGGTCGACGCGCAGCATTTCCTTGCCGGGGGGCAAAGGCTCTCGCTCGTAGATCGCAGCAACCTCGCGGCCGACCATGTGATGGACAATCTGCTCGGTCGAGAGTTCGCTGTAGGCGGCGTTGTGTACAGTTTCGCCGTCGCGAAGGACGGTGACGCGATCGGCGATCTCGCCCAACTCCGCCAGCCGATGCGTTATGTAAATGATGCCCATGCCGCGTTCGCGCAAGCTGCGCACGATGCGGAACACTTCGACGGTCTCGGACTCGGAAAGCGATGAGGTGGGCTCGTCGAAGATCAGCAGGCTCGAAGCGCTGTGCAGCGCGCGGCAAATTTCGACCAACTGCTTTTGCGCCGGACTCAAGCGGTCCACGCGCCAGCCGGCCCGCAGCGGGAAATGATGCTCCTCGATGAGCCGGGCCGTTTCGGCCTCCATACGCTGCTTGTCCATCAGCGGCAGCCCGCCGCGCATCGCCTCGCGCCCCAGAAAGATGTTCTCGGCGACCGTCAGGTGCGGCGCCAACAGCGATTCCTGGTGGACCATCGAGATGCCAATGGCGTGGGCATCGGCCGGACGCCCAAAATAAACGGGCTCTCCCCGCCACAGCATCCTGCCGCCGTCGGGCCGCAGCATACCGGCCACAATCTTCATTAGCGTCGATTTACCGGCGCCGTTTTCTCCCACCACGGCGTGCACTTGCCCCGCCTCGACCTCGAGCGAGCCGTTCTTCAGCGCCGGCACGCCGCCGAAGTGTTTTTGAATCTGGTCGAGCCCTAGCAGCATGGCGAAAGCGAATTCTTCGTTTGGATCGACGGAACGATGACGCGGCGCGTCGTAACAACGTGGTCCATGTCACCCAGTAAGCGAGCTTGCCAATGAAGCAAGGTATCACAACGCGTCGCCAAGAGGGCGATCGTCGAAGCTCGCGGAAACGGCCGTTCCGCGCAGTTGCCGCTTCCGGTAGTCGCGTCGAAAATTCTCCACCCGCGCCGCTGGCATCGATGGACCCGAGGTGATATCTTTGAGATCGTCGCATGCGCTTTAGAAGACCAACGAACCCGTTGTACGCTCTGCCGTGGATTCTGGTGATCCTGGCGTGGGCCGGATGCGCTTCTGAACCAACCGAGCCCGAGCCGGCGCGCAACAACCCTGCTAGCGCGGAACCCGCCTTTCTCGTGTCTCAAAAGGCTGCGAGCTCGATCGGGTTTTACACCTGGGAAGGAATCCTCGTGGCGGAAGTGCCGGTGCGCGCTCATCCCCACGAAATCGTCGAATCGCCCGACGGACGTTTCCTCTACATCACGGACAACGGCACGATGGCGATCGAGCAAGCCGGTGAAGGCGGCAACACCGTTTCGATCCTCGATATCGAAGCGCGGCGAAAGGTAGGCGAGGTGGATTTGGGCCGCTACCACCGGCCGCATGGCATCGGCGTCAATCCCGTGACGGGAGACGTGCTGGTCACCTCGGAGAATCCCGACCGGCTGCTCATTGTGAACCCCGAAACCCGCGAAGTGACGCGCGATTTCGACACCAAAGGGGAGACCCCGCACATCGTGACGGCCTCGCGCGACGGCAAGCGGGCGTTTGTGAGCAATGCGCGATCGGGAACCGTTGCGGCCATCGACCTCGAAAGCGGGGACGTGAAGCTCATTAAGGTGGGCAGCCGCCCGGAAGGCAGCGTGCTGTCGCGCGACGGCAAATTCCTTTACGTTGCCAACCGCGAGTCCAACGAGATCTCGATCGTCGATACGGAAAAGAACGAGACCACCGGCAGCATCAAGACCGGCCGCACTCCCGTGCGAATGAAGCTTACCGCCGACCAGAAGGTTCTGGTGTACGCGCTGATGGATGACAACAAAGTCGGGTTCGCCGACATTGATTCGCGGGAGCAAGTCGCGGCCGTCGATTTGAGCGGGCCGCCGGTGTCGCTCGAGATGTCCGGCGACGGCAAGTTCGCCTTGGCGTGCTCGCAGGACGCCGACACGGTTTACGTAATTTCCGTGGCCGACCGCAAGATCGTCCAACAGTTCAACACGTCGAAGGGCGCCGGACCCGACCCAGCCTTGTACCTCGCTGAGTAGCCACGGGCGACGTTGCCTGTCCTAGCCGCGAAGCATTCCGCCGCAAAGCTCCGCTGAGATGCAAATCCGAAGGCATCATTCCTAAGGCATTTATGGACAAAAGCACTAACACCCAGAACGCGGCACGGCGCATCGTCCGGTCGCACCCTTGCCTTACCGCAATACCGGAACTCGCCGTCTCAATGCTCGCTGTCGCGCTGCTCGCCGCGCTGCCAGGCTGCTCCTCCAGCGGGCCTCCCTACGGCCCCGAAGAAGCGCTTAAAACTTTACAGATTCAAGACAACTTCCAGATCGATCTCTACGCCGCCGAGCCCGACATCGTCGATCCCGTTGCCATGGAGATCGACGAGCACGGCCGCATTTACGTCGTCGAGAGCTCCGGCTATCCGCTCGACACCGAAAGTGGAGCGGGCCGTGTGAAGCTGCTCGTAGACACAAACAACGACGGTAAGCCCGACCGCACGACGCTTTTCGCCGACCACCTTACGCTTCCCACCGGCGTGATGGCCTGGAAGAAAGGCATCCTGGTGACCGACGCGCCCAACGTTCTTTACCTCGAGGATACAGACGGCGACGGCAAAGCCGACATCCGCGAACCGCTGCTTGAAGGGTTTGCATTCACCAATCCGCAGCACACCGTCAGCAGCCCGGTTTATGGCCTCGACAACTGGATCTATCTCTCGCATGAAGGCTACGCCCGAGCGGTTGTGTTCTCCGAGAAGTTCGGAGACCTGGGCAACGAGATTCATTTCACCGGAAAGACGGACGGTCCACGCTTGCCGGTCGAGCGCCGCAGTGTGCGCTTTCGTCCGCAAGACTTCGCGTTGGAATACATGGCGGGCGCGTCGCAGTATGGCCAGGCGTTCGATCCCTGGGGGCAGGTTTTCACTCACGACAATTCGAATCACGCGCGCCACGAAGTGATCGCTGCCCGCTATTACCAGCGCAATCCGGCGTTGCGGGTAGGGCAAACCTGGCACAACATGTCCGACCACGGCAACGCCGCCGAGGTGTATCCGATCACGATTCACCCGCGCTTTGAAATTCTCACCGAAGCCGGCCAGATTACCTCGGCCTGCGGGTTGACGCGCTATCTTGGCGGCGCTTTTCCGCCGGGATTCGAGAATGTCTCGTTCGTCGCCGAGCCGGTTCACAATCTGGTTCACGCCGATGTATGGTCCGACGAAGGGGCGACGTTCAAAGCGCAGCGGAAGTACGAGGGCAAGGAATTTCTGGCGTCTTCCGATGCCTGGTTTCGTCCGGTGAACTTCTATATCGGCCCGGACGGAGCGCTGTACCTGCTCGACTACTATCGACAGGTCATCGAGCACCCCGAGTGGACTTCCGCCGAGACCTACGAGTCGGAAGACATCTACCACGGCAATCAGCAAGGCCGCATCTACCGCATCACCCCGCAAGGAGGCCTGCCGGCGTTCCACGACATCAAGCTGGGCGGGGCTTCGGACGAAGAGCTTGCCGCGGAGCTGGCGAATCCCAACATATGGTGGCGGCGTAATGCGCAGCGCTTGCTGGTCGACCGCAGCCCCGACGCCGTCGTGCCCTTGCTCAATCGCATGGCGGTGGAAAACGCTGCGGCCACGGCGCGCGTTCACGCCCTCTGGACCTTGGATGGCATGGGACGGCTGGAGCCGTTCCTGATCGAACAGGCGCTCGCGGACGCCGAGCCGGGAGTGCGCCGGAACGCTGTGATTCTCGCCGAATCGCGCCTGACGAGCCAGCCGAATCTGGTGAAGAAGCTGTTGGCGATGGGCGGCGACGCCGATTCGAAGGTGCGCCTGCAACTGCTGTTGACCTTGGGATACGTCGATTCGCGGGAAGCCCGGGCGCTGCGTGAACGGCTGCTGTTTGCCGATATCGAGGACCGCTGGGTGCAGGTCGCGGCGCTGAGCTGGCCGGCAAGCCAGGCCGGTTCGCTGTTCAGCAAAGCCATCGGGCCGCAGGGACTGTCCGCAAACAAGACAGAAGGGCGCGAGGTGTTCTTTCGGCAGGTTGCGGCAGTGATTGGCGCCTCGGGCGACGCCCAGGCAATCCGAAGCGTCCTCGCGGAAAGGCCCGGCCCGGCGTGGTGGCGAGCGGCAGCACTGCGTGGCCTGGCCGACGGTTTCCAGGCAGGTGGAGCGGGAACGAAAGCGCCTCCGGGGACGCAGGAAACGCTCCTGAAGGCTTATGAACGCGGCGAGCCAGACGTGCGCCGCGCGGCGCTGGGCGTCTTGCGGGAGGCGCCACCCGAGGCCTCCAATCGGGCCTTTCAGGCCGCCCTAACCAAGGCGGTCGAAATGGCGCAGGATAACGCGGCCGACGAATCACAGCGCGCCGATGCGCTCGCCCTGATCGCTTTGGGCGATCCAGCGCCGCACCTCGAAATGATCGAGAGGCTCATCACGTCTCAGCAGCCTGAGGCGGTGCAGGTAGCTGCGGCCGGAGCCTTGGCCGAGGTCAAGGGAGACGGACCGGCCCGCTTCGTCCTCGAAAACTGGAAGTCGATGACTTCGCCGGTCCGCACCGACGCGGCAGAAGTTTTTTATCGCGACGACGCCAGCACGGCAATGTTGGTCGATGCGCTCGAACAGGGAACCGTGCAGCCTTGGATGCTCGTGTTCCGCCACCGCCGCCGCCTCATCATGCATCAGGACGCTGCGTTGCGCGAGCGCGCCCGGCGCCTGCTCACAGAGCCCGAGCAAGACCGCAAGGCCGTGGTCGATCGCTATCAGGTGGCGCTCGAGCGCGAAGGCGATGCCGCTCTCGGAAAACAGGTTTTCGAGAGGGCGTGTTCGAAATGCCATCGGCTGGCAGGAGTCGGCGTCGAGGTAGGCCCTGACCTTGCCACGGTGCAAAGCCGGCCCGCGAGCGTCGTGCTGGTCGATATCCTGGTGCCGAACAAGGCGATCGCGCAGACCTTCGAGTCGTATGTCGTCGAGACAACCGACGGCCGGATGCTCGACGGCGTGATTGGCCCGCAGAGCCCCACGTTCGTCACGCTGCGCCGTGAGAACGGGGAAGAAGACGTCATCCAGCGCAGCGACATCAAGAGCATGCGAGCCACGGATCTGTCGGCGATGCCCGGGGATCTCGAAACGTTGGTCAACGAGGAAGAGATGGCCGACTTGATCCGTTACATTAAAACGGCAAAGTAAACTAGCGGTGGACGCTCCGCAGCGGGAGCGCCGTCCCTACTTAGAGGCGATGGACCGCCTCGCCATTGTAAGATCGGAATCATGCCGGCCTTTCTGGATAGCGTTGTTAGCCGCGCGCGCGTGCTTCACAAAAAAATCGTGTTTCCCGAAGGGGATGATCCTCGGGTGCGGGCGGCGGCGGCGCGGCTGGCCGCCGACAAGATTGTCGAGCCGATTCTGATCTCGGCCGAAGGTGGCGCGGCGGCGGGCGTGCGCACGATCGATCCGGCGGCGTCGGATAAGTTGCGCTCCTACGCCGCCCTCTATTACGAACGCCGCAAAGCGAAGGGCATGACCGAGCGCGAGGCGCTACAAACCGCGGCGCGGCCGCTTTATTTCGCCTCGCTGATGGTCGCCGACGGCGCCGCGGACGGGTTGGTGGGCGGCGCGAGCAATACCACCGCTGAAACCGTTCGCGCCGTCATTCACTGCCTGGGCGTGCGGCCCGAGTTTCGTTTGGTCTCGAGCTTCATGATGCTCGTCCATCCGAACCCGGCTTTTGGCAGCGATGGTGTGATTGTCTTCGCCGACCCTGCCGTGGTGCCCGATCCCAATCCCAGCCAGTTGGCCGACATTGCGCTGGCCACGGCAGAGAATGCCGGAAAGTTCCTAAAGGATCCGCCCAGGGTGGCGTTGCTTTCTTTCTCGACGAAAGGCAGCGCGCGGCACGCGATGGCGGACCGCGTTGTTGAAACTTTGCGTATCGTGCAGGCTCGCAACCCGGGGTTGTCCGTCGACGGGGAGTTGCAGGCCGACGCAGCCTTGATTGATGTGGTCGGGAAATCGAAAGCGCCCGGCTCGCCGGTTGCCGGACGCGCCAATGTGCTGATCTTTCCCGATCTCAACGCCGCCAACATCGGCTACAAGCTGGCCGAGCGGCTGGGCGGCGCTCAATCTCTCGGGCCCTTCCTGCAAGGGCTGAACAAACCCGCCAACGATTTGTCGCGCGGCTGCTCGGTGGACGACATTTTTTACGTGGCGGCCATCACCGCGATTCAGGCCGCGGACAAGGCTTGACGTGCGGCGGCTTGCGCAGTGGATTTCGAGTCGTCGTCCTGATCGAGATCCCCGGTTGCCGGCTGGCCGCGACGGGATTTCCCTTCCCGCCTGCTTATTCGGCGTCTTGTTGGCGCCCGCTTGCCTGCCGCTACACGCTCAGTCTGGCGGCGCGCCGGTGATCTTCGAGGACGGAGTCGTGAATGCTGCGAGTTTCCTGGCTCCGCCTGTCGCCGGTTCGGGCCTCGCGCAAGGATCGCTGATCTCCATTTTCGGCGCTGAATTGGGCCCTGAGCCGGGCGTGAGCGCGGAGCAATTTCCTCTGGCTATGGAGCTGGCTGGGGTATCCGTCGATATTCAGACATCCGATGGCCGTGTGCTGGCGGCGATCCCGCTGTTTGTGAGCGCTGGCCAGATCAATGCCCTATTGCCTTCAGAAACACCCGTTGGGCTGAACCTGGTAGCTGTGCACCGCGGCGGCGTGGCGAGCGGGCTGGCGGCGGTCAAAGTCGTTCGCAGCAGTTTTGGGTTGTTCGCGTTCGGCTCGGGCGTCGTGAGACCGGCGGCGGCACAGCGGTACGTGAGTGAGACGGACCACCCCCTTGCGACGAGTGCCGCGCCGGCGCGGCCGGGCGAGACCGTTGTTCTGTGGGGCACGGGGATGGGGCCGGTCACGGAGCCGGAATCGAACGCTCCCCAGACGGGCTCGCTTGAAACCCCGGTCGAGGTGTTGGTCGGCCACAAGAGCGCGTCGATCAGCTATCAGGGGCGAACGTCATGCTGCGTCGGGTTGGACCAGATCAACATTCGCATCCCCGACGACGCGCCGGCTGGCTGTTTTGTTCCTGTCTGGGTGACCGTCCATGGGGCGCAATACAGCAACCTCGTGACGATCCCGATATCGGCGGACGGCGGCCCTTGCGTCGACGGCCCGCCACTTCCCCCGCCGCTGCCGGGTGCTCCCGTGGGGCGCGTCCTGCTACGGCGCGCAGTCGAGTTGGATGATTCCCTGAGCGCGATTGAGGAGACGACACGCGATCTGGCCGTGGGCCGCTTTGGGGCATCGCCCGAGGAGCCCGCGGAAGCGATGGTTTTCAGCACGGCTGCGCAAGGAGGATCGACCGACGGCGTTCCCGCGCCGCTTGGCACGGCGGGTTTGCCGGTCTTGCCGCCGGCCGGAACGTGCCTAGCCTACGATGGCCTCGCAGCAGAGACGGGAGCGTCGCTGGATGCCGGAATTCAGCTCGAGTTGGATGGTCCGGCGGGCCGTGCTGCCGTTGCCCGAGTCGAGGGCGAGTATCGGCTGAGCGCACCGCCCGGGACGTTGTTTCTTGGGACCGGGCGGCACCACGTTGAGGGTATCGGCGGCAACGAGTTTCCCCCCTTTGCCGCCGAGGTTTCGAGCGGAGAGCCCGCGCAATGGACGGCAACCGCTGGCGAGGAGGTGGAAGCGCGCCTCAGCGGATTGTCGCTGGAATGGGCGCTGCCGCCGGCGGCGTCCGACTCCATATCGCCCGAAGCCATATTGGTCGTCGGCCGCGATGCGTCCGCGCAGCCCCCGGGAGTGGATGGCGAGATCCCGCCGACGCGATTCGTATGCTCCGCTGCGGAGGGCGCGGAAGCGCTCGCGATTCCAGCGGCAGTTCTCGCCAACCTGCCCGAAACCACGGCCGATGTCGAGATCACAAGCGTTTGGGGACCGCGCTTGCTCGAATTCGCCACCGATGGCCCGGAGACGGGCTCTTTGGCGGCATATCTGCATGCCCTGCGATCGAGCGTCCGGCTTGGCCAGGCGCACCTTCCAGGGACTCCAGTCGGTTTGCCCGATGGGACAGAAATTTTTGCCGAGGTAGCCGCCAGTTTCGGCGAGCAGCAGCGCGGGTTGATGTTCCGGCGAGAGCTGCCCGCGGGTCAAGGGATGCTGTTCCTGTTCGATACCCCCGGGCGCTACGGCTTCTGGATGCTCAGCACGCTCGTGCCGCTCGACATCCTGTGGCTGGATTCCGAGCGGCGCATTGTGTTTATTTCGGCGAACACGCCGCCCTGCCCCGCGGGCACGGCTTGCCCGACTTACGGGAGCGATGTCACGGCCCAGTTTGTGTTGGAGTTGGCGGCGGGGCAGGCGGCGGCCCGCGGTTTGCGCGTTGGCGATCCGTTGGATTGGTGAGCGGCGCTACGCCACCCCGACCGGCGCTTCCGCGTTTTGCAGCAGACTCTTCACGTAGGCCAGCGACGCGTCCACAAGCTGCCACGAGCCTGCCCAGAAGCACATATCGATCGTCCAGAACTCGATGCCGGGCACGGCGAGCAGCTTGGGCGCCAGGGACCGGAAATCGACGCGGCCGGTGCCGAACGGGTTGTGGGTGCTGGTTTCGTCGTTGTGCAGGCTGCCATCGGAATCGATCAGGTGGATCGCTCCGATCCTTCCTTCCAACTTCGCGAGCATCTCTTCGACGCCGCCGGGCAGCGTTTCCTTGGCCCCGAACTGCCGCGCCCCGACGACCGCGCACAGGTACGCGTGGCTGGTGTCGAACATCACCGAAAAATTCGGGTGCGCGGTCTTCTCGTGGATCTCGACGATCTCGGACGGCTTGTTGAACAGGAACCCCGGCTCGAACTCCCAGTGCAGCTTGACCCCGGCCTCCTGGGCCTTTTGCGCGGCGGCGTTGAATACTTCGGCAACACGCGACTTGGCGGCTTCGTACTGGCCCGCGTCGGCGTATTTGTTGGGCGGCGCAACCGTGTCGATGCGGATATCGGCGACCCCGAGGTCGTTACACATCTCAAGGTTCTTGGCGAAGCGGTCGAGGTACTTGTCTTTGTTCGCCGCTTCAGTCGGGTCCGCCGCATACTGATCGCAGGCATAGCCTGAGCGCGCCAGCCCCAAATCGTCGAGCATCTTGCGAACTTCCTCGCGCGATTCCTTGGTCGGGTAGGCGTCGAGCGTGACGTGCTGCTGGATGCCGCAGATTTCGATGGCGTCGTAGCCGGCATCGGCCAGCCGCTTTGCCGTCTTGTCGAACGGGACCGGCTCTGACGAATACGGCCCGAATGCGAAAGCCCAACTGCCGAGAGAGATTTTCTTCATGGCACGAAATCCTATTGTCCAAAAGCGCGACCCGAAATCACCACTGTCCCTTCCTCAGAGCAGTCTAGCGCGAAATGATCCGTCGTCCGGAACCCAATCCCGAGCCGCTCCCCGTTCTAGGGGATAATGTAAGAATCGTGGGGCAGTTCAGCACACAGTCCATGGGCGCCCCGCCTTTGGCCGCCGGAGAGATGGTCTCGCACTACGAGGTGATCGAGAAGATCGCCGACGGCGGAATGGGCGTGGTCTACAAGGCGCGCGACCAGCGGCTCGACCGCCTGGTGGCGCTGAAGTTCCTGGCGTGTGATTCAGATTGCTCGCGCGAGAGCATGGAACACTTCCTGCATGAGGCGCGCGCCATCTCGCAGCTCAACCACCCCAATATCGCCACCATTTACGATGTCGGTTCGGAGGGGGCGCGGCGTTTTCTCGCTTTCGAGTACCTGGCGGGCGGCACGCTGCGGGCGAAGATCCGCGACGCGGCCGCGAATGGCCCGCCGTTGACACCGCGTCAGATTCTTTCCTACGCGCGACAGGTCGGCGAAGCGCTGAGCCATGCCCACCGCCACGGCATCATCCACCGCGACGTCAAGAGTGAAAACGCCTTGCTGACCGAAGACGGCGTCGTCAAGCTGACGGACTTCGGCGTGGCGCTGGTGGCCGGCCGCGAGTCGAAAACCGGCGGCAGCGGCACGGCCGGAACCGCCGCCTACATGTCTCCTGAGCAGGCTCAGGGCCTCGACGTGGATGCGCGCTCCGACGTGTTTTCTTTCGGTGTCGTGCTGTTTGAACTCGCCGCGGGCCGCGTGCCGTTCCATGACCGCCAGGAAGCCGTCATCCTCTACGACATCGTTCACACCAAGGAACCGCCGCTGGGCCAGTTCCGCAAGGATCTGCCTGGCGGCCTGCAACCGATCGTCAGCAAGGCCCTGGAGAAAGACCCCGACGACCGCTATCAGTCCGTTGACGACATGCTGCGCGACCTGCGCGCGCTGAGCGAGACTCTGCGCACGCCCGTGACTCGCCGCGAGCCTCTACGGCGCCCCGATCCAACCATCGCCGTGCTGCCTTTCGTCGACATGAGCCCGCAGAAGGACCAGGAGTTTTTCTGCGACGGCGTCACCGAGGAGATCATCAACGCGCTCACCGGCGTCAAGGGACTGAAGGTCGTGTCGCGGACGTCCGCCTTCCAGTTCAAGGGGCAGCCTTACGATATCCGCGAAATCGGCCAGCAGCTTGGCGTGCAAACCGTGCTCGAAGGGAGCGTCCGCAAGGCGGGCAACCTGCTGCGGATCACCGTGCAGCACATCAATGTCGGCGATGGCTACCACTTGTGGTCGCAGCGCTACGACCGCGAGATGGAGGACGTGTTCGCCATTCAGGACGAGATCGCGCAGGCTGTTGTGGACCAACTCCGCCAGGAGATGGAGGTTGAGCAGCCGGCAGCCCCGGCCCGCAAGCAGACGTCGAGCGTCGATGCCTACGAGTGCTACCTGCAGGGGCGCTATTTCCTGAATCAGCGCACCGAAGGCACGCTTAACAAGAGCCTGGAGTGCTTCCGCAGCGCCACAGGAAAAGACTCGCGCTACGCTCTGGCCTTTGCGGGCCTGGCTGAGGCTTACATTCTGCTCGCCACCGGCAGCTACCTGGAAGAACCGCAGCAGGAGACTTTGAAGAAAGCGCGCGAAGCGGCGCAGCGGGCCCTCGATCTGGACCCGCACTGCGCCGAAGCGCACGTCTCGATGGGGCTGGTGCGCTTCCGCGCCGATTGGGATTTCGAAGGCGCCGAGCGCGAATTCCTGCAAGCTTTGGAGATCAACGAAGGCTACGCCAGCGGCCACCATCATTACTCTATGCTGCTGGCGATGACGATGCGGCTGGACGAGGCGGTCGCGCAGATCGAGCGCGCCCGCGAGCTCGACCCGCTGGCGCTGATCATCAGCACCGCGGTCGGGCGCATCTACTACTTCGCGGATCGCTACGAAGACGCCATCGCGCAGTGCAAACGCACCATCGCGCTCGATCCCGAGTTTGCCAACGCCTATTTTGATCTCAGCATCACGTACGCGCATGCGGGCAGGTTCGCCGAAGCGGAAGAGACCGTCAGCAAACTCGTTGGACTAGCGGAAAACCGGGTGCGGGAGCTCATTTTTCAATGCCGCCTGACGGCACAGAAGGGTGATCTCGACCAAGCACTTGGGTATTACGCCAAGCTACAGAAGCTTAGCGAAACCCAGCGGGTTGACGCGTACATCTGGGCGATTCTCGACGTCGGCCTGCGCGAATATGACCGCGCCATGACGTGGCTGCGGCAAGCGTACGAAGAACGGGACCCTCCCTTGCTCTACATCCAGTGCGAGCACATCTGGGATCCGATACGATCGCGGCCCGACTTCCAAGAACTCATCCGCCGGATTGGATTCCCTGTTGTGAAGTAGGTTTCAGGTATCGGGTGTCAAGTGTCAGGGATTGGCTGACGCTGAGGGACAGCTTGGCCGACCCTAAGCGTTCAAATAGTGGCATTGCCTTATCCGTCGTATAGACCTAGAAACCCCATCTGACACCGCGTACCTGACACCAGCACCTGAAACCTAGCATCTGACACCTGACACCCACCCCAAATGCCTTCACGGATTCGAAATTTCTCGATCATCGCGCACATCGACCATGGCAAGTCGACATTGGCGGACCGGCTATTGGAGATGACTGGCACGCTCACCGAGCGCGAGATGATGGCGCAGGTGCTCGACAGCATGGACCTCGAGCGCGAGCGCGGCATCACGATTAAAGCCCATGCGGTGCGGCTCAGCTACAAAGCGCTGGACGGCGAGGTCTATCAGCTCAATTTGATCGACACGCCCGGCCACGTTGATTTTTCCTACGAAGTCTCGCGCAGCCTTGCGGCCTGTGAGGGCGCGCTGCTCGTCGTTGATGCCGCCCAAGGCGTCGAGGCGCAAACGCTCGCCAATACGTATCTCGCGCTCGATCACAACCTGGAAATCATCCCCATCATCAATAAGATCGACTTGCCGGCGGCGGAGCCCGAACGAGTCCGCGAAGAGATCGAAACCACCATCGGCCTCGACGCCTCCGACGCATTGCTGGTGAGCGCGAAATCCGGCCTGGGGGTTCCGGAGATCCTCGAAGCGATCATCCGGCGCATCCCGCCTCCCCAGGGCGATACCGAAGCCCCGCTGCGGGCGCTGCTGTTCGATTCCTGGTACGACACCTACCGCGGCGTGATCATGCTCGCCCGCGTCGTCGATGGCACGCTGCGCAAGGGCATGAAGATCCGTATGGCGTCGACCGGACGCACCTATGAGGTCGAAGACCTCGGCTTTCGCACGCCCAACAGCTACGCCTGCGAGGAGCTCAGCACTGGCGAAGTCGGCTGGGTCATCGCCAATATCAAAAACGTCACCGAAACGAAGATCGGCGACACGATCTGCGATGAGGCCCGGCCGCCTGAAAAGCCGCTGGCCGGCTTCAAGGAATCCAAGCCGATGGTCTTCGCCGGGCTTTATCCGGTGGAGTCCCATCAACACACACAGTTGCGCGAGGCGCTCGAAAAGCTGCAGCTCAATGACCGCTCGTTTCAGTTCGAGCCCGAGAACTCGGTGGCGCTCGGCTTCGGTTTCCGCTGCGGGTTTCTCGGCCTGCTGCACTTGGAGATTGTCCAGGAGAGGCTGGAGCGCGAGTTCGATCTTGATCTGATCACGACGGCGCCGGGGGTGCGCTACCGCGTCACCGAGACCGGCGGCGCCGTGGTCGAAGTCGACAACCCTAGCCGCTGGCCCACGGCCCAGAGGACGGAAAAGATCGAGGAGCCGGTCTATATCGTGACCGTCATCACGCGGTCCGAGTATCTCGGGGCGATCCTGAAGCTATTGGAAGAAAAACGCGGCGTGCAGCAAAAGTTTGAGTACGTGGCGGGTGACCGCGCGGTGTTGACTTACGAGGTGCCGCTGGGCGAAATCGTGCTCGACTTCTACGACCGCCTCAAGACGGTGTCACGTGGCTATGCCTCGGTGGACTACCACTTTTTGGGCTACTGGGAGTCGGCGATGGTCAAGCTCGACGTGCTGGTGGCGGGCGAGCCTGTCGACGCCCTCTCGATCATCGTTCACAAAGATCAGGCTTACTATCGAGGCAAGGTGTTGATCGAAAAATTCCGGCAACTGATTCCGCGGCAGCAGTTCGAGGTCGCGCTGCAGGCAGCGATCGGCTCGAAAATCGTGGCCCGCGAAACCATTCCGGCGATCCGCAAAAACGTCACCGCCAAGTGCTACGGCGGTGACATTTCCCGCAAACGCAAGCTGCTCGAGAAGCAGAAAGAAGGCAAGAAGCGCATGAAGCGCGTGGGGCGCGTGGATATCCCTCAAGAGGCGTTTTTGGCCGTGCTCAAGGTGGGCGACGAGCCGAGTTCTTAGCTTTTTTTTGGGCGAGCCATTGACTGTTTGGCGCAGATAGGGCTGGCCCGCTTCCTCTCCTTCCTGGCTACGGCGTCTGATTTACGTGATACCGCGGGGCACGGTTGCTTGGCGCATTGCCGTGCCCCGGGGTTTGGGGTAGTTCGCTACTGAAGGGCGGTTAGCGCGTCAGCGGATTGACATGCCGGACGCCGCTGAGTTTCGCGAGATCCATGAGCTTGGCAATATCGATCCGGCCTGTCAGGATCTTGGCTACTTTGGGCTGCTCCGCCGGCTCGAAGCCGAGCTGTTTGAGCTGGCTCAGCACTTCCGGCGTCGCATCCGTAAGCCAGATCTCGACCGCGACCTTGCCGTTCTGGATATAGCGGCCTTCTTGCGCCGTCGGCTGCAGGTTGCCTTGCTGCTGGCGCTCGAACACCGACAGGAGCGCCGGATGAAGCTTGCCGCGCACCGCTACTCGATCGCGGTCGCCGCGCGATGACTCACCGCCTCGCACACCCGCATCGACCTCGCCGGGCCGTTTCCGCCAGGCTTCGGCCTGGGCGTTTTCGCGCCTTGGCGGCGGACTGACCGCGACGGCATCAGTGGCCAGAAAACCACCGCCGGCTCCGGGCGCCGCCATGCTCTTGTAGGCCAATCCGGCAACGGCCTGACGGCCTGGCGCTCCACGCTGTTCATTGGCTTGGCCGAAAACGCCTTCATAGCTCACGCCTTCGGGCATCTCGACCGGCACTTCCACGCGCCGCGGCTTGCCGCCTTCGGTGACGAACTGCTCTTCCACCGCCACGAACGACGTGAACTGCGTCATCAGGCGGTAGTCGATACCGAGCCGGGTGATCTCCTGCTTCACCTCGGGTTTCGGGGAGCCCTGCTGGATGCCTGCGTAGTCGCTGGCCGTCAGATCATCGATCCGCGTGCGCGCCCACAGCTTGCTCAACACTTCGTGATCGCGTCCCGAGGAGGAGAAATTCACCGCAATGCGGCTCTCGAAATCGCGCCCCGACATTTTCCCACGCAGCACGATCTCGCCCGGTCCGGCGCTGGCGTAGCGGCCTGTAAGAATGACCGGCTTGGCGCTAAAAAGGTCGGGAATGCGCTTGGGATAGACTTCGCTGACCGGCAGCCGCGCCCAGTCGATCGAAATGTCGGTCAGCAGCGGGTTGCGGACGCGCTCGTGAAAGCGCCGGGCTGCCGCCGAGCCGTTGTCCTGCAACGTCACGTATTCGGCTTCGCCTCGGCCGTGCTCGGCCATCTTGTCGAGCAGGAAGCGGTTGACCGAGTTGCCGATGCCGAACGAAAAGATGCGGGCATTGGGGTGCTTTTGGATCTCGTCGATGATCGCCATGTCGTTGCCGATGTAGCCGTCGGTCATGAAGCAGACGATGCGGACGTGCTCCTGGGAGTCGGAGGGATCGAGCGCCATGCGGATGGCTTTCATCATCTCGGTGCCACCGCCGCCCCGCCGCGAAGCCAGAAACTCCTGCGCTTTGCGAAGATTTTCCGGAGTAGCTGAAACTGGCGCCGGGAACAGCACGTGGGTGTCTCCGGCGAAGGTAATCAGGTTGAACGTGTCGCGCGGATAGAGACCCTCGATCGCGAGATTCATCGTCTCTTTGGCTTTCTCGATCGGGAAACCGCCCATCGAACCGGACGTATCGAGCACGAAGACGAGTTCCTTTGGCGTGACGTCTTCCGAGGTGACGCGCTCGGGCGGCTGCAGGATCATTGCGAAGAAACCGTTCTTGCCGTTGTAGTGCGTCAAGACGGTGTCTTCGATCTTCCTGCCGGCGACTTCGTAATTCAGAACGAAGTCCTTGTTGGGGATGACGGATTTCTTCGCCAGCCGCACTTCGGCGCGGCTTTGAGACGGCCGCTCGGTGATCACGTCGTGCAGCTTGGCGTCGAGACCCTGAATCGGCACTCCGGCGTCGACCGAAACCGTAATCGAGATGTCATGGCCGGCGCGCGTTCCCTCCGGCGTGACCGGCGGTGTAATGCGCGACGCGTCGGGAACCTGGTCGGTGTCGGGAGCCCAGCCGCCTCCACTCTTTCCAGTGGCGTTGCCCGGAATGTAGCGCGGCCCGACCACCATCGGAAAAGAAAATTCGTAGGAGCCGTCCTCGTATTTGAGAGTCTCGACATAGCTAAGCGTGACCGTCACCTTCTTGCCGGGCTCGATGTTGGCGACCGATTGCGTAAAGATGTTGGGGCGCTCCTGGTCGAGCAAGGCGGCGACATACCCGGCGTTGCGGGCGGCTTCGTAGATCTGGCGCGCTTCCTCGCGTTCTTTGATCTTGCCGCGGATGGTCCGGTCGCCAACCAGAATCGTCATGTCATCGACGGCGCTGTTCTGCGGCAGCGGGAACGTGTAGACGGCTTCAATCTTGTCCGCGTAGGGATTTTCGAATTCCTGCGTGACGGTGACGCGCGCCAGAAAGCCGCTGATCGAGGCCTTGACCTCGGTGTGTTTCAGCGGGCACAGACCCGCCGGCGCTCCTTGGTCATCGAGCGTGATCAGCGAACCCGGCGTGGCCTCGCTGACGCTTTTGGCATGGGCGACGGGGAACAGCGAACCGCCGCCAGCGGGCGGCCCGGGAAGCAGCGCGGCCAGCACCGCCAGCAGGGCAACCGGTATCGCGGCAAATGCAAAACGTCTCAGTCTCATCGGAACCTCCTCGAACGTAAGGCGGCGACTCCATGACGGCGTCGCCGCTCGCAATGCTGCGGCGCGAAACGCGCTCAAGCCCTCGGGGAACGATGTGCTGTCTTGCCGGATCCGTTGTTGGCACTCGATCGTGCAGGCTCTGTAACGAATGACTCGGCAGTGCCGCCGCGCGTGGAGCAGAATTGTGCTTCATTTTTCTGGTAGGATCGAGCTTTGAGTCGTTGGGGACCTCTTTTGAATCCGCACAGCCAGCCGAGAGACCGACGGTCTCTGTAGTCGTCGTTTCCTACAACACGCCGCGGACGCTCGAGGCGTGTCTGGCCTCTCTCTCCCATCAGCCTGCTGCCGAAATTCTCGTGATGGACTGCTCGGATTGCGATCCTGGAGGGTCCTTAGGAGCGCGATTTCCCGCCGTCAAATTCCGTCATTTCGCGGAA
>JBBDWJ010000211.1:0-20839 GCA_040902925.1 Bryobacterales bacterium | reverse complement strand
CCTAAATGTTCTATCCGCAAAGTACTTTGTCTGACTTCTACCACGGGCTGCTAGGACGCCTCGACGCAGGCCGCCTAAGATGCTCGGCACCTTCCGCGCGCGGGCGCCATGGATCAGCGCGACAGATCAGAACGTCAGTTTCAAACCGAACCGCAGGCGGACTCAGCAGCGGCCCCCGCATCCTCCGAAGAAGTCGAGGACGTCGCCCGGCGGCCTTTTGCGGCCTACTACGTTCGGTGCAGGTTACCCCTAACCTAGGTTTACGGGCCTGTTCATGCAGGAGCGACTCAGCCGGAAAAACTTTCCCCGTATCCGGCGAACCCACTTTCTAAGCCAGTAGCGTTGCGGCGCTCGGCTACCGGGCGGGCGTACGCTGCTGGGCCTGCCACCCATCACGTCGGCGGATTCGAATACACCGACGCGGTCCCATGAAACGCGGCAGCGATTTCGAACCCCAGACAAGCCAGAAGCGGATCTGTCAGACCCTCACCGAGTCGACCCGCCTAACCTGCCGGTACCATGCTGATATATCAGGGCATCAGCGATAGCGCTATCATAGGGGAGAGGGACGGCAGTGTCAACACTTTTTGACCGTTCCGGGTCAAGCCGACGATTTTGGCCCCCCGCAGCAAATCATGGAGTCAGTGATGCCGTCTGGACGAGCCGCTTCTTTCTCTTCTCAAGAATCGACCAGCCTCGCGCAATATGCGTATTCAGCGATCCGCGACCGGATTCTGAAGGGTGAATTGAAACTCGGCGCCCCGATTTCGCGGCGCAAGCTCGCTGCCGGGCTGGGCATGAGTTTGCTGCCGGTGGCCGAGGCTCTGCAACGGCTCGAGGGCGAAGGTTTGGTCGAAAGCCGTCCGCGGATCGGAACGCGGGTCTGCGAACCGAACGCCGACGACATCCGGCAGCGTTACGAGATCCGCGAAGCTCTTGAAACCCAGGCAGCGCGGCTGTTCTCCCAAAACGCCAGCCTCGAAGAACGGCAGGAACTGAAGAAGACAGCCAAGGAAATGGATGAGCTGTTCAACCGCTACTTCAATAGCCAGACCGACCCCGAGTCCCTGTACGCCATCCACAACTATCACGCGCAGCTCCATCGCCGGATCGCCGAATGCTCCGGTTGCCGCCTGCTCTGCCAGGCGCTCGAGCGGAACCACGTCATGGTTTTCAACTGGCTCTATGACGTGGCAGCCGAGCGGCCGCCGCTGCCGCCGCGCTTCCATCGCGAGCTGATCGAGGCGCTCAGCGAAGGCGATCCGGAGGTAGCTGACCGGGCGATGCGGCGCCATGTCCGCTACGGCCTTGAGAACATCCTGCGCGGCATCAACCATCAAAACGGCTGGCAGGCGGGCGATGGAATCCCGCGCGAGAAGGCTTCGAAACGGCGCACCTCGGCTGCCTCCAATTTCCGCAAAAGCAAACGGGCGAGTTGACACGGCGGTCCCAAGCGACAAGGGTTCACGGGAGACCGGCTCGGCGGCAGCCTGCATCCGCGCCGGATTCCGCGCGTCGTGAAAGTGCGCGCCTGCAACAAACGGCCTTGAGTTCCTTACTGGCCGAAGCCCTTGAAGTGGCATCAGGTCCACGGGCTGTTGTTGTCCTGGAGTCCAGGCAGGCCGTCAAAGGTATCGGGCGCTGAGTTAAGAGTCAGAGCGAAAGGGTTCAAGCGGCGCCAGACCCCTGTTTAGAACTGCCAAGGGGTCTGTTTGAACTGGCGAAACACGTCCGGCGGGAAAGGACTTTCGTTCCATCCCCTCCGCGGACGACATGGGAAGGTAGTTCTATTGCCTGTTTCGAAAAACCAATGGTAGCCTCCGGATTAGAGGGTTGCTATCCCCGTCGAGGCGGCGGGTTGTGTTTCGGGAAGAGTTCCTGGGTAACAGCTACTGCGGGGATTCACATCTAACCACGTCGCAGAGCTTCGTTCTCCCTCCACAGGGTGGCAAAGCTTCGACTTGTCGCCCCGAGTCACCTTCTTAGGCCGCGCCGGTTCCTCCGGTTGTGGCTGCAAAACCTAAATGTGCGTTCCTGGAGGTGCGCCCTTTCAACGAAATGCCGACCACAAACGAAGAATATCATCTCGGGGAGTTAGCGCTGGCGCTCGATCCGAGCGACTCTCGCCGTATTACCCCACCGCCCCGGCCCGCGTCGGCGACGGTGCTCGATATCGGCTGCGGCGCGGGCCAAACGCTGATCGCCGCCTATCCGGACCGGGTGTCGTATGGGCTCGATATCGACGTCGGCGCGCTGGCGCTGGGCGGCCGGCTAACCAAGCGGGTGCGTTTCAGCCGCGGGCGGGCTGAGGACCTGCCTTACAGCGACGCGCAGTTTGACCTAGTGATCTCGCGGGTCGCCTTGCCATACACGAATTTCCAGCGCAGCTTGAAGGAAATCCGTCGCGTGCTCAAACCGGGCGGTGGGCTTTGGATCACCTTGCACTCATTTTCCATGGTCGTCCGTAACCTCAACTTGCGGAGACCGAGGACCTACGTTTCCTTTGCCTATGTCGCGGCGAATAGCTTGCTCTTTCACTGCTTCCAGCGGCAGTTTTCGCTGCTCGGTAAATGCGAGTCGTTCCAGACGATGCGAGGGGTTCGGCGCGTCTTGGAGGAGAACGGCTTCGGCGGCATCGAGATCAGCCACGGCAGGCACTTCGTCGTCGAGGGGCGAGTTCCTGGCGTTGTGCCGCCGCGAGAGGACACAGCCGGGTTGGGCGCCAGTGATGGGCCGGCCGTGTTCGTCGGTCGGGGCTCCGAAGCCTGACACAAGGGCTACCGATTCACCCCGGCACACTTCTACGGTTCCCGGTGCGCTACGCTGTGGATAGCTGGCGATAGAGTTCCAGCGGCCCCTACTTGAAGCTGAGCCAACGGATCGCCATGAATCCAGGACCCGCGCTGTCCGGCAGCGACGGCCGGGGAACGGTGGGAAGCAAGAGCCGGACCGGCCCGCGCGGCAGCGGCTTCGCCCGCTGCTGTTCACTCTGGGTTGCGAAGCCGATACTGTTCCGAGCCCGCGGCTTTTTTTCAACAACACAGCGAGCGCTTCTGACGGCGTTTTTTCTGCTTGTGCTTGCGGTCTGCGCCCGTTCGCAGACTGATTCCGCCCGCGAGGTGTTCGCGCGCGCCGTGAGCGATTTTGAAAACGGACGCATCGAGCCATCCGCGGCCGGGTTCGATCGCGTGGCGGCGCTCACCCCGGCGCAGGCGCCGCATCTTTGGCAGCGCGGCATTGTTCTGTACTACGCGGGCCGCTACGCCGACTGCCGCAAGCAGTTTGAGTCGCACCGCACCGTCAATCCCAACGACGTCGAGAATGCCACCTGGCATTTTCTTTGCGTGGCCCGCGCCGAATCGCCCGAGAGGGCACGGGCGGCGCTGCTGCCCGTGGGGCCAGACTCGCGGGTCCCGATGCGCGAGATCTATCAGATGTTTCGCGGTGAGATGACGCCCGAGCAGGTCATGGCCGCGGCCGGCAATCAACCAACCGCGCAGTTCTATGCCCACCTCTACGTCGGCTTGTACCACGAAGCGCTCGGCAACGAGCAAGGCGCCCGCGAACACATCGCCGCGGCGGCGGCCGACCGGTACTCGAGCGGCGGATACATGCACATGGTGGCCCGCGTTCATCTCCGGCTGCTGCGCGAGCGTCCGTAGAGTCTGCGGGAGCGTCCGTAAAGCGCGGCCTAGCCAACGAACTGCCTGCGTGCCTGCCGCACGGCAGCATATTCTCACGCGCTTGCCGCGCTCGCTTCAAGACGCACCAGCAGCGGTGTCGCATTGATCTTGCCGAACAGCTCTTGAGGATCGATTCCGCGCCTTCGCAGTGCGTGCCTGATCCCGTCAACGGTGGGTTCACCCAGCAGCATGGAATCCTGGCCGGCTTCCTTTTGCTCTTCCGAAGAGTGCTCGTCGGGCGTCATCGGATTGCCCGCCACAACCACGGTTTGTTCGGTGAGTCCACTGCCGCGAAATTCCCGCAACACGACCGATTGGTAGATACGGTCCCAACCGATGACTGTGGAAACGGTGCCATGCTCGGCGCAGAATGCCGTCAACGGCGTGTCAGCGAATCGCAGCGCGCCCGCGAACATCGGTTCGGGGTGCTCGGCGTAATACTCGACCGCCTCCGCATCCAGGCCCGTCCGCGGAATCGGCCAGTCGACCAGCACGGTGTGCGACTTCGTCGTATAGACGGCCATCCACAGCGTTCCCGGCTCGTTAAAACGCTGCGCCGACGCCAGCGTGCCGACAAGCTCCCAGAATTCATCGAAGATGCGCTTGCGGCGAGCCAGGCCGGCGCTCAAATCGCCGAGCCAGGCAATGACTTCCTCTTCCAGGTGCCCGTGAAACGCAATCAGAGAAAACGATGCCGGCAGTTCCTCGACGCGCTGCACGTGCCGGTCCACCCAATAGCGCGTGCGGAAGTACGAGATCCATTTCACGGCCATCCACGTCAGCAGGGACGCGTAGATGGCCGGCATCACAAACCAGGACCAATGCGCGCCGCCGTCCAGACCCGGACGTATCTGATCGATCCACATCCAGGCAGTGCCTAACGCGAGTACAACCAGCGTGATGAGGAACGCCCGGATGGGGTGCGGACCTAGCCTGAGCTCCGGCATGGGGGAAGTGCTCTCAGTATGACCGATCGATGGGCGGACTGGCGTAGCGCGAGTCCGCGCAGAACTCTACCGCGAGCACACGGGGAAACGTTCCGTGAAATTCGGGATCTTCAGGTACGAGGGAGTGCCAAGGGCCTAAACAGAGAGCGCCGGCACAGTGGAGCCGCTGCGAGCACGCGATGCGCGCCGGGCGGTTTTGGCCATGGCGCGCAGTTTTTCTGTCAACTGGCGCACGATGCTCTCGCGGACGAGGCGCGTCCGGCGGCGCAAAATGTAACGCCTCATCAGCGTCCACGCCGCGGCCAGCATCAGGAGCTGAACCATGTCTCCAGCATCGCCGACCGGTTGCCGGCGCGCAATCCGGGAAAAGTCTTGGAGGTCTTCTCAGCGGAATGTCTTATCCCGCGGGTTCTATTTTTTCGGCAGGCGCCGTGAAACCCGCTTTTGCCCCCTGCTGCAATGTCATATTTCCTACGCAGCCGCAGTGCGATTGGCGCCGTCGCGGGTAACACGTTCTGAGGGTCAGTAATCAAGTTCAGCGTCCAAGTCATATGCCGCATAGCGTCCGCGTTCGAATCTGTCTAGGAGAAAGCAACTGAAATGAAGACTCTGATATATCTTTCGATGGCAACTCTTGTGATGTCCCTGGTGGCGTTTGGTCAAACAACCCCGCCATCCAATGGTTTCGGGACCACGGCGCTGACCGCCGAACTGAGCCCGGCGAACCTTGTTCCGCCCATCAATGACCGGACGGAAAGCGGTCAGGCGAACGTCGAAATTACGCTCGTCGACGGCGGGCCCGGCGCTTCGGATACGGCTGTGGTGAGTTTTGAGGTCACGCTCGAAAACGCACAGGCGGATACGATCACCGGTTTCGCGATCCACGAAGGCGCGACCGGGCTGAATGGCCCGGCGGTGGTTGAAACTCAGCTCGACACCACCGAGCCCCCGACGGGCAACACCATCAGCGGTCAGATGATGATCACCGGGTCCACGCAGTTGGATTCGTTGCGGGAGATCGTGGATGGCCCCTCCGGCTTCTACGTTGTTCTCGCCGCCGAAGGTAACCCTAGCGGGCTGCTGCGAGGCCAACTCAGCAATGACGGCGACGGCGGAGAGATGGATGACCTCTCCAGCAAGGTTGACAGGATCCAGGAGCAACTCAACACGATTCAGCTAATGCTCCATCGCGTTGGCCGTGTCCTGGGCATTGCACCCGAGCTTCTGCCGATGCCGGAGAATGGCGGGACGTCCGACGACGGCGACGACGATTCCAGCAATTAGTGCCATCCGCGTGATTTTCGAGTTTTGAGGTCCATCCCACAGTGGGCTTCAATGAGGGCGGCGCAATCTTTCCCTGGCTTTGCGCCGCCTTCACCGCTGTCTTTACGGCTGTCTCTCTGGCGGGCGCTACATCTCTTTGATGCGGATGTTGCGGAACTCGACGGGCTCGTTGTGACCCAAAAAGCCGATGTGGCCGGACTTGCGCTGCAAGCCGGGGTGCTTGCCGAGAACATCCGGATCTTTCACATCGTCGATGTTGACATCGAGAATCGTCGTGCCGTTGAGGACAACCGTGATCTTGCGGCCGATAGCGCGCACTTCCTGGGCGTTCCACTCGCCGACCGGCTTCAACGCGCCGGTCTTGGCCGGGAATACGTGGTACAGAGAGCCGTGTTTTTGCCACGGCTGGATGATTCCTTTGTACCGCTTGGCGTCGTTATCGATGATTTGCAGTTCCATGCCCTGGTACGCCATGTCGGAGTCCGACAGGGGAGAGCGAATGGCGAGGCCATTGTTGGAGCCGTCCTCGAGCTTGAACTCGAAACGCAAAATGAAATCCGAAAATTCCTTCTCGTGGAGCAGATTGCCGCCGCCGCCCCGAGGCAGCACGATGCTGCCACCCTTGACCGCATAGCCGTCGCCGTGGCCGCCTAGCAGCTTCCAGCCATTGAGCGTCTTACCGTCGAACAGCGGCACAAAGCCTTCTTCGGCCGCTGGAACAGCCACCGCGGTTACCGCAAAAACGGCGCCGATGAGCAGCATCGACCTAACTTTCCGAGTTGTCATTGAATTCCGTGCTCCATTGCCCTTCCGGGCTCGTAGGTCTTGAATACCTGACGTATGCCGGCTTACTTCTTGCGGCTTACTTCTTCTGGAAACAGTAAAGGTAGTCGTCGGTGCGAAGGAAGATCTGATTGTCGACCGCGACGGGACTGGCCAAAGTGTGGTTCTCGATCTTGCTGACCCCCAGGATCTCGAACTCCGGCCCCGCTTTCACCGTCGTCGTCGTGCCTTCTTCGCTGGTGCTGTAAATCTTTCCATCGGCAAGCAGCGGCGAGGCGCTATACGTGCCCAGCTCGAGGCGCTGGCCCTCGTACACAACCTTGCCCGTTTCGGGCTCGAGGCAGTTCAGGAAGCCCCGGTCGTTCAGCACGTAGATATATTTGCCGTCGGTTGTGGGGGTCGGCACATCGGAGCCCAATTCGTTGGTCCACAACTCGCGCTGGCCGGTGATGGTGCCCGATCCGCCGGCTTTGAAGCCAATGAAGGGCCGTCCGCGCGTGCTTGTCGTGAAAACTTTGTCGTCGATAACCAACGACGAGGCGATCGTGCGATTGGAGCGGTTGTTGGTCGGGTTGAAGCCGCCCATCCGCCACAGTTCCTTGCCGGAATTCAGGTCGTGCCCGGTCGCGTAGTCGCCGCCCGAGATCACAAGCTGCAGTTTGCCCTCGACTGTGGCTAGCTGCGGCGTCGAGTAGTTATCGGGCGATTCACTCTCCGCGTCGGTTGGCCGGTCGACTTTCCAGATCGTCTTGCCGCTAACCTTCTCGACCGCGAATACGTACGAAGGCTCGTCGGTCTTCATGCCGTGCAGCACTTGAACATAGAGCCGGTCGCCGTGCATCAGCGGGGTCGAGGCGTAGCCGTGGTTGAGCCCGAGCGCACCATAGTCGGCCTGGATGTCGCGCTTCCAGACTTCTTTGCCGTCCATCGTGAAGCAGGCGATTTTACCGTTGCCGGTGACGATCCAGACGTGCTTGCCGTCGGTGATCGGCGAGGGCGACGCCGAATTTTGCTTGCGAAAGAGCTGATTGCCGCTATCGATTTGCTGTTGCCAGCGCACCGATCCATCCTTGCGGTTCACCGCGATCAGGAAAATGCGGTCGGGGCCGAGATCCACCGGATCAGTGCCGCGGCGGCGCCCTTGTTGCGCGCCCAGCACGGCAAACCCCGCCTCGGCGGAGGTCACAAATACCGTGTCTTCCCAAACGATCGGCGTGGCGGCGCTCCAACTCGGCAGCTTGGTCCGCCACAGCACGTTTTCCGTTGTGCTCCAAGTCACGGGCAAGTCGTGCGCTTTGGCCGTACTGCCGTTCGAATTCGGCCCGCGCCACTGCGGCCAATTTGCCGCCAGCGGAATCGCCAGCGTGGCCAGCAGTAACCCAACCATAACCGGCCCAACCCAAACGGGGGAGAAACGGTTTCGAAGAGAATTCATCCAGGCACCTCGAAGCGGAAAAGGGACATGGCACGATAGGCGCTAACAACGCGGAAAAGGTTGCAGCCATAATAACATCCGAAGGGATCGGATGCAGGACCTGGCGTGATCCGGGCTGCTCGGGATGGGCGTGGGCGCGCGGCCGAAGCTAGTGGTGCGCGCGTCGAGTGAGATCGATCACTTGACCGGCTCGCGAAGGGGCCTGGGGCCGCGGCCACGATGGACCACGGCCCGTCAGGCCGCCGGTAGGTTGTGTTTAGCCGGTTGTTTCAGCGAGTAGGTCGTTTTAGAAGGTGTAGCCAATTTGTAGCCGGACTTGCGGCCGGGAAAACACGGCGGTCTTCATTTCAAGGAACATGCCATTGCGGTTCTCGAGCCCGGCGAGTAGGTTGAGGCTGCTCTCATAGTCGAAATCGTCGAAGTCGATCTCCCTTTCGCCTGCCTCGGCTTCCTCGAAGTCGCGGTCGATGAAATTGAAACCGGGGCCGGCGCCGACATAAACGGTCCAGCGGGACTGCTGCTCGGTGATTGGCAGTCGATAGATCGCTTCGAGGTTCAACGCGAACAGTGTGGTGACTTCGCCGAAGCCGATCTCGGCGTTGGGCCGAAGCCAAACGTCGGGATGAAAAAACGGTCCCAGTGTCGCATGAACGCCGGCCGTCACGATCTCGGGGTCAAGCCCGACGCCCGCTCTGACACCGGCGCGAAAGCGCTTGGCTTGCCTCGCGATCTGGCGCTCCAGCCGCCGCACTTCGGGAGGAACGGCCCCGGTGGATTCCGCCGTCACCGCGGGTTCCGTCGCCACTGCGGGTTCGGTCGTCAGCTCGACGCTACTTGCGAGGTGAGTGCCTTCGGCGTCGGGCCGGGATCTCACTCGCACCCTTGCACCCTCCGCGATGGTGTTTGGCTTATTGGTGTCGCGGTTGAACACGACCAATACGTGCTCTCCGGTAGCTGTGCGGATGACCATCGTTCGCCCAGTCGACGAAACGACCGTGCCGGTGATGGTATTGGAACCTTGCCGTGCCGCAACGGAAGATTCGTTTTGCGGAGTATCCGGCGGTTGTGTTCGCGCGGGCGCCGCTTGCGGAAATGCGGGCGCGGCTATGAAAAACGCCGCCAATAAGAACATTCGCGGAGTGAAGGGCGTAACTTGTTCCATTCTTTTCTCCAGTAAAGTTTCTTGAGCAAAACGGCGTCTTGGAACGCGGCCGGCCCGTTTTTGACCGCCCGCTATCGCCGGAAGTGCGCTTTCGTTTTGGTAAAACAGTTGGATTGCAGCAGTAGGGCGATTGTTACGAAGGCTACCGTCGCAGGCCCTCGGGAAGGTGTTATTTAGGAGTGCTATAAGTAGCGCGGCCCGTACCGGCCAGAGTCTGCGCTCTATGGCTGCTGCGCGCGGTTCCAAGGGAAGGGAAGTCCACGCGGCCAAGCGCGCGGCTCGTGAAAAGGTTTGCGCCGGAGTACGTCACCTTTTAGCCTGTTGTCTGTTGATTAGCCTGTTGTCTGTTGAGAGTTTCTCTGTGAAGTAGAATCCAGAAAGGGCAAACTCACGGGGCTTGACGGCGTTTTGCCTTTTGCGCTTTGCCTTTTGCCTTGCTGTTCGTCCCTCGTTTCGTAGCGCGAAGTGGACCCAAACAACGCAAAGGCAAACCGAACCTAGCTCAGGCACTATGCCTCCAGCCGCACTTGCCTATCCCTCTGGCGTATGCCTTGAGTTCAGTACCTTGCTTCCCACGCTTTCGAACTCACCCTAGGTTCTTTACCTCATTGTTGAGCGGCGGCCCGCGCCGCATCATTGGATCAGAGAGGTGAGTCAGCTATTGCCTCCGCATTAGGCCTTGCGGCCCTGTTCGGCGGTTGAACTGCCCGGCGGAGTAAAGCCATTCGCCGGCTCAAGCCGCTCAGGGGCGTGTACCACCACCGCCCGCTGAGATTCCCTGAACGTAACCAGCCACGCCCGAACAGCCGCAGGCGCCTGCTGCGTCCGCAACACTGCCCGTCTGCCGCTGCTTGGCGGCCGGGCCCCCGAATCAGAAACGGACCTGATATGAAGTTAAAAGCTCTTGTCTGCGCAATCAGCGCTTGTATCGCTCTCGGAGGCGCCGCGTTCGGCGCCAGCAGTTCCGGCACGCTTCATGGCGTCGTCACCGATACGACCGGCGGCGTACTGCCGAATGCGACGATTACTCTCACGCTCGAAGAACGTGGTTCGACCCGCGTTGTCTATTCGGACGAGAGCGGCGCCTACGTCGCGACTCTACTGCCGGTAGGCAGCTACGCGGTTCAAGTAGCGGCGCATGGATTCAAGACATTCGACCGCGATGGCATTACGTTAACTTCGAGCCAGAACCTCCGCGTGGACGCGCAACTGGAAGTGGGCCCGGTGAGCGAGTCGATTACCGTTTTCGCCGACGGTCCGCAGGTGGACAGCCGCTCGGCCACGATGGGCACGCTGATCGATTCGCGCCGCGTGCTGGATCTGCCGCTCAACGGCCGCAACGTCGTGGGGCTGGCCATGCTGCTGCCCGGGGCTTCCCAGGTGGACGCGCCGCAGACGTTCACGCGCGACCGCGACGGCCCGACGGTTGCGATGTCGGGCTCGCGGCCGAATCAGAATCTGTTGCTGTTCGACGGCGTCCACTACAACGCCGTGTTTCGCAATACCGGCCTCAACTACGCTCCTCCCGACGCGATCCAGGAAGTGAAGGTGCTGACGAGCAACTTCGGCGCCGAGTATGGCCGCAACGGCGGCTCCGTGTTTCAAGTTGTGACCCGGGCGGGAACCAACCAGCTTCACGGATCGCTGTGGGAGTTCCTGCGCAACGACAATCTGAACGCGCAAAACTATTTCGCCGCCGAGACCCCGAATCTCAGTCAGAATCAGTTCGGAGCAGCCGTGGGCGGCCCGATCCAGCGCGACAAGCTGTTCTTCTTCGCCTCGTATGAAGGGCTGCGTATTCGGCCCGAATCGTTGAGCACGTCCGCGTTCCCGTTGACCGCGGCCGAGCGAGCCGGTGATTTTTCGGCGGCCGGCCCGCTGAAAGACCCCAGCACAGGGCAGCCTTTCGAGAACAGCCAGATTCCGGTCAGCCGCTTCGACACGGTTTCGAGCAACGTCCTGAGCCGCAACTTGATTCCGCTGCCGAATCAGCCTGACGGTCAATACGTGGCGCTGTTTCCCGAGCCGCGCGACAACGACATGGCGATGCTGCGGATGGACTACAACGCCGGCGTGCACACGCTGAGCGGGCGCTACAACTTCAGCTTCGCGCGCGAAAACGAGTCGGCGGGGCAGATCCCTCAATACATGCAGCTCGACCGCGAAGCGGTGACGCAGAACGTGGCGCTCACCGACTCCTATGTGGTTCGCCACAACCTGATCAACCAGTTCCGCGCCGGCTTCACGCGCGTCGGTTCGTCGGTTTTCACCACCAACCCGTATCACATCTCCGATCTGGGCGGCGAGTTTCCTCTGTTTGGGCCCAGCATCCCGCCGCTGCTCGGAATTGTAGGCCGGCTGACCGCGGGCAGCTCCACCTCGGGCGACGCCACGATCGTCAACCAAGCCTGGAACATCAGCGACGACATCAGTTGGGTGACCAACGGCCATAGCGTGAAAGCCGGAGCGGAGCTGCTCAAGCTGCGCTATCTGAACCGTTCCGCGTCGATGACGCAAGGCGCGTTTCCGTTCACCGGCGAGATCACCGGCGATTCGGCCGCCGATTTCGTGCTCGGTGCGATGCCTTGGATGCAGGTCGCCAGCCCGCTGCTCGAGCAGGGCGGTTCACAAACCAACAGCTACTTCTTCATTCAGGACGATTGGCGCATTCACCCGCGGCTGACGCTCAACCTCGGACTGCGCTATGAGCTCGCCATGCCGTGGGCTCATCCCAACGACTACTGGGGCACGCTGCGCCCGGGGCAGCAATCGCAAGTAATTCCGAACGCCCCGCTGGGCATGGTCTTTCCCGGCGACGCGGGTATTTCGCGCGGCCTTGTCGCGACCGACAGGAACAACTTCGCGCCGCGTTTTGGCTTTGCGTGGGATCCGTTCGGCAGCGGACGCACGGCGGTGCGCGGCGGCTACGGCATTTTCTACGATTCGATCAACGCGGACGTGATTCAGAACTCGAGCCAGCCCTATCGCTATAGCTTTACGTTCCAGACACCGGTGAGCCTGACGCAGCCGCTGCTCGGCCAGCCGGAAATTCCGCTGACGGTCAATCTGACCAACCCGCAGTTTGTCGGCACGCAAGAGCTGTTCTATCCCGATGCGACGATGCGCACGCCCTACGTGCAGCACTTCAATCTGAACGTGCAGCACGAGGTGGCGCGCGATCTGGTCGTGCAGGTGGGCTATATGGGCAAGGTCGGGCGCAAGCTGCTGATGGGCCTGGCGGCCAACCCGGCGATCTACCGCGCGGGCGCCAGCTCCGGCAATATCAACCAGCGCCGGCTGCTGCCCGGCTTTGGCAACAACACCGTCATTTCGTCGCTGGCCAACTCCAGCTACAACGCGCTGCAGATCGAGGCGAACAAGCGCTTCAGCCGGAGCTTTTCGTTCCAGATGGCCTACACGTTTTCGCGTTCGATCGACATGGAGTCGTCGACCAGCGTCGCCGGCGGAACGCCAAATGTATTCGACCTGAGCACGCAGTTCGGCTTGTCGGACTTCAACGCTTCGCACATCGGGTCGTTCTCTTGGCTCTGGGATCTGCCGCGGCTCCGATCGCAGCCGTCCGTGCTGCGCGCCATCGCCGGCGGATGGCAGCTCAACGGACTGGTGACGTTGCGTTCCGGCTTCCCTGTGAACGTGACTTCCGGGCGCGACGTGGTGTTGAGCGGTACGCCCGGGCAACGGCCTAACGTGATTGGCGAGCATCGGCTTTCGGATGACCGCACCACCGGCGAGAAGGCGCTGGCGTGGTTTGACGCTGCGGCGTTCGTGCGTCCCGCGGCCGGTATCTACGGCAACGTGGGCCGCAATGCGCTGATCGGGCCGCCGGCTTCGACCGCGAATCTGGCCGTGTTCAAGAACTTCGATCTGCCGGGCGAACAAACCAAGCTGCAGTTCCGCTCCGAGTTCTTCAACGCCTTCAACCATGTGAACCTGGGCGGACCGAACGGCACGTTCGGCAGCCGCATGGGCCGCATCACCACGGCCGCGGACGCCCGTGTGATTCAGTTCGCGCTGAAGCTGCTGTTCTAAGCGGCGTCTCCGGCTACAAATCTTGAATCGCGGAGGGCGGCTTCGGCCGCCCTTTCTGCTTTCTAGCAACCCTTGCGCTCGCTCGACCGGCCTGAAACTTCAAGCGGCGCGGCGGGCCTTGTCCCGGCATCGCGCGCGATTACGCTCTAACCAATGAGCGCCGAGCGACGGACAGCGGACCGCCGGCGGAAGAAATGTCCGTGAGCAACCGCCGGCAGCGAAGGCCGCCTGCGCGCGGCTGTGATTCCTGCTGACGACGGCTCCGTGACCGCGCCAGCCTGGGTTACTTAGTACGTTTTGTTTAGCGGGCCATCCGGGTAAAACACGGGCCGGCTACATAGCGAGCTTGCTTGCCGAGGGGCACAATACTTACAGGCCGGGAATGGCGATTCACGCCGCGTGTTCCCTGGTATTATGGATTTGCCAATGGGGGCAGGCCCTCTATGCCCTACGTTCCTGGATTCAAAAACGACGTCTTCATCAGCTATTGCCACGACGATGAACCGTTGTTTGGGCGCCAGCAGGGTGGCTGGGTTTCCGACTTTCACGCCGGTCTGGAAGGCCGCTTGCGGCAGATTCTAGGCAGCCGCAGCGTCGGCGTATGGCGCGATGTAAAACGCCTCAGTGGCGAGTTCGTTCTCGACGACACCATCCACGGTGAATTGGAAGACACGGCCGCCTTCCTCGCGATTGTTACTCCCCTTTACCTCAGCTCGCAATACTGCACGCAAGAGCGCGAGTGGTTCCTCGACCATGTCGGTGAATCGCCTGTCGCCGGCAATCTGACGCGAACCATTCGCGTCGTCAAGACGCCGCACAAAGACGAAGCGCATCGACGCGTATTCGAGCGCGGCCTGGGGTTCGAGTTTTTTCAGCGCAGCGACATTTCGTTTCGGGAGTATGCCGTTGCCAGCAAAGAATTCGCGGACTTGATGGAGAACCTATGCCAGGGAGTCGCGCGCGTTCTGGAGTCCATGCGCCGCGAGCGGTCGCCGGTCTACGTGGGGAAGTGCGCGAAGCCGCTGCGAGCCGACCGGGAGAAGCTGGTGCTCGAGTTGAGCGACCAGGGTTACCGCGTCTTGCCCGAGATCGAAATTGACAGCGAAAACGTCGAGGCAATAACCAAACAAGGCGTTGAGGAAGCCGGGCTCTCGGTGCATTTGTTCGGCACGGAGGCGTACGATCTGTCGATCCGGCAGGCGGAAGTCGCGATGCAACTGCAACAGCCGCTGGTCGCCTGGGCATCCGAGGCGGACCTGGTGCGCCTCGATGGAGAGTATGGCGATTTCCTGCGTCGGGTCATGGCGTATCAAGACCCGGAGCGGCGGTCGCACTTCCTCGATCGCACGCGCCTGGAACGCGTCAAAGCCGAGGTGCTCCGCCTGCTCGCGCCTCATGAAGCGCCTCCGCCGCCTGATGAGCCAAAAGTCCGCCGCGTCTACATCGTGTGTGACAGCCGCGTGCCCGAAGACTACCGCGGCGCCTGGAAGATCAAAAATCTGATTTCCGAAAATGACAAATTCGTAGTGGACTTGCCCGAAACGGCGCCGCTCGACCCTGGCGAACTGCGCGCCGACCACAATCGCAAATTGCGCGACTCCCACGGGCTGCTCGTCTACTGGGGCAAGTCCAGCGAAGGCTGGTTCGAGGCCACCAAGGACGATCTCGACCGCAAAGAGTATGTATCGGAGGCGGTAGCGGTCACCAACGGAGCCGCGCACAGCCTCGACGGCCGCGTTGTGCTGCGGCTGGACGCGGGCTTTCGCTACGATGCCCTCGACCCCTTCTTGCAGCCGTTGCGCGCATGAGGATTCTGGAAACGTGAGGAAGCTTGGAGCCGCGGTTGTTGCTGATCCGTGCCCGTTCCTGGGTTTGCGGCCTTTTGACTCCGGCGACTCACGCTGGTTCTATGGCCGCGATGAGCAGATCGACGAACTGCTGCGGCGGCTGGGGCGCGCGCGTTTTCTAGCCGTGGTGGGGACGTCGGGCAGCGGCAAATCATCGCTCGTGCGCGCCGGCCTGGTACCTTCGCTGTGCCGCGGCTACATGCCGGGGGCTAGTGCGCGCTGGCGAGTAGCCATCATGCGGCCCGGCGGCGATCCTTTCGATTCGCTGGCGCGCGCCCTCGCAGCCGACGACATTTTAGGTCCCGACGCTGAACGCCCGGCGACGCTGCGGCGCAGCAGCCTCGGACTGGTTGCCGCTGCTCGTGGCCGTCTTCCCGAGACCGATAGCCTGCTGCTTGTGGTCGACCAGTTCGAAGAGATCTTTCGCTTCAAAAAAGAAGCTCAAGACGCTGAGGACGAGGCCGACGCCTTCATTCAGCTTTTGCTGGCGGCAGCGGAGCAGGCGGAAGTCAAAATCTACGTCGTGCTCACGATGCGTTCGGACTATCTGGGCGACTGCGCTCTGTTCCGCGGCCTGCCCGAAGCGCTCAATGGCGCGCAGTATCTGGTGCCGGTGATGACGCGGTCGCAGTTGGGCGAGGCGATCGAGGGACCGGCAACGTCGCGGAGCGTCGAGATCGCTCCCGAACTGCTGCAGCGGCTGTTGAACGATGTGGGCCATGGCCTGGAGCAGGAACTGGACCAGTTGCCGGTGTTGCAGCACGTCCTGATGCGCACTTGGCAGCGCGCCTCGGGATCTCCCTCGCTCGAGCTGCGGCACTATCGCGACGCGGGCGGTATGGCGGGTGCGCTCAACCAGCACGCCGACGAAATTCTGTCCAGCGCGTCTCAGCAGCATCGGGATATCGCGAGGCGGATGTTCAAGTGTTTGACCGAAGAGCAGTCGCTGGGCCGCGACATTCGGCGTCCCACAAGTTTCGGGGAGCTTCGCGCGATTATCGGCGTGGCGCCGGAGCCGCTCAAGCAGGTGATCGAAATGTTTCGGCCCTTCCTGTGGGCGCCGCCGCTTGCGGACATGACCGATACCTCCGTCATCGATATCACTCACGAGGCGATTATCCGGCAATGGAAACTGCTGCGCGGCTGGGCCCATGAGGAAGCTTATGGCGCGAAGTTTTATCAACGCCTCGCCTTCGATGCCGGCCGCCACGCGCGCCCGTGGGATGATGCCGAACTGCTGGAGGCGCTGCGGCTCAAAACCCGCGACAACTGGAGCGTGTCCTGGTCCAAGCGATATTCCGATGGCTCGTGCGACTTCGCCACGGTCGAGCGTTTTCTGACCAAGAGCCGCCGTTCCCGGACGCTGCGGCGGCTGCAGAAAGTGTTGCTGGTCGCGGCGGTGATTCTGGTACCGGCGTTCTTCTTCTTCCAATACCAGGTAGGCCAGGCGAGATCCAAACGCTTGAACAATCAGATCCAGCTTCTGCAAAGCCAGATACACGATCAGGACGCTTCTTTGCAGGACGCTCAAGAGCAGTTGCTAAGGGCCAAGACCAGCGAAGCGGAATTACGGCGATTAGCCGAAGCAGCGGAGCGTCAAGGGCAAAGCGCTCTCGCAGCGGACCTTGAAAAACAAGCTGTTGTTTATCAAGATCAGATTGAGCAGCGGTCCAGCCGCGCAATCAGCCTGAAGAAGAGCAAAGCCCGAATCGAAAGCGAGATCAACGTACTCAGGCAAGAGTCCGCAAAGAGCCCCTGATCGCCAGGATGCGACGGCCGTCAGCACCGATCATCAACCATTGCCCGTCCCCGTGTACTCAGTGTATGGTGAGTGTATGGCGGCACTGATTTCAACAACCGTTCGACTAGGCGAAGAGGATGTCCGTGCGCTCAAGCGCGCCCGCGCCGCCGGCCATTCTGCCTCCGATCTCATTCGAAAGGGCCTCCGCGTGGTTGCCTCGCGATACTACAGTGGCCGGCGTCCTCCGTCAACGCGTCTGTTTGAATCCACGGACATGAAGCTGGGGGAGGAATCCGAACTGTTCCGGGATCTTGAGCGGTGACTCCGCCGATCGTAGTCGACACCGGCGGCCTGCTGCGGGCCCTCGCCCGTACCCCGCGGGGCGGCGCCAGCTTTCCGGAGTATGAAGCGGCGTTGACTTCCGCGGGCCGCGTCATCGTCCCCGGCCTCGTGCTCGCGGAAGTCGACTACTTCCTGCGCGAGGATCGCAGCGCCATGAGAAAACTCGTCGCGGAGGTGTTCGACGCGGGAACACGCTACGAATACGAGCTTCCTTTCCCAGCGGATCTCGTACGCGCGATGCAACTCGATGCCAAGTTCAAGGATCTCGCGATAGGGCTGGTCGATGGCACGGTGGCGGCGGTTGCCGAGCGCCGGCGCGTCTACCGCATCCTGACGACCGATCGCCGCGACTTTGGCGCCATTCGCGTGGGTCCACGATTCACCCGGGTCCTTGAGCTGGTGCCGTGACGACGCCAGCCCGTCGGAACGAACGGCCTCGCAGGAGTTACAGCGAATTCCTGCTCTCGTTGACAACCTCCTCCCGTACCTGTTAATTTCGCCTTTGCGCTACAGGGCGCGCCCCGTCCGCGGAAAGGGATGATCCCACCTGAGCTGTTAGGCTTCGCCAACTCAGCCTCTCTTCTGCCCGCATAGCGGACTCGGGCGAACAGAAGGAGGTTGCATGTCCGCCGAACTCCCGCCGAATCCCGATCTCGAATATCTCAAGAAGCAAGCGAAAGCTCTATTGAGCGATTTCCGGCAGAAAGAACCGAAAGCCGTAGCGAAATTCGCCGCCCTAAAGCTGCAATCCGCGCCCAAGCTCGCCGACGCGCAACACTGCATTGCACACGACTACGGCTTCGAAACCTGGGCCGAACTCAAAGAGCGCGTCGAATCGGTGAACGCCGCCGGCGCGATGCGGCTGGCCCAGAAAGCCTTTCACGACGATGACGCCGCCGGGCTGCGCCGCTTGCTCGAACGCTATCCCGCGCTGAAGAAGAAAATCAACGAGCCTGTCGCTCACTTCGACTCGCCGCTGATCACACACGTCCGCGGCAGCGCCATGCTCGACGTGTTGGTCGACGCCGGCGCCGACATCAACGCGCGCAGCCGCTGGTGGGCCGGGGGGTTCGGTTTGCTCGACAGCGCCGGCGCCTCGCTGGCGGCGCACGCCATCGAACGCGGCGCCGTGGTCACCGTCCACGCGGCGGCGCGTCTGGGCATGATCGAAAAACTCAAGCAGCTTATCGAAGCCGACCCGCGGCTGGTGCATGCGCCAGGCGGCGACGGGCAGACGCCGCTTCACTTCGCCTCAACCGTGGAGATTGCCGCATACCTGCTCGATCAAGGCGCTGATATCGACGCGCGCGATGTCGACCACGAGTCCACGCCGGCGCAATACATGGTGAGCTCGCGGCAGGAGATCGCGCGGTATCTGATTCGCCGTGGCGCGAAAACAGACATTCTGATGGCCGCCGCCCTCGGCGACATCGACCTCGTCCGCAAACACCTCGATGCCGACCCCGAATCTATCCGCACGCGCGTCAGCGACGAGTATTTCCCGCGAATGAGCCCGCGCAGCGGCGGGACGATCTATCAATGGGAACTGGGATGGCACGTCTCGGCGGCGCAGGTCGCCAAATCCTTCGGCCACGCCGAGGTGCTCGACCTGTTGATGGATCGCAGCCCCGCCGAAGAGAAGTTACTCAATGCCTGCTGGCTGCACGACGAAGCGCTGTTGAACGCCCTGCTCGCCCGGCAGCCGGATCTCGCCGCATCCCTATCGCCGGCGGGCTGCCGCCAGATCGCCCACGCCGCGCGCAACAACAACACCGCCGCCGCTCGCCTCATGCTCGCCGCGGGCCTGCCGGTGGACGCTCGCGGCCAACACAACGCCACGCCGCTGCACTGGGCCGCGTGGCACGGCAATGCGGAGCTCGTCGAGCTCATCCTGCGCCACCGGCCGCCGCTTGAGAGCAACGACAACGACTTCCACGCCACGCCGCTCGGATGGGCCATCCATGGATCAGAAAACGGTTGGTACCGGCAAACCGGCGACTACGGCGCAACGGTCGAAGCGTTGCTCGCCGCCGGCGTCATGCTTCCCGAAAAGCCCGCGGGCGCCGAGGCGGTGCGGATGGTTTTGCGCGGACACGGGCTGAAATGAGTCGTAGAGGCCCGCGGCCTCATAGAAAGGATTTGAATCGGAGCGGCGGGCTGGCCTGCGGCCCTCACCGGTAGAACGGCTTCCAGGTAATCCAGCGCGGGCCGTAGTGCGGTTGCTTCTGATTGACTTCGAGCGCGCCAAGATCGGGCGCTTTGCCGGTGAAGCCGTCGTTGATCGTGGGCAGGGCTACGCCGGCGTCGACGGCTTTCGAGTTCGCCTTGAGCTGGAAGTTGAGATCCATCGAGTGGTAGACGTCGTAGCGGCGGGCCGGGTCGGGCGGCGTCAGGTTTTCAAAAATGTCGAAATCCACCTCGATGCCGTGAGCCTCCTGCCCGGTCGCTTTTTGAAACTCCGCCAGCGTTGCGAAGCTTCGCCGGTCGGAACGTTCCGGCTCGTAGGCGGTCTTGCCGGCCGCGGGAGCGAGCCAGTTGTATTGCTCGCGGGCGTTGGGGTTGGGGCGGAAGCCGTTATAGTCGCTGCTATAGTCGCCGGTCGCGTTGCCCCAGCTCATCACGCCGCGGTTCGGGGCGTTGCGGCTGAGAAACAGGTTGTTGCGCCAGTGAGCGTTCGAGTAAGGGCCTCCAGCCGTCTGCTCGCTGATCAGCGTGTTGTGATAGACGAGAATGCCGGCGGGCACGGCGCTGAACTTGAAGGCGTTGCCGCCGGGTACATGATAGAGCAGGTTGCGGAAAAAGTAGACGGGGCCGCCGAACATCGGCTGGGCGCTATAGCCGTTGTGCGCCGCGTTGATGCCGCGATTCTGAAAGACGCGGATGTTGTGTACGCCGCCGTCGGATTCGACGAAGTCGTCGTTCGAGAGGTGAATGTCGTTGTTGTAAATATCGATCGACGAGGCGCGGCGCTCGGGGTCGGCGTCAGGCGGGCCGTAGGTCGAGATGCAGATGGCGTCATGAAAGTACGCGATGGCGTTGTGCGCGATGACGTGGCCGGGCCCATAGACCTTGACGGCGAAAAAGCTGCGCAGTTGATGCGAGGGATAGATGCCGGCGGCGCGCGAGCCCGCCTGGTTCCAGCCGATCAGGCGCATCTGGTCTTCGCGGCCCAGGAAAAGATTGTCGGAGATGAAGAAGTCGCTGGAGCCGGCGTTCTCGGTCCATACGCCCGCGCCGACATCCTCGAAACGGCAGTTGCGCACCGTCAGCGCCACCGCGCCCATCACGTCCTTCTCGCCCGCGAAGATGGCGACTTCGGTGTTGCGGAAGGTCAGCCCTTCGAAGATGTGGTGCGCCGTGGCCATCACGTCGAACAGCCTGTGGTTGCCCGCGCCGTCAAAAATCACTTCGCCATCGCCCGCCGCTTTGATCGTGATAGGCTTCTCGGCCGTGCCCTTCAACGAGAGCGACAAAGTGCCGGTAAACGGCCCGCTGAGCGGGTCAACGTAGTTCAGCCGATCAGGCCGGTAAAGGCCCGCATGAACCAATAGCGTGTCGCCCGGCT
>JBBDWJ010000210.1:11868-20858 GCA_040902925.1 Bryobacterales bacterium | reverse complement strand
GTCGAGGGCGGCGGCTTTGTTGCGTACGCGCACCGGGAACCGCAGTAAAGTCACTTCAGCGCCCCGGGGCCAACGCGGCACGGGCCAGCCGATCTCGTGAAGCCGCTCCACATAGTAGCGGGCGATCTGCCGCCGCCGGCGGTTCGATTCCTCAACGCGTTGCAGCTCGTATAGTCCCGCCGCGGCCTGGGCCTGCGACATCGACATGAAGTAATCTTTCGGTACGTCGGTATATTCACTCTTCGAAGTGGAGCCGGTGATCAAAGAGCGTTTGCCCAGCCAGCGATAGGCGTTGCGAGCGATAGCGGCGGTGCGGGGATAGACCAAGACGTCATGCACGATCGCTTGCGCGGCAAGCTGCGCGGCCTTGCGCGGCCCGGGTTTGTAAGCTTGCTCGTCGCGAATGCGCCGCGCCCTCTCGTAGAATGCATCGTCGTTGCAGACGAGCATTCCCCCAAGGCCGGTCGTGTACGGTTTGCTCCACTGGCTGTAGAAAAATCCGGCGACTCCAAAATTTCCCACGTGCGTGCCGCGATGGCGCGTTCCCAAAGCATGGCAGCAGTCTTCGACCACTGCGATGCGGCGTTCGCGGGCGATGTCGAGAACACGCTCGAGCGAAGCGCTGGGCCAGCCATAGGTGTGCTGGATCATCAACACCTTCGATCGCGGCGTCAGCGCGTCTTCCAGTTTGTCGGGATCGAGGGTGCAGTACGCCGGTTCAATGTCTACGTAGACCGGGTCCGCGCCAAGAATTTTGATCGCCGCCGAAATCACCATGCAGGTGTAGCCCGGCGCAACGACTTCGTCCCCCGCTTCCACGCCGAGCGCCTTGAGGGCCGCGAAAAACCCCAGCCGTCCCTTCCAAAAGCTAAGCGCGTACTTCGATCCTGTCGAGCGGGCGAAAGCCTTTTCGTACTCCTCGATGCGAGGGCCCTCGGCGGAGCGCTTCGACGGAATCACGTAAGAGGCGAGCCGCAAGCTCTTGCCGAGTTTGGGAAACATTGTCATTCGTTTGGCTGTCTCGCTGTTTTTTCTTCGCGCTGTCCTAATGGCAGAGTGCTTTGGGAATCGCCGCCGTGGCGGTCATCGAATCGGAGTCCAGTGCGCGACTCTCTTGCCGGTCAGATACAGAATCAGTGCCCGCAAATAAGCAACGTTCACGGAGTTAAAAAACAGCAGCCCTGAAAGCCCGGGAATGCGCTTGCCGGTCCTGCTCGCCAGGTAAGCAGCCAGCGTCATCAGCCAATAGAGCACCTGCCCGGCGAACATCACCTGATAGATCCAGTGCTGCTCGAGCAGCAGCGCGTTGGCCACAAAGGCGACCACCAGCGACGGCCCGATCAGGTAGCGCAAAAACTTGTGCGAGATCACCTGGAAGCAATACATCGGCGAGCGCAAGATTGGAAAGCGGCTCAGCGCGTAGAAGGTGAACGTCCAGGAGCGCACGCAAATTCGCAGCCGCGCCTGAAATTCGTCGCGAATGGTCGTGCGCGATTCTTCGAGCGAGGTCGCGTTGTCTTCGTAGGTCGTGCAGTAGCCTTGCATGGCCGTGTGAAACGGGTCGACCATGTCCATGAAAGTAGCCGGCGGACTCGGAATAAACGCGCTCTTGCGAAAGGCGTGAATCGAGCCGGGAGCATTGCAGGCGGCGCCGAAGGCAGCTTCAGCACGCCGCAGCCCGGTCACGAATCGCTGGTAGACGCCAAAACCACTGGCCGTGGCGCTGCGGTCGTAGTTATAGACGACGCGCCCCGACACACAGGCCACGCGCTCATCGGCGAAGTGCTCCGCCATCAGCCGGACGGAATCCTTCGACCACATGCCGGTAGCGTCGGAGACAGCCACGATTTCGCCTTCAGCCTGCTGAATCGCCTCGTTGAGCATGGCCGACTTGCCGACGTTGCCTTCGAGACGGAACAGCTTCACGCCTCGGCCGGCGAAGCCGCGCACGATCTCGTCGGTGCGGTCGGTGGAACCGTCGCTGGCGACGATCACTTCCAGCTTATCCTTGGGGTAGTTGAGCGCCAGGGAGTTCTCGATCTTGGCGGCGATCGATTTTTCTTCGTTGTACGCGGCGATGACGAGAGACACCTTGGGCCGAATCGGCGCGCGCTTGAATTTCTTGCGCCACACCTGGCTCATCACAAACATGAGCATCGGGTACAAGAACATCGAGTAGAAGGCGCTGAACAACAGCAGCCATAACAGGACTTCCACAACCCACACCGTTACACGCTCCAAAATTGAATCTCTCCGATCGACTGTCCTGCGGATCGGTTGATCCCTCGTCGCCAAGGTCTGCCGTTAGGCCAACGCCGGCCTCTTGTAATGTTTTTGAAGGCCTCAGGCGTACATCCGCGCCTGGTGCGACGAGCTATGCATAGAGCACGACCGTTGCCAAAGGAGAGTCCGCGGGCCCGATCGGCGGGATCTTGGTATCTGATTTAGAATCAGCCGATTACGGTAGGTCAACGAGGGCTGGCTGGCGGTCGTTCCGCCCCCGCCAACCGCCGGGCTGACGCGAGCATCAGGAAACCTTGATGGCAGCGTCAAGGCCCCCGGGGCGCCGAGTGATGAACCACACCGCCGGCAGCGTCGGGCGCAACCATGCTGGCAGTGGCCGAAAACTTGCGCTTCAACCCCGCTGCCATCGCGGGACGCGGCCTCGGGGCGGCAAAACTCCTAAGGGCGGGTAACGGTCGTTGGCTCGGCTAGCGCGATTAACCGGTCGATGTCTGTTTCCTTGTAGAAGTCCAGGCAGAACAGATCCGGGGCATCGGAAAACCGCAACGGCTTCTCGAAGACGTACCCCAGGCTTTTCAAACCGTCGCGAACCACGACTTCAGTAAAAACGCCGGGCTCCACGGCGGCCGCCGTCAAGGCCGCCACCTGGCTGCGGATGCCGTTAGTTTCGACGCGGACCGCGGCGCCGCCGGCTCGTTCGCGCAGCCACTTGGCCAGCGCGATCAACTGCCCGGCGCGAATTCCAAGCGGCCGCTCGCCTTGCGTGTCGATCACTTGCTGCAGCATCCAGTTGTCGCCATCTTTCCAGGCGCTGCCCGTGAACGAGAGGTCGAGAGCCAGCACCTGCTCGCCGCGATTGATGCGCTCGACGACCACGGCGGTGGATTCGACCCGCGCTTTGTCGTCGAGCACGATCGTGATGGGCGCATTGGCGGGGGCATCAATTGCCTTCAGCCAGACGCCGTCCGCGCTCAGGCCGCCTTCCATCGCGAAGATGTGGGAGCGGCTTTCGACACCGCCGTGCTTGGTGATGGCGATGGTCCAGACGCGGTCGACGGGATTCGTCCCAAGGCGGATGATGTCTTTGAGCCGCTTTCGCTCGGCGTCGCGGCCGGGGCGGTCCGCCGGCAGCGGCTTGCGAACGATCTTGTTGGCGAACTCGCGTGCGAGGCCCAGAATCGTCAGGTTGTTGTCGGGCACGCCCACGGCAAGCTCCTCGCCGCTGCGCAGCTCCGCGCCGACTTGCGGCGATTCTTCGATGCCCGTCCAGGCAAAATGCCGGTTGAAGAAACGGTAGGCCTGCTGCCGGTTGTCGAGCTGGTAGTTGTGAGTGCCCGGATCGCTGTTCTCGTGCCAGCCGAGAAAATCTTCTTTGTCGTAGAGAGAATAGAAACGGCGAACACCCTCGTAGACGAACGGCTTGGCGAGCGCCGCGCGAAAGCAGCAGTCATCCTCGGCGTTGTAAACCAGCAGCGTCGGCAGCGGCGCGCGCATGGCGACCAGCGTCGGATAATCGCGTCCCTGAAAAAGATCCGACGCGTTCTGCTCAAAATCGCCGAGATCACCGTATGCCGCGTCCTCGACGCGCGATACCGTTGAGGTAAAGCCCGCGACAGGAACCGAGACCTTGACGCGTTCGTCGAGCGAGCTGAGCACGATCGTCTGCCAGCCGCCTCCCGAGAGGCCGGTGACGCCAAGCCGTTCCGGATCGACGCCGGGATGGTTTGCCAGGTAATCCAGTCCACGGCGCATGGCCAGATAGAACATCCCCAAACCGTTCGCGCCCGCAAGGTCGAGGTGCGCGCCGAAAATGTGCTGATTGCCTTCCTGATTCAGCTCGCCGTAGGACATCCACTCAAGGTTGAGAGCGTAGACTCCGTTCTGCGCGTAGGTAATGCAGCGCTTCTGCTTGAACTCGAAAGCCTTGCCGGGGTCGCCGTGCCCGGTGACGTTGAGGACCGCGGGCGCTTTCCCGCTTGGGTTCTCGGGCTCGTACAGCAGCGCGACGCCTTGGAAGCCAGGCACGATCTCGTATCGCAGCTTGCGGATCCGGTAGCCTTTGCCGGTGAGAACCGGCCCCTCTTCGAATTTCGGCGCGGCAGTAACCCACTCCTTCGGCCAACCGTGATAGACAACATCGCTTAGAATCTTCTCGCGAAGTTGCGCGGCGGTTTTCGTCCATTGCGCCGCGTCTTTGGTTTCCGGCAGATGGGCCGCGCGCCGCACGACGTAGTCGCGAAGCTGGAAGGTCGCGACCTCGGGATGCAGAATCTGCGACTCCAGAATCGGCCGCACTGCGCGGAGGTTGGATTGGGCGGCGCCGGGAATTACAGTGAGAACGCCGAGCGCAAACCAGTGAAGCAGACGACGAGTGGAAAATCCTACGGGCATCACAGGATTGTAGCCCAGACCGAACCGGTTTTCCGAACGGGACTCAACTGCCGGGCCGTCCTGGTCCTGCGGTCGGACAGGCTTCAGCGGCCGAGATGCTTGGACAGGTAGTCGAGAATCAGCCGCCAGTCTTCGTTAGTTCCGGTCGCGCCCCGCGCAATCATTACGTCGACCACGGTCTTCCACTCCGCGCGGCCCATCCGTTGGCTGGTGACGATCTCGATGCCGTGGCATTGCTTGCCGCACGATTGCTGCACCAGCGCTTTGCCGCTGTCGTCGGGCAACACCGTAAGCGGACGCGATGCTCCTGAAGACCCGGTCGATGCCGCCGCTGACCCGGTACGCTCCGCCGCGGCCGTCTGCGTGTTAGCGGTTGTGGTTTGCGGCGCTGCGCTCAACTCGGCTGGCTTGCTGCCATCGCCTAGCGCATAGGCCACGAGAGTATCGCTCAGCGGGCCGCCGAAGAACCCGCCGCCTCCCGCCGCCATGATCGCCACGTATTGCTTGCCGTTCTTTCCCCGGTAAGTGATCGGGATGGCATGGCCATTGGCCTCGATCGGCTGCTCCCAAAGCAAGCGGCCGGTTTTCGACTCGAAGGCGCGAAAGCGGCTATCGTTGGTGGCCGCGATGAAGAGCAGGCCGCCGGCCGTGTTGATGCTGCCACCGAGGCTGAGCGTTCCGGTGTTCTTCACGCCCAAGGCCTCCAGTGCGTTGATGGTGCCGAGCGGAGTCTTCCAAGCAATGTCGCCCGTATTCACGTTGACGGCAACCAACTCGCCGAACGGCGGATTTGTACACGGAATGCGGCTGTCGCGATTCCAAAATCGCGCGTAGGGGCCATACTCGGACTTGCGGACGTAGGTGACCTCGCCGGTTTCCTTGTCGACGCTCTTTTCCATGTGCCCGAACTGCCCGACGTTCATCACGTTGACGAACAAATAGCCAAGCGTCGGATCGACCGAGACGCCGCCCCAGTTTCCGCCGCCGAGCGTGCTAGGAAAGATCAGCATGTTGCCTTCCAGCGGCGTCGGCGTATAAGGAACGCCGATCAGCATGTTGTTGCGCTCGTATAAATCGCGGCAGAATGCGGCGTGCTCGGGCGTCAGGTTGTACATTTCCTCTTCGCGGAACGTGTTGCGCGCAAGCGGCGGCGGCTTGAGCGGAAACGGCTGCGTGGGCGATGTCTTTTCGCCGGGTACAACAGTCTGCGGCACCGGCCGCTCTTCCATTCCATACATCGGCTCGCCGGTGACCCGGTTAAACACGAACAGAATGCCCATCTTTGTGATCTGAGCAACGGCTGGGATTTTCTTGCCGTTGCGGTTCACTTCGAACAGCGCCGGCGGGGCCGCCAGGTCGTAATCCCAGATGTCGTGATGCACAAGCTGCTGATGCCACTTCAGCTTGCCCGTCGCCGCGTCGAGCGCGATCAGGCTGTTGCCATAGAGGCCGTCGCCATGCCGGTCGGCCCCATAGAAATCGCTTGTCGGAGAGCCGGTGGGCGCAAAGACCAGTCCCCGCTCGACGTCTACCGTCAGGTACCCCCACGTGTTTGTGCCGGTGCGGTTGCGCCAGCCGTCTTCGGGCCAGGTTTCATTGCCCGGCTCGCCGGGGCGTGGCACGGTGTGGAAGGTCCACAGGAGTTTTCCGGTGTGCGCGTCCCAGCCGCGAATGTCGCCGTAGGCGCCTCTGCTGGGGGCGCCTTCGCCGTTGGTGCTGCCCGTGATAATGACGTCCTTATAGACCGCGGGCGGTGAGTCGAGCGACAGGCGAGCTTTGGGCATGTCGCCTAGCACGCCCTCTCTCAAATCGACAAAGCCCTCCTTGCCGAACCCCGGCGCGGGCTTGCCCGTTGTGACATCGATTGCCACGAGCTTGTCGCGAACCCCGGAAAGCACTCGCGGATGCGTCACACGATTCCCGGGCCAGTAGGTCAAACCCCGCAGGGCGGCGGCGTTTTCCGTTTCGAAATGCCAGATCAGCTTGCCGGTCTCTGGCTCGAGCGCAAAGATGCCGTTCGGTTGGGTCAAGTACATGACGCCGTCGACGACCACCGGCGTCGCTTCCGAGCCAGGCTTGCCGCTATGAAACGTCCAGGCGCGTTCGAGCCGGGAGATATTCTTTGTGTTGATCTGCTTCAGCGGCGAGTAGCGCATCGCGCCCGGGTCATGGCCAAACACGGGCCAATCGGTTTGGCCAGGCAGCGCGGCGGCGCAAAGGGTCGAAACAAGAATGAATCGTAAACAAGACATGGTGCGTGAGCGATGAGCCTGAGACACTTCCTATTTTCCTATTGTCTACGAAATCACGACGAGAGCGGGTCCGGCGGCAGCGATTGCCGCCAGATCCTGCGCTCACGGTCTTGGGATGACGGCAGCCGCCTTCGGCCCCAACAGCCCGCCGAGCTGTTCCGCGATGACTTTCGCAACGCGGTCCGCTCCGATATCACCAAAATGGCATTCGTCGGCGAATAGCAGTTCGGGTTCGGCGCCGAGCGCCGCGTTCGATTCGATCCGTGGAATCCCGGCGGCGTCGATCTCCGACTTCATGCGCGCGTAAGCGTCCTCGACGCGGCGGCTGAAGCCGGCGATCCGCTGTTCCTGACGCGCAAGAATCTGCGCCTCCTGGGGCGCCAGCGGCTTGGGAATCGTGGCCAGCGTCGGTTGCAGAGCAACCACGACAGCAGCCGGCGCGGCCAAGGATTCGACGGCCCTCACATTCGCGACATAGCTGCGCGCGGTATCGGCCGCCGATACCGGGGCTTCGTGCGTCACGCCCGGCGTCGCCGCCGTTTCCGGGAAAAACCGCGTCCACAGAAAATCGATCAAGCTGCTTCGCCGGGTAATGGCCTCCAGATCGCCGGCCGCGCTACGTTGCCGCCAACTCGCCTGATAGCGGGCCCCGAGCACGGCGGCGTTCTGCGGCCATCCTGAAACAGGGTTGTGAAAATCAGCCGAAATATCGTTGTAGCCGTCAAAAAACAGAATCAGATCCGGCGCCAGACGCCGCACAAAGCGGTGAAAGTACATCACCTGCTGGCCCGACACAAAGCCAACCTGGGCGGCGTTGATCACTTCGATGTCGCGTTCGGGAAACCGCTCGCGCAGCAGCGTCTGTAGCCGTCCTGGAACCGTGCGGTCGTCGCCGGTGCAGCCATATCCCCAAGCCGCTGAGCCCCCGAGCACAACGATGCGATAGCGGCCGGCTGGCTTTTCTACGCTCGTTTCCGCCCCCCGAAAGCCCAGCGCATTCGTCCGATAGAATCGCGAGTAGAGATTCGCCCGCGTGATCCAGTGCTCGTAGGGCGACCACTCCAGGCTGTCGGGGACGAAAAGCGAAAAGATCTCCTCGGGACGGTCGATGCCTGGATAGAGATCGAGAACGGGACGGTCGGTGAGAACTCCGCTCGCGGTTTGAGTGCGATAAATTCGAACGGCCAGCTCGGCGATGGAGCCCGCGAACAGGATCGCGAAGATCAGCACCATTTTCTTGCGCCTCGTCCCAGCCACTCCGCCAACCCTCCGGTGCCATTGTGGCACGGGCGGCGCGTTCGCCCAACTGCGCGTCAGTCACGCCCGGAGCGTTGCTGTCAGATTCTCTTGGAGGGGCGCACGCCGTATACCTGGGCTCTGTCACGCACAAGGCGCGAATCCAAGGACGAACTTGTAGCCGAAGGAATTTGCAAACCGAAATGAGGCGCGCAACGGCCTCCCCGACGCGGTGAAGACGCGGCCGCCTGACAGCCGCTTGACGGATTTCACGTAGGGATCATCCCGATCAGGAACCTGCGCCAGGTGTGCCCTTCGGAAAGACAGCCGCGGCGTCGGACCCTTGCGCAGGCTCCTCGGCGCTTGACGCTTGACCGCGGGTGAGATAATCTTTCCATAGGCTAACTACGTAGGCTAGCTATGGCAATAAATCCAAAGCGCGACGAAATCCCGCCCGGCACCCTCTACATGCTGATTCTCAAAACCCTGGTGCGCCAGGGTGAGCTGCACGGCTATGAGATCGCCAGCTCAATCCAGCAGATCTCCGACGACGTGTTGCAGGTCGAGGAAGGGTCGCTCTATCCCGCATTGCAGCGCATGCTGCTGAAGGGATGGGTTACGGCTCAGTGGGGTGTTACGTCCGGCAATCGCAGGGCGCGCTACTACCGGCCGACCGCCGCTGGCCGCAAGCAACTGCACGCCGAAATGCAGCAGTACGGCCGCGTAAACACCGCGATTCAAAAAATCCTGCAAACCGCCTGACGAGGTGTATATGAAATGGCTGGGTGAATTCTGGCGCCGGCTGCTGTTTCGCTGGCGGGGCGAACGGTTCGACGAAGATCTGGCCGAAGAGATGCGTCTGCATCT
>JBBDWJ010000210.1:0-11858 GCA_040902925.1 Bryobacterales bacterium | reverse complement strand
CAGCAAGCGCGCGGCATGAGGCCTGACGACGCCGCGTCCGCCGCCCGGCGGCAGTTCGGCAACGTGACGCAAATCCAGGAAATCAGCCGCGAGGCCTGGGGCTGGCGATTCCTCGATACCATTCGCCAGGACGTTCGCTATGCCTTGCGGACGCTGGGCGCCAACAAAGGATTCACCGCCACCGCCGTACTTTCTCTAGCGCTGGGCATCGGCGCCAACACCGCCGTCTTCAGCATTCTCAACGCGGTCATGCTCCGGACGCTGCCCGTCGAAGACCCGCACCGCTTGGTGCAGATAAGAATCGGCGAGAACGCCATCTTTACCAACCCGATCTGGGAGCAGGTTCGCGACAACCAGCAGGCCTTCTCGGGAGTGCTGGCCTTCGGCAATACGCGTTTCGATCTCGCCGAGGGAGGCGAAAGCCGCTTCGTGCCCGGCCTGATGGTCAGCGGCGACTACTTCCGCGTGCTCGGCGTCCCAGCCATCAAAGGGCGCGTCTTCAGCCCCGAGGACGACGATCGCGGCGACCCCGCCGTCGCTGTCATCAGCCACAACTTCTGGCAGCAGCATTTCCAGGCCGACCCCGACATCGTCGGCAAGACCGTGCGCCTCAACCGCGTGCCCTTCGAGATCGTCGGTGTTTCGCCGCCATGGTTTGGCGGCTTCGACGTCGACCAGGATTTCGAAGTGGCGATCCCCATCGCCTGTAGGCCTCTTTTGGGCGATAGCCAGAACTCACTCGACCATCGAAGCAATTGGTGGCTGCGCGTGTTGGGCAGGCTCCAGCCGGCAGGTAGTATCGAGCAGGCCGGGGACCGCATGAAGGCCATCGCTCCCGAAATTTTCAAGGCCACGCTCCCCGACCAATGGAGAGCCGAAGACCAGGCTCGCTACCTCGAGAATTCGTTTGCTTTGACGCCCGCCGCGACGGGCTACTCCGCAACGGGAACGCACTACCAGGCGGCTCTCTACACCCTGCTGGCGATCGTTGGTTTGGTGCTGCTGATCGCCTGCGCCAATATCGCCAACCTGCTGCTGGCCCGCGCGGCTGCCCGGCAGCGCGAGTTCTCGATGCGCATGGCGATCGGCGCCAGCCGGCGCCGCGTCATCCGCCAACTGCTCACCGAAAGTCTGTTGCTGTCGCTGCTCGGCTCGGCGATCGGCTTTCTGCTGGCCCTTTGGGGAAGCCGCGTGCTCGTGCGATTGCTCTCCACCACGCGATCGCCGCTCGACATCGATCTCTCACCCGACCTGCGCGTCCTCGCGTTCACCACCGCCGCCGCCTGCTTCACTGCGCTTCTGTTCGGGCTCGCGCCGGCGTTGCGGGCCACGCGATTGAGCTTGAACCACGTTTTGAAGGATAATGCTCGCGGCGCGATACGGGGCGCGGCCCGCTTCCATCTTGGGAAGGCCCTTGTTGCGGGCCAGATCGCGCTTTCGCTGATTCTGCTGGTGGGCGCGGCGCTGTTTGCCGGTACGCTGCGGAATCTGCTCGCCGTGGACCTGGGCCTCAATCCGCAAAACGTCCTGTTCGTCACCGCGAATTTTGAGCAGACGAAAATCCCGCGCGAGCAGCGCGGCAGCGCCTCTCTGGAGATCCTCGATCGATTCAAAACCGTCCCGGGTATCCTCGCGGCTGCGACCTTCGATGTTCCGCCCTTGAGCGGCATGTCGTGGAACAACGTATTGTCTCCCGAGGGCTATGAGGCGAAGTCGCGGTGGGACACGCTCACTTACCTCAATCGTGTCTCGCCAGGGTATTTCGAAACCATCGGCACGCCGATCCTTCTTGGCCGCGATTTTAATGGCCAGGATCGTTTGCAGTCACCTCTGGTCATGATCCTCGGCGAGAAGGCAGCCAAGGAGTTCTTCCCCGATCAGAGTCCCATTGGAAAAACCGTCACGATAGATGAGCCGAGCGGGAAGGAATCCTTTACGGTGATCGGCGTCGTCAAAGACATCAAGTACCGCCAGGTGCGGGAAGAGACTCAGCGAACGGCTTATGTCGCGGCGGCGCAGGATGCGGAACCTCGCGGGGGAATTTCCTACGCCATTCGCTCAGCCGTCGCCCTGGACGCATTGAAGCCAATCATCCGCTCGGAAATCAGCGAGTTCCATCCCGGCTTATCGCTCGAGTTCCGCGGGTTCGAATCCCAGATCAGCGAGTCGCTCATGCAGCCTCGCGTGGTGGCTTTGCTATCGACTGTTTTTGGATCGCTAGCCTTGCTGTTGGCGATGATCGGACTCTACGGCGTTACGGCCTACGGAGTGGCCGGGCGGCACGCCGAAATCGGAATCCGCATGGCCCTCGGCGCGCAAGCAACGTCGGTGATCTGGCTGGTGCTGCGCGACGTGTTGCTGCTTCTCGTGGCGGGAATGGCATTAGGCGTAGTCGCATCCGTGGCGCTGGGCCGCCTGATCGAAAGCCTGCTCTTCGGCCTGCAACCTGAAGAACCCAGCCATCTGATTGGCGCCGCGGTGGTCTTGTCCGCCGCTACCGTGATCGCGGCCTACCTGCCCGCGCGGCGCGCGGCGCGCCTCAACCCGATGACAGCGCTCCGCGAGGAATAAACCTACCTGCCATCGCGCCATCCTGAGAACCGCGCGCCGATTCAGTCTGATTCCTACGTCACCCTATCCAACCTGGCCCGGCCTGCCGCAAACAGCGTCCTGTCACCAGCGCAATTAGCTCCTGAGCTACAGAAACAATCCAAAACTGTTCGCCGAGATTCTGCATCTGGTTGCCTTCGCCGATTCCAAGCCCGATCGCACCAAGTTGTCCGGCGAGGTGCTGCAACGGCAAGAGCTCGAGCGTTTCGATACCTGACAGGCGCGGCGCACGGCAGCAACCGCGGCCGGCCGTCAACTCCGCCAGAAGCCGTACCGAAAATCGGCCGAAAGCCGCAAGCGGTCTCCACTCAGATTGGCGAGCGAGCGGTGGAGCGTGAAGTTATTGAACAACAGCACGTCGCCGCTGCGGAAGTCCGATGTCCGCCACACCGCGTCGGCGGGAACCTCGACGCCTCCGTGGACGATGCCCTCGCCGCTGTGCTCCCGCAACCCGTCGAGATGCGAGCCTGGCAGCACGGCCAGCGGCCCGAGCTCAATCGGGCAATCGCCCAACGGAATCCAGGCCGTCCAGAATTGTTCGATCATTCGCACGTAGTGGGCGTCCTGATGCGGCTGCGTGGCCATGTCGGCGTGGGGAGAAAAGACTCGGCAGGTATTGGCAGTACTTAGGTACAAGAAGCTGGACTTTGCGGCGGCCGAATGCAGCACGCGGTGGATCTCAATATAGTCGCCGACGTCCCAGAACTCGGAACTCATTTGGACGCGTACCTGCAATTGAATCCAGTCCGGGTCCTCGTAGTAGCCGACGCGTTTGTCCGGCATTGCCCGTGCGAGGTCGAGAGGCTGCGCGGCGTCAAGCCAGGCGGCTTCGCGAGCATAGCTGAGGACGACATGGCGCAGGCGCTGCACGCGCTCGCTGGGGATCAGCCCGCGGAAGAACAGGAAGCCGTCGCGCCCGGCCACTTCGCGCAAGCGCTCCACGTCGTTGAAGAACGGGGTCGCATCTTCCAGCCGCTCAATCAGCAGGCCGCTCAATGCTTCCATGCCGTCCAACCTCGCCAGCGCTCCCACTTCCAGGAGTCCCGGTCGGCGCCGGCGAGAGCGCGGTCGATACGGCGCGCCCTTTCGGCGGGGTCGACTCCTGGAAACATCCGTTCCGTCAGCACCGGAATCTTCAACCAATCCGAATAAGCCTCTTGCGTGAGGCGGTGACGGAAGCTCCACGATTGCGTCCGGAAATGTGCCCGCCGCAGCATCGTTGTCAACGCAGGGCGCGTCATTTGCCAGCCTTTCGCGGCTGCTTGCGCGCCGGAAACCGCCATCCCGCCGCAGAGCAGGCAAAGCAGCTCCAGCAGCAAAGGGTCGCGCCCTCCACCGGGCTCATCAGGCTCGCACAGATTCATCGCCGGTACGGTGAAACACAACGCGCCGCCCGGCCGCAGAAAGTCACTGAGTTTTCGAATCCATTCCTCCAGCGGCTCGAGCTGCCAGATCGCCGCGCCCGACACGATGCGATCGAACCCGGCGCTACCCAGCGGCCCTCCGCGTGGCGGCTCGGGCAAATCACAACGCCACTCCACGCGCGCGTCGCTGACCCGCCGCATCCCGCACGCCTTCATCGCCTCGAACGGTTCCACGCAGACAATACGCCCTGTCGGGCCCGCCAGCGGCAGAACGGCTTCGACGGTTCGGCCCGTGCCGGCGCCCAGGTCAAGAATCTGCATCCCCGGGCGGATCGCCGCGCGCGAAACCAGCGCCGTGTTCGCGTCGATGTAGCGGGAGTGACGCCGGCAAAACGCTTCGTAGTACTCCGCCGCCGCGGGATCGTCCCAATTGTTCATGCCGCGCCCGCGCTGACGGGCTCGAATACCGGGTCCTTGAGCAGGCCCATGCGTTTCAAATTGTGTTCGCCTTTGAACTTCAGGCACTCGCGAATCAACTGCTTCATTTCCGCGCTGTAATGGAAGAAATCCAACTCCAAATTCGCATCGTCGATGTAGTGCCGGTAGAAGCGATCGAAGTCGTCAATCGGCGGCGAAGGCCGGTACTGGCTGTAGTCGGGCCGTAGCCACCAATCCGTAAATCCGTACGCGGCATGACGGTCTTCGTAGAGCGGCGTGCCGGGGAAGGGAACGGCTACTCCGAGCGTGCTGAATGTATCCACCAGCGGCGCGATGCGGTCCATGAAATGGAGTGTTCTCTCCAGCGCCGGCGGCGTTTCTTCAGGAAAGCCGAGCATGAAATTGCAGGCCGTGCTCAGGCCGGCGTCCTTCGCCCATTCGAGCGCGCGGATCACGTGTTCTGTGCGAATGCCTTTCTTGATCGCGCGCAGGATTTCGTCGTCGCCGCTCTCGACTCCAAAGTTGACATGAACGAGCCCTGCCCGCCGCATCGTTTGCAGCAGGTCGCGGCTGACCATGTTGGCCCGCGTAATGGCGCTGAAGCCAAACGGGAAATCGAATCCGCGTTCGAGCTCGTTGCAGAGCGCAACCAGCCGCGCCGGGTCGGCCGTAAGCGCATCATCCCAGCACGGGAAAAACGAAACTCCGCAATCCCTGTGCCACGCCGAGATTTCCGAAATCACGCTCCCGGCCGAGCGATGCCGGAACGATCGCCCCGTGACATAGTTGGCGCAGAATGTACACCGCGCCGGACATCCGCGGCTGGTAAGGATTCCACCCGGCGCCGTCGCGCTTCCGTGCGCACTGTACCAGCGAGCATCGAAAAGCGGCTGGGCCAGGTAGGGCGGAGCGAGCTCGTCGAGCCGCTCGATCCACGCGGCGGGCGGCCCGTGGCCGATGGTTCCGTCCGGCAGCCGGTAAACGCAGCCGGGAATCTGATCGAGCTGGTCGCGGCCTTCGAGCCAGTCCACCAGCCGCACGATGCTATGCTCGGCCTCGCCCGTGAGCGCAATATCAAATCCGCGCTCGATAGTCTCTTCCGGGCGCACCGTCGCGTGCGCGCCGCCGGCAACGAGCGACCAGCGGCCGCGTCCCTGCTCGCGTGCCACAGACAATCCTGTCTCTGCGGAGACTGTACTGTTTGTGTGCTGACAATCCCGCCCGCGCGTCAGCGCGTCCACCAGTTGGTAAGCGTGCCACACCCAACGCGTGAACAGGCCAAAACCAATGAGCTGCGGCGACCACGACTCGGCTTCCTGAACGATCCAATCCGCGTCGTGAGGAAAGAAGCGCGCCGCCGCGTCGATAACGCGGACCTCGCAGCCGCGCGCGAGCAATGCCGCCGCAACGTACTCGAGCCCGAGCAGCGGCGAGCCTAGTTGCTCGGGCGAAGGCGGATTGATCAGCAGCACTCGCATCGAAGTTCCTCGTGCTCGCGTGAGCTCTCTACAGCAGAATCTTTCCGAAGCGGGGCCCGAGGAACACGGGAAGATGGCCTGGAACGGGCAGATTGTCGCCCATGATCACCGGCCCCACCGGCACGTACGGCGGCGCAAAGTTGGGCACGGGCCCGCGTCCTCTCGCTGCGCTGCCGTTGACCTGCGCCATGAGCTTCCATTCTTGAAAGCTCGAGTCGATCCATTTCACCACTTGTTCGATGGCTTCTTTCGCGCCGCTTCCCGCCTTAACATGAAGACGCAGCGCCGCCGTCAGCTTCATCGATAACATCCCCGGGTGCAATCGCTGTTCGCCCGTGGACGAGCCCTGGGAAAGCGGAAACGTGCCGCGGCCTGGGATCGGCGGCGCCATCGGACCCGGAAATGCCGCCAGTTGCGGATACATCCCCGGCAGCAGCATCCGGAAGCCTTCGGCCCACTCTTTCCACGCGCCCCACAGTTCCCCGGCAAAAGCGCGCGCGATGTCGGAAGGCACGTTCGCTTTCGTCATCGCCTCGATCATTAGCGGCTCGAAGTTGACGGCGCTGATGAGCGAGCCAGGGGTGAGTTCGGCATTGGGCCCGATCACCCGCCCGCCCTGAATCTGCGCCCTTCCGATCCACTCGTTGACGCCCCCACGAAACGCCTCGCAAGCTGCTTTGGCGATTGCGTCCCAGTTTGTCTCGTTAGGCCCTCGCATCGGCCCTCCTTGCGGAAAACGATAGCAGAGGTGACGGCCGCAACGCAGCGGTGCGGTCCAGGTAGTAGAGGGCGCAGGGTTGCCGGCGCCAATGAAACCCGAGCGTAGCGCTATGCCCACGCTTTGTTCGCCCGGCGCGCGTGCTGTTGGAGTTCTCCGCCACGGACAGGCCTATTTGCGTTGTTCTTCAATTGCTCAGGAAAACACCTTAGATTAAATATGCATTTTATTGCGTCTCTCTTGTCCTGATTGTTAGAGATCTGACGCCATGCCATATAGTAGGTCAGGCCCTTACAGCAGCGGTGACACGTTTTTAGACTTGCTGACGATATCGCCGGCGCCAGTAAAAGCAGTCACCACTAATCCAGCAATAGTCCAGTCCAGGGAGGCCACGAATGACAAGCCGTATCGCCGGGCTAAGTCTTCTACTGGTTTTCATCCTTCCGAGTTGCTCCCCCAATGACCCGCCGCCTGCCACAAAAGACAGCGCGTGGGAAGACGTCAAAACAAGAGTCACTCTGGAGCAAGGTTGGACGCCCCAAGTTCGGGAGCTGTTCTGGTTCACCCCGCAGGGCTCCGAGATCATTCCCTATCGTTGGTTTCTGGCGCTCGAGCAGGCCTCGATCACGGAACTGTTTCGCTCGACGGCGAACATGAATCGGCTTCGCTACATTCCTGAGCCGCGTAGTACAGCGAATCCGGATGGCCTGCCCATTGGCTTCGTCGAGGATATCGACCACGATGGCCAAGCATGGCTCGGTTTCACCTGCGCCGCTTGTCACACCGGCCAGATCAACTTCCGCGGCGTGGGAATGGTTGTCGACGGCGCACCCGCCATGGCCGACTTCGCCGGTTTCTTCGACGAGCTGATTGCCGCGATGGAAGCAACCGATGGCGATGATGAGAAATTCGCGCGCTTCGCGCAAACTGTGCTTGGCGGGGATCCAGCCGAAGAGGCGTCGCAACAATTGCGCGAGTCATTGCGGGAAACGACGGCCGACGTGATCGCGCGCAAGCAGCGGAATCAACCGGCCAACCCGCCCGGATTCGCGCGCGTCGATGCGTTTGGCAACATCCTGAATCAAGTTCTGGTGCAAGGCCTCGGCGTGCCGGAGAATGGCAGGCCGCCCGATGCACCGGTGTCCTATCCGGTGCTTTGGGACACGCCACAGCACGATCGCGTGCAATGGAACGGTTCCGCTTTCAATACGGGGCTCGGTTCGCTTGGACGCAACGTCGGAGAAGTGCTCGGGGTTTTCGGGAAGCTGTCGATCACTCCGAAAGCGATACCGCCCGGTTACAACTCCTCAGTCAAAAGGAGGAATCTGCTAAAACTCGAAAAGTGGGTCGAGGCGCTGTGGTCGCCGCAGTGGCCCTCCGAGCACCTGCCCGTTATCGACGAGGATAAAGCCAAGCGGGGCGAGAAGGTCTATAGCGAGCTCTGCATCAAGTGCCATGCTCTGATCGAGCGCACCGACCCGAACCGCAGAGTCGAAGCGATGATGATCCCGTTGAGTGGGATCGGCACCGATCCGGCGATGGCCACGAGCTTCGTGACTCGAAGCGCCAAGACCGGAGTCCTCAACGGCACCTTGAAGCGAATCATTGTTCCCGGGCCAAGATTCGGACCGGAGGCCCCCGCGGCTGAGATCTTGAAAAACGCAGTTTTCGGCGTCATCATCCGCCCGCGAAGCCCTCTTGGGGTGACAACCGAAAGCGCACCCGATGAACTCGGTGATTTGAGTCCCGAGACGCTTGCGGCGCAGGCTCAGGGCAGCGAACCTTCCGCGGCGGACCTGCTGCGCTACAAAGCCCGGCCGCTGAACGGCGTGTGGGCTTCGGCCCCCTATCTTCATAACGGCTCGGTTCCGAATCTGGCGCAGTTGCTGCTGCCGGCCGCCGAACGTGCGCAACAGTTCCATGTCGGCAGCCGCGAGTTCGACCCACAGCATGTTGGTTTCGATATTCAGGAGGCGCCGGGAACGTTCCTTTTCGACGTCACCGTGCCGGGTAACTCGAATGCCGGACACGAGGGCCTTATGTATGGCACCGACCTAGCCGACACCGAGCGCGAAGATCTGGTGGAGTATTTGAAAAAGCTCTAGCAGGCTGCTGAAAGATTTCGAGCCGCAGAGGAACGCAGATAAACGCAGATGGAAAACGAAAATTCATCTGCGTCTATCTGCGTTCATCTGCGGCTCATATCGCCTTCCGCAGTTGGGTACTCGTTGAAAGCCAGGGCGCTCGCCGCTCGATCATCCAAAAAAGATCGATAACAAGACCCGGCCCACGACCAAAAGCGCCGCCCACAAAAGCGGTGTTTTTCCGTTCTCGCCGGTGGACGGGGGCGGTCGGTCTCTATCGCTTTCGGACTCCTTGCGTATCGACAATGGGATGCTCCGGAATGCGCTGGCGGAATGCTCCGCCCTCCCCCGGCGCAGTGGATATCACGGGGGATCTGGCGGGCGCACCTTGTGGCGCGCGATTCAAAAATCCGCCTGCGGATGACTTACGCCTTCGCCTGTTCCCAAAGTCCGCAGACGTTCCCCTCGGGGTCGATGACCGCGGCCACGGCTCCGACGCCGGGAACCGGCATCTTCGGCATCGCCACCGTCCCTCCGAGCTTGGTTGCCGTCTCGATCGCCGCGTCGATGCTTTCGACATCGACGTAATTCATCCAGGGCTGCTGCGGGCTCTGCCGTTGCGTAACAGCACCGTTGATGCCCGTGCCGTCCGAGCCGGTCTCACACAGCCAATACTCCATTCCAGGGATCGGCGCCTTGTGAAACGTCCAGCCAAACAAGTCGCCGTAAAACTTCGTCAGCGGCTCGGGCTTGTTGGCGGGAATTTCGAAGTGAATGATGCGGTTGTTTGCCATGATGTTCTCCTCGTGAAAAAAACACTAACTGCTATCCAGTGAAAGAGGTTGAACGCTGCCGCTGCCGGGCTTGCCAGTGACATGCAGAGAGCTGTCAAAATGCGGCCCACAACTACGGAGCGTCGCAGGCCGCGGCGTCGGCCATGGGAAAGCGCCCGGCCATCCATGCTTGCCATGCGGGCTTGGCGCTCGCGGCGGCGCCAGCCGCTTGTTGGCCATACAGGTAGAAATCGAGAATCAGATAAACCTGTGGGCCCATCGCGAGCGCGAACAGCGAAGCGATGCCGGGCGCCGGTGCGTCGAGCCGCAGCATCAATCCTTGAGGGTGGCCCCCCGAGCCGGTTTGCTCGACGACTCCGGCGAGTGGCGGCGCCGGCGAGGTTCAGCGGGCCGGTGAACGCATCCCACGCCTGGGCCCCGGAGCCGGACGTGGTTCCCATCACGCGAAACGCCGTGCAGGGCTGCGCGCGGAAGTGAGTCACGTACAGCCGTAAGACATGGAAGAACCACGGCCAGCCGGACTCGATACTTTCGAGATGGGTGTCCCAATCATCGGTGCTCGCAAGCAAGCTGTGAACAACGCGCACAATACAGGTGCCGCCCGAGCGAGCCTCGACGATCCACTCGGTGGCCAGCGGCGGCGCGTCCGGCCCAAAGCCCGGGCTCTCGGCGGCAAAGCGGCGGGGAGGGTCCCAAGCCGTCTTTTTCGCGACCGCTTCCATGCCCGGCCCGAAGCTCGACACGACAGTGCCGTCCTCGCGCTCTTCGGTCGGAACGAACCACGACGAAACGCCGGGCCCGGTCGCGATCGCGTCCCAGATTTCCTCTGGCGTGCCCGGCAATTCCACTTCGGCCTGCACCCAACGGCGTCCAGAGGCGTCTGTTTTGATGCTCATTTATTCTTCCTTCGTAGTGTTGTCGTGCGCCAGCGGGTGCGCCACGATGACGAGCCGATGGGCGCGGCCGCCAGGCGCTGATGCGTCGTGATAACGCGAAACAAGATGGGTGATCGCATCCGTCAGCTCGCGGGTGAATGCGGCGCGCTCGGCCGGCGAGCGAAAGCGGATCTCCGTATCGAGCGACAGCGTGGGCAGCCGCTTTCCAATTTCCCGCGAACGGCGCAACAGGGCGCTGACTTCGCGCACGATACGCGCCGCCAAGGCGATCAGATAACTCGCGGAAAGGCGGTCACTCTCGCGCCCCGGGTCAGCAGCCACCGGACCCATGGCGGCCGGCGACACGATGTAAGAGGCCGCCGTCGCCACCAGCAGACGCTCGGTCAGGCCGCCCCAGCGCCGTGTCTCGGCAACCTCGACGAGATGGTGCGCTTCGAGCGTCCGCAGGTGGTAGTTGATCTTCTGCCGCGCGATTCCCAGGCGCGCGGCCAGCGTGGCCGCCGACGCAGGTTTCGATAATTCGGCCAGCAACCGGCTTCGCGCGGGCTCCAGAGCAACCGCTGCAGCGGCGGGATCGTCGATGACTTCGACTTCAAGCACGTGCCTATTACATCATTGACAAATATATTTGTCAAAAGACGAAAAGACGTCGGCACCCGCCTTTTGGACCGGACGGCGTTCGTTTATTTTTTCACTTCTGACTTAATGATCTGGCTATAAGCTATTGATTTAAATCAGCTAATCAGCCGGCCGGCGGTCGGGCCGCTCCGACCTCATGGTAATCTGGGACTTCCCAGTGCGTTACCGACCCGAGGTCGATGGACTCCGCGCCATTGCGGTCCTTCCTGTCGTTCTGTTTCATGCCGGCCACGCCGCCTTCCAGGGCGGCTTCGTCGGCGTCGACATTTTCTTTGTCATCTCGGGATACCTGATCACTTCGATCATTACCGAGGACATCCGCCAAGACCGTTTCTCGATCGTCAAATTCTACGAACGGCGCATTCGCCGGATTTTTCCGGCGCTGTTCGCGGTCCTGGCCGTCGTCTCGGTGGCGGCGTGCTGGATCCTTCTGCCTGCCGAGCTCGAACACTACGCGCGCAGCGTCGTTGCGGCAACGCTGTTCGCGTCGAACATCTACTTCTGGCGCGATTCCGGGTATTTTGACGCCACCGCCGAGACCAAGCCGCTGCTGCACACCTGGTCGCTCGGCGTCGAAGAGCAGTTCTATATTTTTTTCCCCGTCGCGCTCTACTTGCTTCACCGTTTCGGGAGGAAATGGGCCAACTGGATCGCGGGCGCGGCCCTGGCGTCGTTTGTGGTCAGCGTCCTGATGGTGGGTCCGTTTTCGGTCGCGTCGTTCTTCCTGTTGCCGACGCGGGCGTGGGAGCTTTTTCTCGGCGCGCTGATTTCCCTCGGCGCGTTCCCGCGCGTACGGTCGCTGGCGGCGCGTCAGGGGCTTTCGATCGTGGGCATCGG
>JBBDWJ010000209.1:0-20998 GCA_040902925.1 Bryobacterales bacterium | reverse complement strand
GCCCCAAGAGGCCGCAAACGTTTGTCCACCTAATTCGTGGACACTACACTAGGGTTCAGCCATGCTGCTCCCGCTATTGGCCGTTCCGGGCAGCGCCGGCTTCGACAATGAATCCGCGATAGATATCTTGTGCCTGTTGAAATTGGGAATAGACGTGGTCCTTCTCCGCCTGCGATCTCCACCAGGGCCATGCCTCGGCCAGGGTGCGGAGCTTGTCGATCCAGCGCACAAAGTATTCGGCGGACGCCGCGTTGCGAATCTTGTGATCGCCCACGTAGACACGGATTGCATTGGTCCCCGCCTGCGCATAGGTCGCGTCGAGAAACTCGGAGGCGGCCCCTTCCGCGTAGAGCGAGAACCAACCGCTCGATTCCACCGCGATTTGCCCTTCGAAAGAAGCACTGCGGCGGTCGTCGCTGATTGCCAGTTGTCGAACCACTTCGCCGTTGTGATAGATCACGACCTTCTCCAAAGCGGCGATCGACTGCACCGACGCCCGAACGGTGACGGTTCCACCGCCGGCGGGTAGCTGGACCTTCTCGCCCGGAAGCTTGCCATCGATCTTCAAATCGAGCAGCGGCCCGGTCGTGAAGAATGTCTTGCCCTCCCGCAAGGCCCGCTTCCAGGCGGTGATCGAAAAATCTTCACCAAGGTAGGCGTAGGTGCGCACGCTGCCGACGAGCTTGCTGTTGTGCAAGTTGGATATGGAATCCTCGCCGCCGGTGGGAGTGATTGCGAGGTCGTTGTTCATCGCATGACGCCACACGGCGTGGCTGGCGCGGGTTGGGTTGCTCCACTCTAGGCATTGCGCCGTGCCGAGGGCGGCGTCCACCGGGAAGCCTTTTGCTCCTCCCAGGTCGGTCTCGAGCGGGTCCCGATCGCCGGTGAACGGGTGTACATAACCAGTCACGGCGTCCTGCGCGAGCGCCTTACGAAAAATGTCCGTGTTGCTCGGGTAGAGGCTATCGACGCCCGTTCCTTCATATCCGGTCAGAAACGGCGAGATGAGATGATCGCGCAGGCCGATGAAAAATACGTGACCGTAGAACGGCGGGCGGTATTCTTCACCAACCAGCAAGTGAAGATCGGGATCGGCCTTCGAGATCGGGTGCTCGCCGCCATCGGGCACGAAGTATTGCCAGTCGAGGATGCGATTGTCTTTGTTGGCCACCAGCTCGTTGACGATGTCCTGGTCTTCGGCCTTGGACATGAAGATCAGGTTCTCGAGCGTGTTGCGCAGGTTGCCGCTGTAGTTCATGTGGACGTGCGTCGAGCCGCTGTACCAGCCTTGCGCGTTCTTGTCCGCCATGCGGCGCAGCGACACCGTAACGTTGCGCGTCTCGCCGGCGGTGATATCCAATTCGACTTCCTGCGGCACGTATTCGAACCCGCGAACGACCTGTAGCTTCATTTTTCCCGGTGGCAATTGCGCGGTGTAGTGTCCCGCGGTGTGGAAGGCGTGGCCGACAGGGCTTGCAATGCGCGAGTAGGCATCGGGCGGCGCGTAGAACTTGCCGTCGGAGGCGACTCCCTGAATGCGGGCGTGAACCGGACGGCCGGTCTTTTCGTCAAGAACAGCGACTTCCAGCCGGCCCATCGGGCGCTTCCATTTGCGGTCCGTGATGCGGACCTTGTTCTTACGGCCGCCGTACGTGTCGAGGACGACGAGTTGCGGCAGCCCGCCTTCATTGGAGATATAGGCAATTTTTTCGCCGTCGGGCGACCAGCGCGGATGAAAATCGTCGTGGTCGCCGAAGGTCATCTTGTAGGGATAGCCGCCTTCGGCCGGCAGCACGTAGAGGTGATGAAACTGGTCCGCCCCGCCGGCCATTGAGGAGTAGATAAAGCGCTTGCCATCGATCGAAACGTCAGGACGCGTTCGATACAGGCTTTGCTCATCGAGGATCTTCACCGCTTGGTTCATGCCGTTCGCCTCGGCCGGCGCGCGCCAGACAGCGCCCGAGCCCAGGGGAATGCCGCGGTTGGAGAGCAGCAGCAGACTCTTGCCGTCGCGAGTCCAGGCCGGTTCGATATGCATGTCCCACTCGCCGAAATACAAGCGGTTGCGGGGATACCGGTTGTCGCTGGTAACGGCAATTTCGCCGCCGGCCCATTGACCGTTCCGGATCGGCCGGACAAAGACGTTGAAGTTCCCGCTGGGCTTGGTGGAAACGTAAGCGAGGCGGGCGCCGTCGGGCGAAAAGACGGGGTCGGCGTAAACCTGATCGTCGTTGGTGAGCGCGTGGCTTTCGCCTGTCTCGAGGTTCAAGATTTCGAACTGAATCCGTTCGCCGTCGTCGTCCGCCGTGTACATCAGCCACTTGCCATCCGGGGACCACGCCGGCGAGGAATGATAGCTGCTGTTGTAGGTTAGCTCCACGGCCGATCCGTTTGCTGGATCAACGCGCCAGATCGAGCCATGCATGGCGACGGCGATGGTTTTTCCGTCGGGAGCCCAGGCCGGCGCCCAGGGGGTGCTCGAAGGCGCGGGAGGAACGTAGTAGTTGTGCATATAGTTTCCGCCCTGCTTCGCGGCCGGGTAAAGCCGATCGGCGGGGGTGGTTTGCGGAAAACTGCATGCGGCAACCGCCAGCACGAATAGAGCAGTGCGGAAAAGCGTCATGAGGTTACTCGTTCCCGGTTTTTGGAGTCACAGCGCGGCTATCAGCGCAGGGCGTCCAAAGGGCGTTGGGGCGGCGGCGAAGCCGCGAACGAACAAATAGTAGCAGCGACGGCAGGCGCTACGCTGGGGCAAGGGGCGCTTCGGAGCGTCGGGGCGGCGGACGGGCGCATCCGCGTTTGACCACCCGATCCGGACCTATTCGGCCAGTTCCTTCAGCCGCGTTTCGAGAAATTGCCGCTCTGGCTCCAGTCGAGTCAGACCCAAGGCTCGTTCGTAGGAGGCGCGCGCCTCGGCTGCTCTGCCCAAGCGGCGGCAGAGCTCAGCCCTCGCCGAGTGCGCCAGGTGATAGTCCTCGAGTTCACCGCGCGCAAGAATGGCGTCGACTAGCGTAAGACCGGCGGCCGGGCCGTCGCGCATCGCCACGGCAACGGCGCGGTTTAAATCGACGACCGGAGACGGATCCGCCTGCGACAGCACGTCATAGAGCCCGACGATTTCGTTCCAGTCGGTCGCGCCGGCTTCACGCGCTTGCGCGTGCACCGCCGAAATTGCCGCTTGCAAAGTATAAGGGCCGAATCGCTGCGACGTCAGGGAGCGCTGGACCAATGCCAGCCCCTCGGCGATCTGTTCGCGATTCCAGAGACTCCGATCCTGTTTATCCAGCAGAATCAACTCTCCCGCCGGTGAGGCGCGCGCGGCCCGCCGCGATTCGTGCAGCAGCATCAGGGCGAGCAACCCCATCACCTCGGGCTCCGGCAGCAGCTCGACGATCAGCCGCCCCAGGCGGATTGCTTCCCCGGAAAGATCAAGCCGCGTCAGCGATTCGCCCGACGACGCTGCATACCCTTCGTTGAAGACCAGATAAATCACACGCATCACGGTGTCGAGCCGGTCCGGCAGCTCGGCCCGTGAGGGCACCTGGTAGGGAATGTGCGCGTCACGGATCTTGGCCTTGGCGCGCACGATACGCTGCGCAAGCGTGGGCGCGGAAGTCAAGAAGGCGCGCGCAATTTCCTCCGTAGTGAGGCCGCACACCTCCCGCAGCGTCAACGCAACTTGCGCATCGGGAAGCAGGGCCGGGTGGCAGCAGGTAAAGATAAGCCGCAAGCGGTCGTCGTCAACTCGATCGCCGTCCCACTCAGCGGGTTCGGCGGCGTTGGCCTCGATTTGCCTGGCCAGCTCCGTTTGCGAAGCGTCGAAGCGGGCACGCCGCCGCAAGGTATCGATGGCCTTGAAGCGGCCGGCCGAAACCAGCCAAGCGCGCGGGTTGGACGGCACGCCATCCCTCGGCCATTGCTCCACCGCCGCGGCGAAGGCGTCGTGGAGCGCTTCCTCGGCGAGATCGAAGTCGCCCAGCACACGAATCAAAGTAGCCAGGATGCGGCGCGACTCGGTGCGATAGACAGCGTCGACTGTCCCGCGTGCCTGTTCGATGGTTTCCGCGCTCATTGTGGCCTGCCCTGGGAATGCACGCGGTTCTCCGGAGCGAATCCGGCCATCTTCGAGCGCCGGAAAACACCGCCGCTGGACGGGCTGCGCCGGCCCTCTACTCGTTCCATGGTAGCGGTTTCCCCGGCCGGCCCCGGGGCGGCGTCGAGCCCGGACGCTCAAATCCATCTGTTCTCCCGGCTTGCAGGTAACAAAAAGAACAGGGCGTTTGTCGATCGCGCCGTCCCTTGTTCGACAACAGAGTAAGAGCGCCAAAAAGAGCGCCCGATACCGGGCCGGAAACAGCACTAAACAGAGAAGAACCCCCAAACCGAGAAGAACAAGGAGAAACCACAAATGCGATTCATGGTGATCGTCAAAGCCAGCAAGGATTCAGAAGCCGGCGTCATGCCGAGTGAAAAGCTGTTCGCCGAGATGGGTAAGTTCAACGAAGAACTGGTGAACGCCGGCATTATGCTCGCCGGCGAGGGCCTGCAACCAAGCTCCAAGGGAGTGCGGGTCAAATTTTCCGGGAAGAAGCGCACCGTGGTTGACGGCCCTTTCGCCGAGACCAAGGAGTTGATCGCCGGATACTGGATCTGGCAATTGAACTCGATCGAGGAAGCGATCGAATGGGTCAAACGTTGCCCCAACCCGCACAACGACGATAGCGAGATCGAGATTCGCCAGATCTTCGAAATAGAAGATTTTGGCGCAGAGTTCACGCCTGAGCTCCGCGAGCAAGAGGAACGCCTACGCGAGCAGATGGCTGCGAAGAAGTAAACGGCGCTGCTCGTGGCGTCAGCCTTACGGCTTTACGGCGTCAAACCTCGACCCGAATCCTACGAGCGAACCGGAAAACAATAGATTTATCGAGTGTTTTATTCATCTTAAGGAGTTCATGATGCAACTGATTCCGTATCTCAATTTCAATGGCCAATGCGCCGCGGCGTTCCAGTTCTATGAGAAGTGCCTTGGGGGGAAAGCGGAGATAATGACTTTCGGCAATTCCCCGATGGCGAAGGAAACACCGCCCGAATCGCACAGCAAAGTCATGCATGCCTCCCTGGCGGTAGGGGACGCGATTCTGATGGGGTCTAACGGGTGCCCGGGCGGAGTTGTCCAATCGAAGGGCTCCTACGTGGCCCTGGTCCTCAAAGACTTGAAGGAGGCGCAGCGCATTTTCGAAGCTTTGACGACAAACGGGACGGTGGAGATGCCGCTCACCGAGACCTTCTGGGCCGCCGGATTTGCCACCTTCGTGGATCAATTCGGCACGCCGTGGATGATCAACTGCGAACGAGCCGCTTGAGCAGCCCATTCAGGGGAGCGCTCAGCCGAAGGTTGCACGGAGATTGGATGCTGACGCTCCCTATCACCCCTTGCGGACGAGGCGGTCGCCTTGGCTAACGCGGCCTGCATCCATGTCGGCGTTCTGATGCACGGCTGTGAGGCCTACAAGGCAACAACCGCGCCCGCGCGAGAGCGGAGAAAAGGAGTTTAAGCCATGAACAGCATTCTCGTTATCGGAAGTTCGGGAAATGTGGGGCGGGCCCTGACGGGTGAGCTCGTTCGCGCGGGTGAGCACGTTCGGGCCGCCACGCGGAACCCATCGCGGTTGAAGGCAACCAGCGGCGTCGAGCCCGTGGCCTTCGACTACGATGACCAGAACACATTCGCCACAGCGCTCGAAGGAACAAATCGTGTTTTCCTGCTCGGCCCGCCAACTCCAACTCCGCACGAGGTCATGATTCCATTCCTGGAATCGGCGGCCCGCGGCAAACGTAAGTTCGTGCTCATGACCGCCATGGGAACGGAGTTCGACGACAGCGGATCGCTGCGCCGGGTGGAGCTCAGCTTGGAGCGCTCGGGTGCGCCATTCGTCATCTTGCGGCCCAACTGGTTCATGGACAACTTCCACACCTCCTGGCTCGATCCGATCCGCCAGGCGGGGGTGATTCCGCTGCCCGCCGCTGACTCGCGCACCTCGCTGATCGATGCCCGCGACATCGGGGCGTCGGCCGCCGCGGCGCTTCGCACTGATCGTTTTGACGGGCGCGCGTTCACGCTGACCGGGCCGGACGCGCTGACCTACGCTGAAGCAGCGGCTGTTCTTTCGGAGGCCGCCGGCCGGGAAATCCATTACGTACCCGTGGACGACGAGTCATTCGTAGCGTCGCTCATCGAAGCCGGCGTGCCGGACGACCTTGCACGCTACCTCGCCGCACTGTTTGCCTTTGGCAGGCAGGGGGCCACGGCCCTTGTGTCAGCGGGCGTCAAAGAACTCACCGGACAAGCCCCGCGCACGCTGAAGCAATACGCCCAGGACCACGCCTCGTCGTGGCGCTGACGTGGTGCCTGGGAGCGCTTCTCCGTCCCGCGCGGCTCGCAACCCGACCCGACGAACGCACTGTTTGACTAACCGGCGAGGCCACGGCAAGCCGAAGGCGGTTTGCAGCGCTAACTTCTAGGGTGGTGCTGGTCGTAAACCTGGCGCAGCCGGTCACGGAGAACGTGAGTGTAGATCTGCGTGGTCGAGATATCGGCGTGGCCGAGCATGAGCTGCAAACTTCGCAGATCGGCGCCCCGTTCGAGCAGGTGCGTAGCGAAACTGTGACGCAGCATGTGGGGCGTCAGCGCGCGGATGAGGCCGGCCTTGAGGCCGTATTTGCGCAGTTGGTGCCAGAAGGTCTGGCGGACCATGCGGCTTCCACGCGCGGTCACGAACAGGTACTCCGAGGCCTTGCCTTTGAGCAGGCGTGCGCGGCTGTCGCCCAGGTAGCTCTGGACGGCCTCGATCGCGGTGCGGCCAACCGGGATGAGCCGTTCCTTGTTGCCTTTTCCCCGGGCGCGCAGCACTCCCAACTCGGCGTTGAGGTGGGCCAGCTTGAGATTCACCAGCTCGGACACGCGCAGGCCCGTCGCGTAAAGCAATTGCAGCATCGCCCGGTCACGGCCGCCCAAGGGGGTCTCGATGGCGGGTGCGTCCAGCAGACGATCGACTTCTTCCAGCGTCAAAAACTTTGGCAGTTGTTTCCATTGGCGTGGAGCCGCGATCTGTGCGGTCGGGTCGGTAGCGACGTGCTTCTGGCGCAGCATGTAAAGATAGAAATTGCGGGCGCTCACCAGATAGCGGGCGATCGAGCGGCTGCTGAGTTTCGCGGTGTAGAGGGAATCGAGGAAGCCGCGCAGGTCTTCGGGGCCGGCTTTTTGGATCGTGCGCCCACGGGCTGCGCAGAAACGGTCTAGCCGTTCGAGATCGCGGCGATAGGCTGCCAACGAATTCGCTGCCAGCCCCTTCTCGATCCGGCAGAAGCTGAGGTACTCTTCGATCAAAGGCGACAAGGCGACTCCAACGTTTTAGAAATCAATGAGTTACCGAGCCTTAACGAAGTTGACAGCACTTAGCGGCGCATATTAGCATACCGGCAGAGCGCCGGTAAATGTAACTCGCGTTGCACATCGTGTCGAATTCCACCACCAAGAAGGTTTATGTCCGCCGGCTCGACCACCAGCTCTTGGCCGGTTATGTTGCTCCCCAGACGTACCTTCGCCCGGACGGGATCGAGTTGATCGACCGTAGCGCACAGGTCACCACGATTCCCTACGAAAGGATCAAGGCGATCTATTTCGTGCGCGAGTTCGAGGGCGATCCGGAGGCGGACAAGAAGGTTTTCGCCTCGCGCCCGAAGCTCGATGGGCTGTGGATACGCATGACATTTCGGGATGGCGAGTTGCTGGAAGGCGTGCTGCCGAACAATCTGCTGTTGATGTCGGAGTATGGCTTGACGTTGACTCCGCCGGAAGCGAACTCCAACACCCATCGGGTATTCGTGCCGCGGGCGGCGCTCGAAGACCTCAAAGTACTTGGCGTGATCGGCAGTCCGGTGCACGCGCGGCGAAAGCGCCGCGGGGAGCCCTCGAAGGCACAAATGGACCTCTTTGAGCGAGAGGCGGCAGAGGCTCGCAAAGAGTAGTCTTAGCGGGAACGGAGCGTTCTTCCGCGCGCGGGGCGTATTTCGCCGCGGGAACGCGCTGTTGGGCATAGCTGTTGTGCGACGGTCTTCATACCCTTTGCGGATCCTCTCGAAAACGCTCCCGCCAGATCCCGTTTGATGCTGCGGTACCCCGTTTGATGCTGCGGTACAATGCGGAACGCGGTCTGGCCGTGGGAGTAAGCTGGCCGCTTACCTTTTGCCTTCCGGATTTTCCAGATGTCCCGGATTCCCTAGATGCCCCGGATTTCCTAGATGCCATTGCGCGTCTCGCTTTTCGTAACCTGCCTCGTCGACCAATTGTTTCCCGAAGTCGGGCTGGCAATGGCCGACGTGTTGGAACGCGTTGGCTGCGAGGTCGAGTTTCGCCAGCAGCAGACTTGCTGCGGCCAGCCGGCGTTCAACTCCGGGTTTACCACCGAAGCTCGCGACGTTGCACGGCACTTTCTGAAGGTGTTTGACGGCGCGGAATACATCGTCGTGCCTTCCGGGTCATGCTCGTCGATGGTCCGCCACCACTTCGCGGACCTGTTCGATCGCGATTCAGGGGAAGTAGAGGGGTCGCGGGCGGTCACCTCGCGGGTCTATGAGTTTTCCGAATTCCTGCTAAAAGTCGCCAAGGTCGAAGACGTCGGGGCGCGATTCGCCGGCGTTGCTACGTATCACGATTCCTGCCACGCGCTGCGCGATCTCAAGCTTAAGGACGAACCGCGCCGGCTGTTGCGCCAGGTTCGGGACCTCGAGCTGCGCGAGATGGAGCCGGCGGAGGAGTGCTGCGGTTTCGGCGGCGCCTTCGCGGTGAAATTCGGGGAAGTTTCAGGCAGCATGGTCGACGACAAAGTCGAATCGATCGTGCGCACGGGCGCCAACACGGTGGTCTCGATCGATTCGAGCTGCCTGATGCAGATCCGCGGGGCGATCAGCCGCCGGGGCCTGCCGATTCGCGCCATGCACCTGGCGGAAGTTCTCGCTCAGACGGGTTGACGTATGTCGGCGGCTTTCCACGAACGCATTCACGTGGCGCTCAGCGATCTGGCGCTACAGAAGAATATTCGCAACGCCACCGAACGGTTCGCCGAAAAGCGCGCCTCGGCGATGGAGACCATTTCCGCCGACGAATACCAGCAGCTTCGCGACCAGGCTCGCGATATCAAAAAGCACACTCTCGACAACCTGGATTACTACCTCGAGACTCTCGAAGCGCGCGTTCGGGAGCAGGGCGGGGAAGTTATTTGGTGCTCCGATAGCGCGTCGGCCGTCGAGGCGGTTGTATCGATCGCGCGCGAGCACCGCGTGAAGATCGCCGTCAAATCGAAATCGATGACGAGCGAGGAAGTTCACCTCAACGAGGCGCTCGAAGAAGCGGGAGTCGAGCCCGTCGAAACCGACCTGGGCGAGTTCATCCAGCAATTGGCGCGCGAGCGGCCGTTTCACATTGTTGCGCCGGCGATGCACAAGACTCGCCGCGAGATTGGCGCCCTGTTCGCTGAAAAGCTCGGCGTGGAGCTGACCGAAGAGCCCGCCGAGCTCACGATGCTGGCGCGCCGCGTTTTGCGCCAAAAATTTCTCAACGCCGACATGGGCATTTCCGGAGCCAACTTCGTCGTGGCGGAGAGCGGCGCGGTGGTGCTGGTCGAAAACGAGGGCAACATCCGCTTGACGACATCGCTGCCGCGGGTCCATGTGGCGCTGGCCGGAATCGAGAAACTCATTCCGCGGGCCGCCGATCTGGCCGTGTTCCTGAAACTGCTTGGGCGCAGCGGCTCGGGGCAGCGGCTGACGAGTTATACGTCGTTCCTGTCGGGGCCCAAACGTGCTGGTGAAATCAGCGGTCCCGAAAAGTTCTACCTTTTGCTGCTCGACAACGGGCGCACACGGGTGCTGGCTGATCCGGAGAAGCGCGAGACTTTGTACTGTATCCGCTGCGGTGCCTGCTCGAACGTTTGTCCTGTCTTCCGGCGCATCGGCGGCCATAGCTATCCCGGGACGTATTCCGGGCCGATTGGAGCGATCCTCACGCCGCAGTTGCAGGGCGTGGCTCATGAGCCGGATCTGCCGTTCGCCTCCAGCTTGTGCGGCGCTTGCGGCGAAGTTTGTCCGGTCAAAATCGATATTCCGAAAATGCTGCTGGCGTTGCGCCGCGATGTGAAGCGCGCCGATTCCCGCGAACCGCGTTCGCGCATGGAGAAGAGCGGCTACAAAGTTTGGAGCTGGGTCATGCGGCACCCACGGATTTTCGAGACGCTGGGGTTTGTCGGTCAAGCAGTGATTCCGCGGCCCGAGCAGGACCGCTGGCTTCGCTCGGTGCCGGGCCTGAAGGCCTGGACCGCAACCCGGGATTTTCCGCCTCCGGCGCCGCGGAGTTTTCGGCAGCTCTGGCGCGCGCGGCAGGCGAATCCATCGCAGAAGAAAGTGGAGCGCCGATGAACGCGCGTGTCTCGCACCTGCGTTTGCTTGCGTCCATCTGCGGCTCCAAAGTTTTGAACAGCCGGCGAGAGTCTTGATTCCTGAGGCGCGGCATCGATAGCCTGCCTTGCCAATGCCTGAGCGCGAGAACATTCTTCACAAAGTGCGGACGGCCCTGGGCCGGCGCGGTGGCGATGCCCCCGAGCGGGCTCCGGCGCCGCGGCTTGTCTTGCCCGAGATGAGCCGCGAGGAGCGCGTGGAGCGGCTGATTCGGGAATTCCCCGCGCGAGCCGAACGGGCGGATTCTCCGCGGCACGCTTGCGAGTTGGTTCGTTCACTGCTCGCCGGCCGCGCGGCCGTTGCCCTCCGTCATCCGCTTTTGGAATCGCTAGGGATTTTCGAGTTGCCGGGTGTGCGGGTTGTTTCCACGTCAGTGGACGAGCTTCGTCAAGCCGCCGCGACCTCCGAAGTAGGCATCACTTGTCCCGAGTATGCGCTGGTCGATCCGGGGGCTTTGGTGATGCTTTCGTCCGGACGCGATGAGCGGCTGCTTTCGCTTCTACCCCCAGCCCACATCGCCGTTGTATCGGCCGATTCGGTTTTGAGCGGGCTCGATGAGCTGTTCACCACCGTGCCGGACCCGGCCGCGGTGAGTAGTTCGATGGTATTGATCGGCGGGCCAAGCCGCACCGGAGACATCGAGATGACTTTGGTGCAGGGGGTTCACGGGCCTGGCGAGTTGAGCTTGGTCGTCGTTTGATGGCCGCTTGTTGATTGGTTGGTTCGATTTCGCGTCTGCTCCCGGGTTCATCCTCTGAGTCATCGCGGTTGGGCTGCGATTTTCCTCCTGTCCTCGCCCCCAGGGATAGCCAGAAGTCCCATCAACTACTTTCTGGCCGCCCACCGCCGCCTGTTTCAAAGTGCGCGCGCCGGGTCCGCCGTCACACCGGTAACACACTCTGAATGGGCGCTATCTAACCTTCGCGGCCACGCCGCCGAGTGTCGATTTAGGGGCAGTGCACACCCTGAGGCAGTGGATCGCAAAATAATCCCAATAGGCCACAGGAAACCAGTGACCAGCGGCTAAGCGTCACGACCAACCCATGGAAGAGTCCTGCAAACATTGGCGCAATGAACTTTCTGCCGGTGCTAGACACCACAGTAGTCATGTTTGTTCCGCTGACTCGGAGAAACGCGAAGTGGGGCGAGCCTGTGGCGCTAGTGAGGAACGGCGAGAATTCCGGCTGACAGGCCAGAATCACCCTTGCTCAAATCTCAGTGCCTCCAGGGGATCAACTCCTACAGCGCGGCGAGTCCGCAACCCTCGTGGGACGGCTGCTCCTGGCTTGCCGCGCAAAGGTTCGAGTGGCAAAGCGGTGCGGGGCCTTGCCGCAACTCGGTCCGAGGGCGCCGGACCGCTACCAGCGTCCGCCGGGAATTCTCTCTTGGCGGCCTTTTTTGCCTGATCCCGCTTGGCTTCCGGCGGCGAATGTGGTCCACTTATAAGCATGCTTTTACGGCGAGTTTGCATCACCTTGTTGTTGCTTTGCGTTCCGGCAGCGTTTGCCGCGAACGTCACGTTTCAGAAAGCCGATGGGCGCATCGATGTCAGCGTCGATGGCAAGCCTTTCACGACCCTATATTTCGGACCTGATACGCCGAAGCCCTACCTGCATCCTGTGCGCGCGGCCGATGGCACTGTCGTCACGCGCCTCTATCCGATGGAAGTCGTCGAGGGCGAGCCTCATGACCATCCCCACCACAGGGGTATCTGGTTCACGCATGGCGACGTGAATGGTCTGGATTTCTGGGCCAATGAACCGAACTCGGAAGGCCCGATGAAGAAGGGCAAAATCGTTCTACGCAAGGTCGAGAAAGTGGACAACGCCTCAGGGACGATTCGCGCCGTCTTCGAATGGCAGACTCCCGATGGCAAGATTCTGCTCGTCGAGGACCGCACGATGGTGTTCGGCGGCGACGCTCAGCGGCGCACCATTGATTTCGACGTCACTTTCGGTGCGGGCGTGCAGCCGGTCAAATTTGGGGATACCAAGGAAGGAACGTTCGCGATTCGGCTCGCCGCGCCGCTCGAAGAGCCGCACCGCCGCGCCGAGAATCGCACCGGGAAGATCACCAACGCCGAGGGCAAGACTGGCGAGAGCGAGACCTGGGGCAAGCCTTCTCCATGGGTCGACTACAGCGGCAAGCTCGACGGCAAGCCCATCGGGGTGGCGATCTTCGATCATCCCTCCAACCCGAAGCATCCGACGTTTTGGCACGTGCGCAGCTACGGCCTGTTCGCCGCGAATATTTTCGGCGAGCACGACTACTTTGATGACAAGACCAAGGATGGGAGCTTGACGATCAAGCCCGGGGATACGCTCCGCTTCCGGTATCGGGTTTTGATCCACCCCGGCGACACGCAGGCGGCGGGTATTGGTGAGCTGTACAAGGAGTACGCCAAGCCGGACATGCGGACGGCCCGATAAGGGCGTTAGCGCCGTCGCTGTTCTCTATGCCGGGACTCTCGCGAATCGCGGCACGCGATCCGAGCCCCACCCGCAAGGGTGGGGTCACTCGTCAGATTGATAACCGCAGTCGACAGGCGGGAGCGCCGAGCTAACGGCGCAGACAGGATTGTCTGTTCTACCAATCCACCTCGTCTGAGACCTGCAGCTCTTTCCCCGCTTCGCTTTCCGGTATGCGGGTGTTCACTGACAGACGATAGAAATGGTCGAAGCGGCTCCGCTCGGCCCATTGCGGGAGCGTCGATTGACGCTTCTCGGCGAAGATCTTCGCGAACCCTGACTCAGGGATTTCCCCACTATTCGAATCCAGCGAAGGAACGGTGCAGCGAGCGCAGGGCTGCACGCCGTCGATGGCGACTTCGCCAATGTGGAACCGCACCGTTTCTCCCGCCGGCCCATAAAGTTGGTCTTCCCAGAACGCAGGCACGCCTCTGACTTCGAGATTGGCCCGAAAGCGCCGCCGCGCTTCGTCGAGATCGAGCCCGAACCAGGAGCCGACTTCTTCGAGCGTTGCGGTGCTGATGAGAGTCGGTCCGGCGGCGTCCGTGTCATCGGGGAAACCGTGCTCGGCGTCCTGGACGAATTGGACCTTTTGCGCGAGACGCTCGGAGAACCACGCTTCGATTTTGGCGCGGTCCCGATCGAGGTGGAACGTTTCCTCGCCGGCTCCGTCCCGCAGGCTCATTTCGCCGAACCCGAAATGAACCTCGCTGCGGATGCGAGCCAGCGCCGCCCCGAGCCGTTTGGTGTTGAGCGTATTTCCGGCTGCGTCGAGGAGGCTAAACTCGCGGTCGTGGCGCAAGCCGGCGTTGCGCAACACCACAGCCTCTTCCACGTCCTGGCCGTCGAGCGATTTCAGCGGATAGAGCGTGATCCGCGACAGATGAGGATTCACTGCTTGGTTTACTCCGCCAGGCTGATGGCGATTACCATCGAATTGCTTGGCTGCCCGTCGATCGTGATGGTGACGGGGACGTTCGGGCCGACCATGGAGTTGGCGGGCACGATCAGATTCGCTTGCGTGAGCCCGACGAAGTTGGGCGTGAGCCCCAGGAAGAGAATTTCCACTTCCTTGTCTCCGATCATCGCGGTAGCAGGCAGCGCCACGCGTGCCAGCGGCTCCTCGCCAGGCGCGCCTTCACCAGTGGTGACCGCGGGGTCCACTTCGCCGGTCCCTGTCAGATAAATAATGACTGCTTCACCGCGCTTGGCGGGATTGTCAGGGCTGTTGAGGCTCAGGTCCTGGTTTTGCGCGATGGCGCGCGGCGGCCCCGACGCCGAGGGCATCGGGAAAATACCTGGCCGCGCCGACGCCACGGTAACCGGCTGCGGCACGGTGAACTGGCCGTTCACCGAGGCGATGACATCGGTCCGCTGGGTAGCGGCAATTTCATAAGGAAGTTGCGCGTTGACCTGGCCGAAACCCGCGAAGAACAGCGGCGCTTGGCGGCCGCCCACGAACATGCGAACGCCGCCCAGGGTGGCGGGCAGCGGCACGTCTTCGGCGCTGTTGCTGGTCGACGCCAGGTTAAAGCCAAACGTGCTCATGATGCCGCCGGGAGAGAGTGCTTCTCCGCGGGCGAAACTGGCGCCGTTGACGCTGCCGTGTTGCGACAGTCTGGGCGCCGCGGTGCTGACGACGGTTCCAACCAGTGTGGTTTCGGCAATCGAGGTGCCGCTTACCATCTCGTAGCGAACATTGACTTGCGCTCCGGCGTTGCCGGGCGACCAGGTTGCGCCGTAGCGGCCGCCGCCGAGATCCTGCAACGGCAGCGCCGGGTCGCCGTTATTGGGCACGGCGAGCACGGCGGCTCCGCGCACGCCGACGCCGCAATCATCAGCGACGACGGCTTCGAGGCGCGACGCGCGCCCCGCTGCAGCAACGAAGTTCTGAACCGGCGAAGCCGCCGAGATCGTAGTCGCCGCGGGCACGCAGCCGGCCCCCGCGGGCCTCACTGTCAGCAACACCGGCACCGAGCGCACCGTTCCGTCGCCGAATGTCACTCCCACCATGCCGCGATACAAACCGGATGCCAGGCCGGCATGGCTGACGTTGACTTGCAGCGGCGTGCCGCCGGCGACCGCGTTTCCGTTGAGCGGCTGCACCTGCAGCCAGTTGCCTCCGCTGAATGTCGTGGCGCCAGCCAAAAACCCCAGCGCCGCGGTCTGATTGCTGCGCACCCAAAGCTGCTGCTGAGCCGGGGTGATGCCGGCGGCTGTCGCGCTAAACAGCAGCCCCGCTGGGTCGAGCGTGGGCGTGACGGTGCTGCCGGCCGGGCGCACGTTCACGACCACCGTGACGAAACGCGATTGGCTCGCGCCGGCTGAAGCAATCTCGACGAGCGCGCTTTGCACTCCCGCGGGCAGTGCGTCGGGCCGCACCGTGAAGGTGAGCTGCGGAGGATTGTCGGCGCCGCCTTCGCTGAGACCGTTGTTGGGCGTCACCGCGAGCCACTGCACGCTGCCTGACTGTTCGCGCACCTGCGTGATCCAGTTCAGCGTGCCGCTTCCACGGTTGAGCACGCGCATCGTTTTTTCGAGCGTCGTGCTCGTTCCTTCGACGATTTCGAAATAGAGCGACGTCTGGTCGGTCGCGAGCGCGCTCTCGCCCGCTTGCACCAGCAGCGAGACCGGAACGTCGGCGCGCTGGCTACCTGACACCAAACGAATCATGCCATGGTGCACGCCGGCTTCGAGCCCCGCCGGGTCGGCTGAAACCTGCAGCCGCGTTGGCGCCACGCCCTCTCCCGGAGAAACGGTCAGCCATTCCTGCCCGTTGTCGGTGGATACATCGGCCTGCCAGTTGATTCCCGGGCCGCCGCGGCCGTCCGCGTGGAGAATCTGCTGCAGCACGGTGCTCGATCCTTCAATCGTCGAAAACTCGAGCAGGCCTGGCGTCGCGTCGATGCGGCCTTCCTGATTCAGCAAGGTCAGTGAGACCGGGACGAGGGCCGTGCTCGATACCTGGGCCACCGGCTCTCCCGCCTTCGCGGTCAAGGCTGCTCCCACCTGCTGCGTGATTTCGATCTGCGCTTCCAAGGTGGCGGCGCCCAGGCTCTGGTTGTCGATTTCGACAATGAGGTTGCCGGGAACTGCTCCCGAGGCCGGGCTGATTTTGACCCAATTCACGCTCGCGGGCACGACCCGCGCCGTCCAACGGGCGGCGACCAGCGGATTCGAGACAATGCTCAACAGACGGTGTTCGCGAAACGGCACGCGCGTGGGGCCGCTGAAATCGAGCCGCGAGGGAATCGTCAGAATCGTGCTCGACATCGCCACGGTCAGAGAGACGTTGACCGTGATCTCCGGCAGGTTTTCGGGCTTGAGAGTCAAGGTTCCCAAAAGGCTCCCCTGGTTCAAGCCGCTGATGTTCACGCTGACCGTGTGCACCTGGCTGCCCGAAGACGTCGTTCCCTGGGCCGGGCTGACTGAAAGCCAGGGTTGGTTGCTCGCGATTTCGTAGGCGATCGTGCCGCCCGACTGGCTGCTGATGGTGATGTTCTGGGGCTGCGGATTCTGGCCGCCTTCGGCCCCGGAGAAAGAAAGCGAGCCGGGGTCGACGACCAGGCTCGGCGGGGATCCCACAACCAGCGTGACCGTGACGAGCGCCGGGCTGTTGCGGGCGTTGCCGGTGATGCGCAGGTTGGCGTTGTACTGCCCAGGGCTCAATCCTGTTGGATTCACTCCCACGGCGTGCGAAATCTGGGGCGCTCCGCTGCCTCCTTGCGCGGTTCCTGACGATGGCGTCACCGAAAGCCAACCGGTGGGCGTGCCCTCCGGATAGTTCACGGCGATTTGATAGTTGAGGAAGCCTCCACCGGGATTGAAGACCTGAATCTGTTTCGGCGGCACGTTCGTAACGCCCGGCGGGGCATCGAACGAGAGCGAGCGCGGCGTGACCTCGATCACCGGTTCCGTGGAGACGCCGCCGACGATGGCGACCACCTCGACCGTTTGCGACACGTTGGTTTCCGGAATACGAACGGTCACCGACACGGACTGCGAGCCGGGAGAAAAGAATCGCGATGCGTCAACGGAAAAAGTGACCGTGCCGGGCGTTGCGCCAGTGCTCGGATTGACCGTCAGCCAGGCGGAACTCACAAAGGGGTCCTTTTGAACCTGGAACGGCGTGCCCGGTGTGTCGCTGCTGACCTGCACGCTCTGGGGCGCGGGGTTGCCGCCGCCGATGGTGGCCGTAAACGTCAGTTGCTGCGGCGTTACGGCGAGCGTTTGCGCGCTGCCGGCGCCGATACTGAGCAGCGCCAGTCCGGCGAGGCAGAGCAGGCGTTTCCGTTTCGGAAGGGGGGAGCTTCGCGGCATACTCCATGATACTTGCCGATCAACGTCAGGCGCTATCGGCGCTAATAAATGCAACAGGGCGGCACGAGCCATGGTTTCTCCCGAAACAGACTACCTTGACGCGGAAAGTGGCCGCTAAGGACAACGGGCGGCCGGTGGCGGGCGGAACGAAATTCTGCGGGCGGCAGATTCCGATCCGTGCCGGGGAGTGGAGCCGTTCCGCTCTACCGTTCGATCGGCGACAGCCGGAATCTGTTCTCATCATGATACGCGATAAAGCGTTAGCGGTTGGAGTTTTTCTGCGCGGCCGGTGCAGCGAAAGTCCCACTAGCGAGCGGTTGGGCAATCAAAATCCGCGCGGCTTAATTTGGTCATCGCCGCAGGCGATCCGAGCCCTACCCGCAAGGGTGGGGCCACACAATCCGGTCGCATCAGGCGCTGGGGCGGGGTAGGGCTTGGATCGCCTGCGGCGACGGCGGTGTGACAGAATCGCGCGCGCTTACGCGGGGGGGATTCCCCAATTGAGCAAGTTCGCCGCCGCCTGTTGCTGACCGGCGAGTTCGGACCGGATAGCCGATGGGATTGGTTAGTAGGGCGGCTTGAGCGGTGTGAATTCGTACTTCAGCGGATCAAGGCCGCGGCGGCGCAGACCTTCCACACACTCGCGAACGTTGTCGCCGATGGCATCGATGCGTTGCAGCGCCAGGTTTTTCGGCGTGTACATTTGGCGCGCGATGAATTTGCCGACCAGTGCTTCGCGCTCGGCCAAAGTCAGGCGGTCGGGCGCCCTTCCGACGAATTTCTCGAGGTCCAGCTTCGATGCCGTTGCCATGGGGCCTATTGGAGCAAACTGCTGGGGCGCCAGGCAAGCCGCCCATGGTGTTGTCTGAATCTGCCCGGTTCGGCCTCGGGCCGCCCGGCGTGCAGGCCCGGCGGGGAAACCCTGGTTGCGAAATGGAAACGGCGCTGATTCGCGGCCTCTGCAGCCAAAAATCAGCGCCATTTCAAAACCACCGAGATAGGCCTTGCGCAGCCGGTATAGTCACGGCGCCCATTGCCGCTGCATGATGCCATGCAAAGAACGGCGCCCGACTCGTCAAGCTGCGGCTGGTCCTCTACTTCGCGTCGGCGTAGCGCTCGGCAACCTTGTCCCAGTCGACGACGTTCCACCACGCGGCGACGTAGTCGGGACGGCGGTTCTGGTAGTTCAGGTAGTAGGCGTGTTCCCATACATCGAGGCCCAGAATGGGGGTATGCCCCTGGGAGTAAGGGCTGTCCTGGTTGGCGGAAGAGGCTACGTGCATCTCACCGCTTTCGTCCAGGCCCAGCCAGGCCCAGCCGCTGCCGAAGCGCGTTTTGGCGGCGTCGGAAAACTGCTCTTTGAACTTGTCGAAGCTTCCGAACTTCTTTTCGATGGCCGACGCCAGATCACCCTTGGGGGCTCCGCCGCCGCCCTTCTTCATGCTCAGCCAGAACATGGAGTGATTGGCGTGTCCGCCGCCGTTGTTGCGAACCGCGGTGCGGATCGCTTCGGGAACCTTGGAGAGCTCGCGCATCAGATCTTCGATCGATTTCTTCGCGAGTTCGTCTTGGCCTTCGAGCGCCTTGTTGACGTTGGCGATATAGGCGGCGTGGTGCTTCCCGTGGTGGATTTCCATCGTCTTGGCATCAATATGCGGCTCCAGCGCGTCGGTGGAGTAGGGCAGGTCGGGAAGAGTGTAGGCCATGGCTGTCAGCTCCTTGAATCTTTTTCTGTATGGGGATGTTTCGAAAAGCCGCCGGCTCGCGGCGTTGTCCGGCAAACCGCTCCAGCGATCGGCCGCGATGCGACCAAAGACTTCTATCTTACAACAATGGTCTGTTTTGCTCCGTTTGCCGAGGGCTCGTTGGTGGACACCAAAAACGGCGCTTGCGTTTCGGCAAGGCCGCGAAGTTTCTGGAAACAGCCAGGTTTTGCTGCGGCGCCAGGTTTTGCTGTGGCACGGTATCCGGCGATTATCCGAATCGTTGGCCACGCGCCGGTAATTGAGGCAAGATCGCCCGGTTTCACCGCTGCCGGGGTCAAACTGGCCTGAATTCCGCGCTGCCCGCCCGGACTGCCGAAGCGGACCTGTTAGAATCAAATAGGGTCGGGAAGAAGTCGTCGGGAGTAGTGTTTGAATGAGAGCGTTGGGCCTGCAGTGGCATTTTTCCTTTAGTACCTCACCCGTTTTACCTCGCCAGCCTGAAGTCGAGCCGAAGGTGCCGCGTCTTCAGCCGGTTCCACCTGCGCCTAAAAGGCCCAAGTGGGGCCTCTGGATCACGGCTGCCGTTGTCGTCCTTTTGGGATTGGGCCTTTGGACCTTCCGCCAACCGCTTTTTGAAGGGCCTGCGGTTCCGGCCGCTTCCCTGGTACGTACCGCTCAGGTTCAGCGCGGCACCCTGGAAAGGACGCTGCGCATTGCCGGCAACGTGGCGGCCAAGGATTCCGCCGCCATTCGCGCGCCGCGTATCACCGGGCCGGACTCGCGCGGACCGCTGACGCTGATGCAACTCGCCGCCTCGGGCTCGATCGTCGGCCGGGATACGGTCGTGGCCGCATTTGAGCGCCGCCAGGCCCAGGATCATATCGACGACGTACAGTCGACCGTAGTGCAAAAACTTTCCGACGTCGATAAGCGGCGCGCCGAGCTGATGATCGCCGAAGAGACGACGCGCCAGGCCGCCCGCACCGCCAAAGGGACCTTTGAAAAGGCGAAGCTCGATTTGCGCACGGCGGAAGTCCGCTCCGAGATCGAGGCGCAAATCCTGCGTCTCGCCATGATGGAAGCGGAAGCGACGTGGAAGCAACTCGAGGAAGAACTCGAGCTGCAGCAGAAAGCCAACCAAGCCGAACTCCGCGGTCTCAAGCTGGAAGTCGCCACTCAGGAGAATCACCTCGGCCGCCACGTTCGCGACGTGGAACAAATGACGGTGACGACGCCCGTGCCGGGCCTTGTCGTCATGGAGACGAACTTCCGCGGCGGCCAGTTCAGTCAGGTTGAGACGGGCGACCAGGTGTATCCGCAAACGCTCTTCATGCAGGTGGTCGATGTGTCGCAGATGGTGGTCACCGGAATGGCGAATCAAGCGGACATTCACGCCGTTCGCATCGGCCAGAAAGCCGAAGTTCGTTTGGACGCCTACCCGGATCTGGTGCTTCCCGGAGAAGTAGCCGCCATCGGTGCGCTGGCTTCGACGGGCGGCTCGGGCGGCCGGAGTTTTTCAGGAGGCGGGCGTCAGGAGTGGGTCCGCGGCATTGAAATTCAGGTCGCGATCCAACAGCAGGACGAGCGCATCATTCCCGACCTGTCGGCCAGCGCCGACATTTTGGTTTTCGAGGAACCCGATCAGTTGCTCATTCCCCGGGAAGCGATCCGCTCGGGTGGTGACGGCGGCGCTGTCGTCGAAGTTCGCGATGGCCAGCGTTTCCGGCCGCGAAAAGTGCAGCTTGGTGAAATGAACGCCACTCATGCCGTCGTCTTGGACGGGCTTTCCGAGAGCGACGTCATCGCTCTGGAAGATATTCCTACCGGGTCGTAAGCCGCCGCCCGGAATCGCCGAGGCGAAGCCGGGTTTTGGGCCGCCGGCCGACCGCTCCTTTTTTGAAAACAGGACGCCACGCTCGCGCGCGTGGCTGGTTGGGCTAGTGTAATGTCCAACAAATAGATGGACAAAAGAACAGGGTTGCCGTATACTCG
>JBBDWJ010000208.1:0-21090 GCA_040902925.1 Bryobacterales bacterium | reverse complement strand
CTGGCGGTCGCCTGCCCACCGAGGCCGAATGGGAACTCGCGGCGCGCGGCGGGCGGGAGGACATGATGTATCCCAACGGGCCTTCGATCAGCCGCGATGACGCCAACTATGGCAGCGTCGGCGGCAAGGATCTGTGGCCCTACGCCGCGCCGGCCGGCAGCTTCCCGCCCAACGGATATGGGCTGCATGACATGGCGGGCAACGTTTGGGAGTGGTGCGCCGATTGGCACGACGAGAACTACTACCTCGTCTCACCCCACACAGACCCGCAGGGGCCTCAAACCGGCGTGGCTCGCGCCGCGCGCGGCGGTTCGTGGGGGTTTGGGCCCAAATATATGCGGGCGTCGATTCGGGTTCGCGCGGCTCCGGAAGACCGCTCCGAGGATATGGGCTTTCGTTGCGTGATCGACGAGATGCCGTGAGAGCCGCATGGCTGGCTGCTAGGCCTGGGCTAGGGCCGTTCCAGCGACGCGGACAGAATCTCTTTGTCATTGCGAGCGAAGATGTGCCGATTGGCGTAGGCGGGGTGCGACCAGTTGACCGCTTTCAACTCGCGGCGCGCGCCGGGGTCCGAAGTCGGCTCGATCAGGTGCGTGCGGCTGATTTCCTCGTACCCGGCGGGCGAAAGCTTGGCGATGATCAGTTCACCGCGGTCGTTGTTGATGAAGAAGCGATCCCCGTGACGCACCAGAAATGCGGAGGCGTTGCGGGCTTTCTCCTTGGTAAGCTGTTGCGTTTCCCAGACCCGCGAACCATCGGCGGCGCGCAGGCAGCGAAGCTGGCCGTAGCTGCAAACGCCGTAGATGTGCTCGCCGTCGAAAACGGGCGTGGTCATCAGGGCGTGCAATCCGTCCGTATCGATCGCGTTGTCGCTTGAGCCTTTCCAAAGCAGCTCGGCCGAGGGCGGCGCGCCCTGCACGCGGAACAGCCTGGAGCCATTGAAAAAAGCCGAGACCAACAGATGCGGCGGTTGCCACACGGGCGTCGCAATCGGCGAGTTCATCTGGATCTTGAATGGCTGTTCCCACTGCAACCGGCCGGTTTCGGGATCGAGCGCGGCGACGGCAGCGGTGTGCCAAACGACGAGCTGCCGCGTTCCATTGGATTCAACGATGACGGGCTGCGAATAGCCGGGCTCAGAGTCGGTAGAGGAAAGAGCCCTCCATATCGTCTCGCCCGTCAACTTGTCAAAGGCGATGACCTTGCCGTCAGGGCGCCCTGCCGCGAGAGCGATCAGCCGTGGGCCATCCACGAGCGGCGCCGACGACATGCCCCAGACCGGAATTTCAGCCGCGAAATCACGAACGAAATCGCGTTCCCACAGCACCTTGCCCGAACGCACCTCGAGGCAGAGGAGCACGCCGGTCGTGCCCAAAACGTAGACTCGATCACCATCGACGGTCGGCGTGGCGCGCGGCCCGGACGCGTACTGCAGCCCTTGATAGTCCACTGGCCATTCGTGAGTCCACAAAACGCGGCCGCTTTGCTCGTCGAGCGAGAGCACGCGTTCTATGCCGCGCGTCGCTTCGGCGGGACGGAAATCGGTGACGAACACGCGCCCCGCTGCGACGGCGGGACCGGAGTATCCCGCGCCGATCGGAGTCCGCCACTTGATGGTGAGACCTTGCGAGGGAAAAACTTCAAGAACGCCGCTCTCTTCCCAAACGCCGCGGCGGCCGGCGCCCCGCCACTCCGGCCAATCGTCCGCGGCCAACTGCGTCGACAGCGCGGCGACAAGCAGAAACAGCACCAGCGGCCGTGCGTCGAAGCGCGTCGAACGGCGTGCACCGGATTTTCGCCCCGCCGGCTGGTTGACTCTCGCCATCTACTGAAGGATTCGCAGGTCTTGGCCGGTCATCTCTTTCGGCTGCTCGGCGCCCAATACGCTGAGAATCGTCGGCGCAATGTCGCGCAGCGCGCCGCCTTCCCTGAGCTTGCCGTTGAACTCGCTCATCAGAATGAGCGGCACCGGGAACGTTGTGTGGTAAGTGTGCGGTTGGCCCGTTTTCGGATCGACCATCAAGTCGGCGTTGCCATGATCGGCGGTGACGATCCAGGCGCCACCCTTTTCTTCGAGCGGTTTGCGGATGCGGCCCAGGCACTCATCGACCGTCTCGATGGCTTTCACGGCCGCGGGAATGTTTCCCGTATGGCCAACCATATCGCCATTGGCGAAGTTGACGACGATCAGGTCAAAGCCGCTCTCAATGCCTTTGACCACGATGTCGCAGATGCCGTACGCGCTCATTTCCGGTTGCAGGTCATACGTGGCTACCTTCGGAGACGGAACCATCTCGCGCTCTTCACCCGGAAACGGCTTTTCCCGGCCGCCGTTGAAAAAGTAAGTCACGTGGGGATACTTTTCGGTTTCCGCCGTGCGCAGATTGCGCCAGCCGCGCTCGGAGATCACCTCGCCCAGAATCCGTTCCGGCCGCTTGGCGCTGATGACGTGCGGGAAATCAAACGCCCTGTCGTATTGCGTCATCGTCACGAAGCAAAGTTTCTTCGGCATCAGATCGCGGGGCGGTTGCTCGATACTCGGGTCGTTGAGCGCATGCGTCATCTGCCGCGCCCGGTCCGCCCGGAAGTTGAAGAAGATCACCGCGTCTTCGTCTTCGATGCGCGCCATGGGCTTGCCGTCGCCGCCCACAATCACCGTCGGGGCGACGAACTCATCGGTCACGTTCGCATCGTAGGAGGCCTGCATCACTTTGACCGGGTCATCCGAACGGTTGCCTTCACCAGCGACCATCGCGCGAAAGGCCTTTTCGACGCGCTCCCAGCGTTTGTCGCGGTCCATGGCGTAGTAGCGGCCGCTGACGGTGGCGATCTTGCCGGTTCCGATTTCTTTGATCTTCCGCTGCAGCTCTCTGATGTAGTCGATGCCGCTTTCCGGCGGCTTGTCGCGGCCATCCATGAAACAGTGTACGTAGACCCGTTCGACGCCCTGCTGCTTCGCCATCTTGAGCAGCGCATAGAGGTGGGTGATCTGCGAGTGGACGCCGCCTTGGCTACACAGTCCGAGCAGGTGGAGCTTTTTGTTGCGGCCATGCTGCATGGCTTTCTGCAGCGCTTCGTTGCGGGGGAGTTCGCCGCTCTCGACCATGTCATCGATACGCGTGACATCCATCTTGATGATGCGGCCGGCGCCGATGTTGAGATGGCCAACCTCGCTGTTGCCCATCTGCCCCTCGGGAAGCCCCACGAACGGGCCGTCAGTACGGATGAACGTGTGCGGAAACTCCTTCCACAGGCGATCGAAATTCGGCTTACGGGCCATCGCGACCGCGTTGTTCTTGGGGTCGGGGTTGTGGCCCCAGCCGTCCATGATGGTGAGTACCAAAGGCTTGGGTCGTGGCATTCCGTAAAGTTCCTGAATTGATTATGGCAGGGTTGATGGCGGCAACCCGTGGACACAACGGACCGCGCCGCCGGGGTGAAATCGGCCGCAGAAATCAACGGAACGCCTATTGTGCGCAGCGTTGCTGGCGCCGTATCTTCGGATCAACCGATCAACCGATCAACAGATCAACAGATCAACAGATCAACAGATCAACAGATCAACAGATCAACGGCCTCACGGCAACTCGATCGAACGAGCGAAGTCCACCGGATCGAGGGCCAGTAATTCTTCGAGAACTTTCTTGGGCAGCGCTTCATCCAGCCGAACGACGGCAACCGCCACCGCGCCGTCGGGGTACGAGCGGCTTTCGCGGCGGCCGAGTGAAAAGTCGGCAATGTTGATCTTGTTGTCGCCGAGAATGCTACCCACGCGGCCAATCACTCCCGGCACGTCATTGTTCTTCAGAAAGACCATGTGCCCGGTCAGCGACGCTTCGACATAGATATTGTTGACACTCACCAGACGCGGCGACCCGTCCGGGAAAACCGTGCCCTCGACAACGCGTTCGCCGTCTTTGGTTTCCAGCGCCAGCGAGAGCGAATCGCTAAAGTGCCGCCGCCCTTGGCGGATCTCGTTGACGCCGAAATCGCGGCGCGCGGCCACCTGCGCGGCGTTGATCAGATTGGCCTTCTCGGAAAGAAACCGGTTCAGGATGCCGCTCAGCGCCGCGTTGCGCATCAAGCTGGTGTTGGTTTCTCCAAAGTTGCCCGAGTAGACGATGCGAACGCTTTTCGGACGTCCGGTGGCGATCTGCGCCACAAACGAGCCCAATCGTTCGGCAAGCTCGAGATACGGTTGCAACACGCCGTATTGCTCGGCGGTGATGGCGGGCATGTTCACGGCGTTGAGCACGACGCCGTCGCGAAGGTAATCGCGAACCTGTTGGGCGATGCGGATACCGATTGTCTCCTGCGCCTCTTCGGTCGACCCGCCGATGTGGGGCGTCGCAATGACGTTCTCGTGGGCCAATAGCGGCGAGCCGGCCGGCGGCTCTTTGGCGAACACGTCTAGGGCGGCCCCGGCGACCTTCCCGGAGTTCAGCGCTTCTTCCAACGCGCTCTCATCCAGCAGCTCGCCGCGGGCGCAATTGATAACCCGCACGCCGCTTTTCATCTTGGCGAAGGCGTCACGGTTGAGCAGATTCTTCGTCTCGTTCGTAACGGCCAGGTGCAAGCTGATGTAGTCGCTCGTGGCGTAAAGTTGATCCAATTCGACCATCTCGACGCCGAGGTCGCGGGCGAGATCAGGCGAGACAAACGGGTCGTAGCCGACGACGGTCATGCCGAACGGGCGCGCCCGCCGCGCGACCTGCATGCCGATATTACCCAGGCCGATGACGCCGAGCGTCTTGCCGTTCAGTTCCGTGCCGAGGAACTTCTTCTTCTCCCACTTGCCGCTTTTGGTGGAAGCGCTGGCATTGGATATCGACCGCGCCAGCGCCAGCATCAGCGCCAGGGTATGCTCGGCCACCGAAATGGCGTTGCCGCCCGGCGTATTCATCACCACGACGCCGCGCGCGGTGGCGGTTTCCTGATCCACGTTGTCGACGCCCACGCCGGCCCGCCCGATGACGCGCAGTTTCGGCGCCTTTTCGAGGACCTCCTTGGTGACGGTGACGGCGCTGCGAATCAGCAGCGCGTGCGCCTCCGCAAGGTGCGCCTCATATTCCTTCGGCGAAGAAACAATCACATTCCACTCCGGCTGCGAGCGCAAGACCTCCACAGCCGCGGCGGAAACAGCATCAGCAATCAATATGTTCATGGATCAATCAAATTCGAATGGGAAGCAGATCTCATCCCACCGCTACGGGGTTAAGCTTGGCGGCTTCGGCATAAACCTGCTGAACCGCCCGCACGCCGCGGCCAAACTCCACGGGCTGGCCGAGGCTGTGAAGAATCACCTCCAGCTCGGCGATCACGGCGAACAAATCCGGAAAGTCAAAATATCCCAAGTGCGCGATGCGGAAAATCTCGCCCTTCATCGAGCCTTGGCCATTAGCGATGATGGCGCCAAATCGTTCGCGGTAGGCCTTGACGATCTGCCCGGAATCAATGCCCTTGGGCGGCCGGATTGACGTTACCGCCCCCGACGGGTTGCGTTTGGCGAACAACTCCAGTCCCAGCGCCGCAGCCGCCTCGCGAGTAGCGCGCGCCAGCAACTGCGCGTTTTCGATCAGGTTCTCGCGGCCAAGCTCACGAATGTACCGCAGCACCTCGGCCAGCCCCAAAATCAGCGACGTCGCCGGAGTAAACGGCGATTCGCCCAGCTCGGAAGCCTGCGCGTGCTTGTACAAATCGAGGTAATAGGAAGGCAGAGTCGCCTTCTCGCGCCGCTTCCAGGCTTTTTGGCTGACGGAAGCAAACGCCAGCCCTGGCGGAATCATCACGGCTTTCTGCGATCCACAAACTACGACATCAAGCCCCCAGCCGTCGATGTCGAGATGACTCGTGCCCAGCCCGGTGATGGCGTCCACGACAAAGATCGCGCCGGTCGCGCGCACAGCCTCGGCCATTGACTTCACGTCGTGTGACACGCCGGTCGAGCTCTCGGTCGCCTGCACGAAAACACCCTGCACCGCCGGGTCTGCCTTGAGGGCCGCGGCCACGCGTTCCGGCGCGACCGCGTCTCCATATGGCTCTTCGAGAACCGTCGCCTCCAGTCCATAGGCTTTCGCGATCTGCACCCAGCGCTCGCCGAACTTGCCGGCGGTGGCCACGATGACCTTATCGCCCTTCGAAAACAGATTCGATACCGAGGCCTCCATCGCGCCCGTGCCCGACGACGTGAACACCGCCACGTCGTTGCTGGTGCCCATGAAATACTTTAGGTCGACGGCGAGCTGTTTCGACAGGCGGCGAAAATCCTCGGTGCGGTGGTGGATATCGGCGCCAGCCATGGCGCGCACCGCCGGCGGATACAGCGGCGTGGGCCCCGGAGTCAGAAGGCGCAATTTCTTGACGTACATAAAATCCTCGCGAGCCGGATGGCTCGTCCTGAAATCTCGACTGGTCGTGAGCGGGAAGCCTTGGGAGATGCCCGTGCCCGACGCAGCCGCTACTCGGCCGAGCACGACGACATGCGGAACTCAATGTCGGGGAATCTGGCTTCTTGGAAGTTCGTCACGGGTGTAGGGTCGCCCTGGGGGGCGGCGGCCGAGACTCTTAGGATATCGCGGAAGCAGGCGGCGGTCCAGGCGGGTACAAGCGGTTCGGGCGCGATCGGCGTCCGCGGAAACGCGATCTGGGGCGGTGGAATGCGGCGGAATGCGCTGAGGAGTTAGGCGCCGCCGGCCTCAGCAGCAAGCGTTGCCGGTAGAGGCAGCTTGTGCTCCTGGCAGATACGCCGGATTTCGCGCGGGAACAGCGGATTCTTGGGGTACGCTTCCCGGAGCTCGTTCAGCATCCCGACCGATTCGGCGGGCCGTTTCTCGCGCAGATACACCGCCGCCAGCAGCACCTTGGCGAACCCGCCGCAGTAGCGGGCGTTTTCCGAAACGTATTTCAGCCGCTCGATACCCTTCTCTTTGTCGCCCTCGACGCCGTCGAAGCGGATGAACCAGCGCAGGAAAAACGGCAGGTCGCCGACGAGGTACTCGTAAAACCCGCTCGTTAGATAAGCGTCGGGGTAGTCCGGGTCGAGTTCCAGCAGCCGTAGCGAGTAGCCGTGGGATTCCTTGTGCAGCTTCAGCGAGCCGAGCCGCTTCTTCTCGACGAAAAACAGGTAGTCGCTCTCGATGCCGGCCGCCGTGGTGAGCGCAAACAGGGCTTCTGTGTCATCGGGTTTTGCGGCCAGCACCTTGTTGGCGGAATCACGCGCCCGCTGCGTGGATTCAAAAAGCTTCGCGCGCAGCTCCGGGTCGGGTTTGAGTTTTTTCGATTGGATACGGTCGCCGCGGTCTTGGAAGAACTCCGAAGCCAGCAGGTCGAGGCGGTCCAGTTCCTTGAAAAGATACACCGCCGAACGCGTCGCCGGTCCCAAGGGATCTTCCGGGTGCTCGCGCTCGAAACGATCCAGCGTGCGATGCGCCTCCGGAAACTCGAAGTTGTAAAGGGAGCGGAACGCCCGATCAATGCCCGTCGTAGGCGGCTCTTGCTGAGCCAAACTGGCCGACACCGAGAAAAAAAGGCTGGCCGCGACACACATCGACAGCCGTGTGGTGGAATTCAAAAACATACGGACGGCGGGCTTGTATGTAGGACGCGCCGCAGCCAGATTCTGTTTCGCTTCTGCGCGAAATATTACACTGCCGAGCGGACACCTGCCTCTGAAATGCGCGATCCGCGCCGGGGCGGGCTGGCGAACGCTACTCAAGAAACCTCAAACCCCCCTGCCTGTTCAAAGGCATGCGCAAGCTGGAGCATTCGCGACTCTTCGAAATGGTTACAAAGGATCTGCATGCCGATCGGCAGCCCGTCCGGCGACTTCCCGCAGGGGACGCTGATGCCGGGGATGCCCGCCAAACTCGCCGTAATCGTGTAGATGTCGGACAGGTACATCTCCAACGGGTCCTGCGCTTTTTCCCCGAGCTTGAAAGCCGGGAAAGGGGATACCGGACCAATAATAGCATCAACCTCCTCAAATGCCTTTGAGAAGTCCGCCGCAATCAGCGAGCGAACCTTCTGAGCCTTGAGGTAGTAAGCATCGTAGTACCCGGCGCTGAGGACATAAGTACCCAGGATGATCCGGCGGGTGACTTCCTTGCCGAACCCCTCGCCGCGGGTGTTGCGGTACATGTCGCTGAGCGTTTCCGAGTTTTTCGAGCGGAACGTATAGCGCACGCCGTCGTAGCGGGCGAGGTTCGAGCTCGCCTCGGCGGTGCAGATCAGGTAATAGGCCGCGACCGCATATTCGGTGTGCGGCAGGCTGATTTCCTTGACGTCGCAGCCGAGCTTTTTTAGCACATCGAGGCCGCTTTGGACTTGCGCGCCAACTGCCGCATCGAGCCCGCCGCCAAGATGTTCCTTGGGAACGCCGATTCGCAGACCCTTGACCTTGGCGCCCAATTCGGCCGCGTAGTCGGGTACCGGGGCATCCGCCGAAGTGGAATCCGCCAAGTCGCGCCCGGCGATCACTTTCAGCAAAGTCGCGGAGTCTTTTACAGACCGCGAAAACGGCCCGATGTGATCGAGCGAGCTGGCGAACGCAACCAGTCCGTAGCGCGAAACCCGGCCGTAGGTGGGCATCACGCCAACGACGCCGCAGAACGAAGCCGGCTGCCGGATCGAGCCGCCGGTGTCGGAGCCCAGCGAGACCGGTACGTAGCCACCTGCCACCGCCGCCGCCGACCCGCCGCTCGAGCCGCCGGGAACGCGATCGGGGGCCACAGGGTTGCGGACCGGATAGAAGGCTGAATTCTCGTTGGACGAACCCATCGCGAATTCATCGCAGTTGGTCTTGCCGATGATTACGCCGCCGGCTGCTTCGAGTCGGGTCACAGCCGTCGCGCTGTAGGGCGCTTCGTAGTGCTCGAGGAGCTTCGATGCGCAGGTCGTGCGCTGGCCCTCGGTCATGATGACGTCTTTGACCGCGACCGGCACGCCGCCGAGCGGGCCCAGCGGCTTACCCGCGGCGATGCCGGCGTCCACCGTTTCGGCTGCCGCCAACGCCTTCTCGGGCGAAAAATGCAGGAACGCGCCGTACTGCTCGTTCTCGGCTTCGGAGATTCGCAGCGCTTCCTGCGTCAGTTCCTTGGCGCTGAAACGCCGCTCGCGCAGGCCGGCGTGAATTCCGTCGATCGTGAGGCTCCGATAGGCGTCAATACTCATCTCGAATTACTTTGGAATGCGGCAACCCGGCGTATTCTAAATGCCGATACCGCTTGGGGCTTGCCGGCGGTCCCGCTCAGCGCTCGATCACCTTGGGAACTTTGAAATGCCCTGAGCCGTGCATCGGCGCCGCTTTCAGCGCCAGCTCGCGGTCGAACGACGGACGCGGCTCGTCGTCGCGTAGCGTGGCGTCGGCCGGGCCCGGATAGAGCACTTGCGCCATCGGCTCCACGTTCGACGTATCGAGCTCGTCGAGCTTGGCGACGTAGGTGAGAATTTCTTCCATCTCGGCGGCGTACTTCTGCAAGTCCTCGTCGCTGAGGCGCAGATTCGCCAACTCGCTGATGTAGCGCACTTCGTCTAAGGTAATCTTCACGCAGTTGCTCAGTGGCCGGTTTCTCTACCGGGATCTATTCATTGAAACACGATAGAGACGGCGAAGTTGGGGATCCTCGATTCCTGAAGCCTCATCGAGCGGCTCAGCAAGGCCCGCGGCGGAGCCAGCGCGGCCAGGCGGGCGTCTCACAGGCTGAGCCACGCGGTAGTCGATTCTGCTGACCAGCGGCTCGCCGAGCAGCTTGTTGAGGCGCGCCAGGATCTGACCGCTCAGCGGGTACATCTGATTACGCCATTCGACGCCGTCGACTTCGATAGTCAAACGCCCTTTGCCGAGCCACGTCGGCCGCGTGCGGCGACCGAGTTCCCGTCCTACAGCCGCCATCCAATACGGCAGGATCTCGTGCACGTCCATACGGCCGTCGGCAGCGCTGGCGCGGTAAACCGAAAGCAGACTTTGTTGAGCGGGTTTCAAGCAGTCTCCGGCGGCAAGGCGACCATTCTAGCACGCGGCCGCGGGCGTGAATCCGAAAAGCATCTGTCAATATCAAAGGCCCGCGGACATGTTTTGAGGTAGCCATCGCTTGCGGCTATTTCTGCCATCTCGTTTCTCGCTCGCCTAAAACAACTCCGCGATTCGCGCATTGAGAAATGCGACGATACAGATAACCATGCGATTGGTTTTGGCTTCCACCTCCCCCCGCCGCCAGGAGCTGCTCCGTATCGCGCGCATTCCGTTCACGGTACGTCCTGCTCACGTCGATGAGCAGCCGCTTCCAGGTGAAGCTCCGGAAGCGTACGTGCTCCGGCTTGCTGAAGCCAAAGCCAGAGCTTCCTGGCAAAGCGGTGAGATCACACTTGGGGCCGACACCCTCGTCACGCTCGACGGCCTGCTGCTCGGCAAGCCCACCGACGCCGGCGACGCCTGCCGCATGCTGCGCCTGCTTTCGGGGCGCACACACCGCGTGGTGACCGGCATCTGTCTCTACGACGGCGCGCAAATCCGCACGGCGGCCGAAACGACCGGCGTGGAATTTCTTGATCTAACCGACAACGAAATCCATACCTACGTGGCGGGCGGTGAGCCGCTCGACAAGGCTGGCGCTTACGGTATTCAGGGAGAGGCGTCGAAGTTCGTCAGGCGCATCGACGGCTGCTACTTCAACGTCGTGGGATTGCCGCTGGCGACGGTCTACAGCTTCATGCGGTCGATCTTGCGGTAGAGCGTCTTGCGCTCGATGTTGAGAATCTGCGCGGCGCGCGTCTTGTTGCCGCCGGTCGCCGCCAGCACCTTGCGGATCTGTTCCTCTTCGGCGTCCGCCAGCGACTGCACCGGTTTCGCCCGCGGCTCGAGCGAATTCAGCGCCTCGCGAATCGCATCGCCTTCAATCACTTCGACTGTGCTCAGAATCACCAGGCGCTCAAGCAGATGCTGTAGCTGGCGCACGTTGCCCGGCCAGGGGGATTCATCGAGGGCCCGCAGCCCGCTCGCCGCGAGCCGGACATTCCGCTTGTACTCGGCGTTGAAGCAGCGCAGAAAATGCTCAGCCAGCGGCCGGATATCGCCGCGCCGCTCGCGCAGCGCCGGCAGCCGGATGTGCACGACGTTCAGGCGAAACCAAAGATCCTGCCGGAAATCCCCCCGCTCCACCAGTTCCTGGATTTTGCGGTTGGTGGCCGCGATCACGCGCACGTCGATCTTGCGCGACTTCGAAGAGCCTAGCGGCCGGATCTCTTTCTCCTGTAGGAATCGCAACAGCTTGAGCTGGAAGCCGCTGTCGACCTCGGCGATCTCGTCGAGGAAGACCGTCCCCTGGTGGGCCGCTTCAAACAGCCCGCTGCGGTCGCGGTCGGCCCCGGTGAATGCGCCGCGGGTGCTGCCAAAGAGCTCGCTTTCGAGAATGCCCGAAGCAATCGAGCCGCAGTCGACCGGCACGAACGGCCCATGCAGCCGCTTGCTGTTTTTGTGAATCAGCCGCGCCACGAGTTCCTTGCCGGTCCCTGACTCGCCTTCGAGAAACACCGGCGCGTCGGTCGGAGCGGCGCGCGAAATCGTCTTATACACAGAGACCATTTCGGCTGAAAATCCGACCATTTCCGTCGGCGGAATCTCGACCGGAGTCTCGCCACTCTTGTGCCGCGATTCGATCGCCCGCTCGGCGCGGTGCACGACCTCCAGCAGCCGGCTGAGGTCGAAAGGCTTGGCGAGATATTCAAAAGCGCCCCGCTCGGTCGCCTCCATCACGGTTTCCATGGTGCCCTGGCCCGTGATCACGATGACCAGGCACTCCGGATTGTTTTCCCGCGCCGCGCGCAGCACGTCGAGCCCGGTGCGCTCGTCGAGATAGATATCGGTCACCACGATCGGAAAGGAATGGTTCGCTAGCCGCTGCAGGGCTTCCGCCGTCGAGTTGAGACCCTCGACGGTGTAGCCTTCCGCCTCCAACCCCGCCGTGAACGTGGTGATCACGGCCGGATCATCCTCCACAAACAATATTTCCGGTTTGTCACTCATGCGTGGGGTGGGACAGACAATCCTGTCTGTCCATCTTTCCTGCAAATTTCTCTGCAAAAACAGGGCGCCGGAGCCATCGAGCCCCGGAGACCAGCCTCCCAGAATTCTCAACGATTCGACCCGGTCCGGTCGCCTCCGCCCCTTACGTCGTCCTCTCTGAGACGTCCTCTGCCTGCCGTTCGGTTGCCTGCGCCTGCGCGTTCGTTACGCGAGGCAGCGAAAGCGTGAACCGCGAGCCCTGGTTCACCCGGCTCTCGACCTCGATCGACCCGCCGTGTTGCACCACGATTTCTTCTACGATCGCCAGACCCAGGCCGGTTCCGCTTTCGCCCGATTCCTGGGCCCTTTTGGTGCGGTAGAACTTCTGAAAAATATTGTGCAGTTCCTGGGCGTCCATGCCGTAGCCGCGGTCTTCGACCGAAATCAGCACGGAAGCGCGATCCTGCCAGGAGCGGACGGTGATAGCGGTCTGGGCGGGCGAGTATTTGACCGCGTTGGCCACTAAATTATAGCAGGCATATTCGAGAAACTCGCGGTCTCCCCAGATGGGATTTGAGCCATTCGAGTGGTGATCGATGGTAATTTGCTTGCGGCCGGCCAGCGGCAGAGCGCGCTCGACACAAGTGGAGAGGATTTCATCGGCGTCAATGGCCTCGCGGTGAAGCTGCAATTGCCCGCTCGAAAGCCGCTCGACGCTCAGGAAAATCTCGACCATGCGCGCCAGCCGCTGCGACTCGCGGTGAATCAGCACCGCCATCTGCTTCTGCTTTTCCTCGCTCAAGCTGTGGCGGCTGATCAGTTCGCTGGAGCCTTGGATCGCCGTCAAGGGCGTGCGCATCTCGTGCGTGATGTAGTGGACCGCGCGCTGATAGCGGCTGCGCTGCGCCTCGGCCAGACTGAGCCGCCCACGCACGCCGAGGTAGTGGTAAGCGCCGCCGCTGAGGAAGCACAGCCAGGCCACCAGCGCCGGCGGCGCGAATGCAATCACGCGGCCGGCCTGAAAAAACGCTAGCGGCGTCAAGGCCGCAACCACCAGCACCGCCGCCGCGGCGGCCAACGCTCGATTGCCAGCCAGCTTCCAGAAAATAATGGCCAGCGCAACCGCGAAACTCAACGCTACCGCCAGCACTACCGTCTCCCCTGCATTGACCAGAAAACGCCCGCCGGCCAGCGTTTCATAGAGGGCGGCATTGATCTCGACGCCCGACTTCGGCTCGCCGTACGAATACGGCGTCATCAGGTAGCGGTCGATCCCGCCTAGCACGTCGACGCCAACGAACACCACGCGTCCGCGCGCCGCCTCGGCCGCTTCCGGCCGCTCAAGAATGGTTTTGAGCGAAAGCCGCTCGATGGACGACTCCGGGTTCGGGTACCAGATCCGCAGCGCGCGATCTTGCCGCGTGGGGGCCGGTATGAACAGGTTGTTGACGGCCAACCCTTCGTCGGTCTCGACGATCGGCCCGCCGCCGTGCGCCAGCCGGTAGGCCTCCAGCGCCATCGCCCAGCGCCGCGTGCGGCCGCTGGCCTTGGCCAGTAGGACTTGGCGGCAAACGGCATCGTCGTCGGGCTCGGCGTGGACGTGCCCGAGCGCCGCGGCATGGCGCTCGAAAACCTCCAGTGGCTCTTCCCAGGCGTTTTCGGCCGATGGCGCCTGCGAGCGTAAATGGGTCGCCAAAACGATGTTCGGGGCCTCGGCGAGCGCCTGTTCGAGAGGCTCGTTTTCTTCCGGAGTGCGCGGTTCGGAAAGCACAATATCGATGGCGATCGCTGCGGGCTCATGGCGCGAGAGGGTTTCGATCGCCGCGGCCAGCGGCCCGCGAATGCCGGCGATTCCGCCGTAGGCGTCCAGGCTGGCCTCGTCGATGGCGACAATTAGCGACGACGAGCGCTCCGGGGGAGGCGTGTGCAGGCGCAGCAGCAGGTCATAAGCCCAGCGGTCGGCCTGCAACCCGGCGTTACTCCAGCCGACTACGAGACCAAGGGCCGCGGCCGCAACTAAAGCGGCGCTATAGCCCCACAACAGGCGGTTAGCCGGCACAGTTCAAAGTATATCGGGGCCAAAGTATACAGGGCCAAAGTATAGAGGACCAAGGATGCATGGCTAAAGGGTACACGGCCGCGCCAACGAGGCCGGGACGCGCACTCAGCGCCACAAACGCCAGGCCTCGCCAAGGCCGATCCACAGATTCACGACGCCGATGCCTGAGATTGCGCCGCGAAGGTAGGTGCTGAGCCAGAAAGCATTCCAGTGCGGGGTCAGGCTGAAGAAGTAGTTGTTGTCCCAGAGAGGGGTCCAGGGGAGCAGAAACAGAACCAGGCCGATCTCAATGCAGAAAAGGATGAAGAAAATGTTGGTGAGCGCACGCGTGCGCCCAGGCGGCCCGCCTTTGGGCTCGCCCGTGCCGGCGGTTTCGAGATTCAACGTTTGCTCCATCCCGTTAATGGCGCGCGCCCTTCCCGGCCGCCGCCGCCAGCTCAACTTGTGGCGCCAACTCGCCGCCGTCACCGGCTAGATCGTCAAACAAACTTAACTGCGCCTCCGGAAAACCGGCGGCAAATCGCGTGGCCCGCGCGACCGGCTCGAAGCTCAGCCGGTGGAGCGGCGTCGGGCCATGCTGGGCCAGAGCAGCGAGGTGTTCGGGAGCTGAGTAGCCTTTATTGGAAGCCAGCCTGTAGGCGGGGTAAACTTCGTCCCAAATCCTCATCCAGCGGTCTCGCTCGACCTTGGCCACTATCGAGGCCGCGGCAATCGAGCGGCTGCGGGCGTCGCCGCCGATAATCGGCAACTGCGGCAGGTCGACATCGAGCCGTAGCGCATCGATCAGAACGTAGTCAGGGCCAGGCCGCAAGGAGTTGATCGCGTCGCGCATGGCCAGCCGCGAGGCCTGGTAGATATTGATGAAGTCGATCCGGCCGCTGTCGACGGCCGCCACGGAAAACGCCACCGCCCGCTCGCGGATGCGCTCGCTCAGCGCTTCGCGGCTGGGGGCGTCGAGCTGTTTGCTATCCTGCAGGCCGCGGATCGGGCGTTCGGGGTCAAGAATCACCGCCGCCGCGACCACCGGCCCGAACAGCGAGCCCCGGCCGACTTCATCCACGCCAGCCACGAGCCGGAAACCTTCGGCCCAGCAGTTTTTTTCGAAGCGCAGGGTGGGTCGTCGCACGACGCGGCGCGTTGCCTCGGACTTTCGTTTCTGAGCCGCCAAAACCATCCGGGCCAAATCGCGTCACGCGCCAGAAAATACCGCGAGTTGCTCAATCTCTTAAGGCGTTGAGCCGCACGCTTTCGGGGCAACAGCATTCACGGGGCGCCGCAGCTTCCACCAATGCACCCCGCCGGGGAAGTCGTCCTCACCGGAAGCATGGCGATTCCGGCCACCGCTGAAGGACGCGCGCGGCAGGAAAAGGACAGGAACACGGCCGCCTTAACGGGTGGAGCGTTCTTTCAGGCGCGCCGCTTTGCCGCGCAGCTTCCGGAGATAGTAGAGCTTGGCGCGCCGCACGCGCGAGCTGCGCACCTTCTCGATCTTCTCGATGGTCGGCGAATGCAGCGGAAAAATCCTCTCGACGCCGGTGCCAAAGCTGATCTTGCGGATCGTGATCGTCTCGCTGATCCCCGAATTGTTCCGCGCGATCATGACGCCTTCGTAGGCCTGCAGCCGCTCTTTGTCACCCTCACGAATTTTCACGTGAACCCGCACGGTGTCGCCCGATTCCAGCTTGGGGAGCTCGGCACGTTTGTGGCGGTCCTCGATCTTTTGCATCAACTTGTTTTTCATCGCTTCTCACTCCCGCGGCTTACCGGGCTTCTCCCGCCGCCTGCCGCAATAATTCTCTGTCTTCCGCGCTCAACTCAGCCTTTTCGAGCAGCTCAGGCCGGTAGCGTAAAGTCTTTTGCAGCGCCGCCCGCCGCCGCCAGCGGCGAATCTCTTGATGATTCCCGCTCAGCAGCACCTCGGGCACTTCCCAATCCCGAAACTTCGCCGGACGCGTATAGTGCGGAAAATCCAGCACTCCGACGCCGCCCTCGGGCAGCGGCGCAAACGACTCGCGTTCGGCCGATGCTTCGTTGCCGAGCACGCCGGGCAGCAGCCGCGCCACGCTGTCGATCACCACGCCGCAGGCCCACTCGCCGCCGCTCAGCACGAAGTTGCCAATCGACAGCTCCTGGTCGGCGAGCCGCTCACTGACGCGCTCGTCCACGCCTTCGTAGCGCCCGCAGATCAGCACAATCTCATCGCAGGCCGTCAGCTCGGCGGCAACAGCCTGGCTAAACATGCGCCCCTGCGCCGAAAGCAGCACCGTCGAGGTCCGCTTGCCGGCCCAGCCTTGCCGCGCCTGCTCGAGCGCCAGGCAAATCGGCTCGACCTTCATGACCATGCCTTCGTCGCCCCCAAACGGGCGGTCATCGACCGTCCGGTGGCGATCGGAGGTGAAAGTCCGCAGGTCGTGAAACCTGATCTCGAGCAGCCCCGTTTTTTGCGCCCGGGCAATCACGCCATGGGCGAAAGGGCCCTCGAAAAACGGAGGGAAAATCGTGAGGATGTGAAATACCATGGCCCGGCCGCCTGCCCGCGCTTTCTCACGAATTCAACTCCTCGAGCCCGTCGGGCATGCGCACACGAATCAATCCGTTCTCGGGCGCAATCTCGACACAAATCTGTTTCACGAACGGAATCAGTACTTGGCGGTCCGCCGTGCGAACCTCTAACAATAGCGCTCCGCCTGTTTCGAGAATACCCTCGACTTCGCCGATCTCGCGGCCGCTCCCGGCCTCGACAATCTTCGTGCCGATCAGATCGTCGAAGAAATACTCGCCTTCGGGCGGCGCTCCCAGCTCGCCGCGAGGAATCTGCACTTCACTTCCCCGCAGCAATTCGGCGTCGCTGATCGAATCGACGCCTTCGAATTTCAGGATCAACCGTCCCTGGTGGTACCAGGAGCGCTCGATGACCGCTTCCTTCCGCTTACCGGCGGGGTCCGTCAGCAACACCGCGGCGCCCTCGGCGAAACGCTCGTTGCCGTCGCTCAAGTCATCGGCGGCCACTTCGCCGCGATTGCCCCTGGACCGCAACACGCGAGCGATCGTTACGAAATCACCCTTGCCGGCCTCGCTCACTCGAGTATTTCGAGCGTGAACCGTTTCTTCAGCTTCATGCCGGCGGCCCCGAGCAACGTTCGGATGGACTTGGCGGTTCGCCCTTTCTTGCCGATGATCTTGCCGAGATCGGTCGGGTCCACGCGTAATTCGAGCACCCGCACCTGCTCACCGTCCACGGCACGCACCGACACCTCTTCCGGTTTGTCCACCAGAGCTTTCGCGATCAATTCCACGAGTTCGACGATTGGATCGGTTGATTCGCCCATCGTGCACCTCCCGCTGGCAGCGATTGTGAATTTTCACGTTTCCGTACCGTAGCGAAGAAGAATGACAGGAGAGTGCACCCGTCTCCCGCGTGCGCCGCCGCCGTACGGGCCGGGCTTGTATCTAACTGATTTCAGTATATCAACTGGCCGATTTCGACTCGTCTCCAGAAGCCGGTTCTTCGGCTGGAGCAGCCTCCGCCGGAGCAGCTTCCGCCGAACCGGTCTCGGTTGCAGCGGCCGCCGCCGGGGCTGCCTCGGGCTCGGCGGCTTTCGCCTCCGCCACCGGTTGCTCGGCCGCGGCTTTAGGTTCCGCCTTCGGCGTGACTTTCCTGGGCGGCGCCTTTTTCGCGTCCGCGACCTTGGCGGCTTCGGCGGCCGCGAAATCGGCCGGTCGTTCCTTATAAACCTTGATTAAGCGGCTAACGCGATCGGACGGCTGTGCTCCCTTGCTCAGCCAGTAGTCCACGCGCTCTTGTTTCAGCTCAATGGCGGTCGGGTTCTGGCGCGGGTTGTAATGCCCCAGGATCTCGACCGAGCGGCTGTCGCGGGCGCGGCTTTTTTCCATCACCACCACCCGGTACGCCGCTTGTTTCTTGGCTCCGACACGAGCCAAGCGAATCGCCAACATAGTTCCTCCGTTCAAGAGTTGCCTGGGCGGGTTTGCTCCCGCCGAATCTTCCGGCCGCGCGCTTTAGCGCAACAGCGCCTCGAGGTTCAGGCCACCCATGCCTTTCCGTTTTTTCCCTTTTCTGAGTCCTCCCGACAAGGTGCGCATCATATCGCGCGCCTGCCGGTATTGCTTGAGAAGCTGGTTCACCTGTTGCACCGACGTGCCGCTGCCGAGCGCGATGCGCCTCCGGCGGCTGCCGTTGATGATCTGAAAATTCATCCGCTCGCGCAGCGTCATCGAGCTGATGATCGCCTCGACGCGATTGATTTCCTTGGGGTCCACCTGCATGTTCTGCAACTGCTTGAACGGGCCCACCTGCGGCAGCATCCCGAGGATCGATTCCAGCGGCCCGAGCTTCTTGAGCTGGCGCAGTTGCTGGCGGAAATCCTCCAGCGTGAAATCGTTGTCGAGCAGCTTCTGCTGCATGTCGACCGCTTGCTTCTCGTCGATGGTCTCCTCGACCTTTTCGATGAACGAGAGCATGTCGCCCATGCCCAGAATGCGCGAGACGACGCGCTCGGGGTAGAACAACTCGAACGCCGCCGGTTTCTCGCCGACGCCGACGAACTTCAAGGGCCGGCCCGTGACCTGGCGGATCGACAACGCCGCGCCGCCGCGCGCGTCGCCATCCATCTTGGTCAGGATGACGCCCGTGATGCCGAGCCGCTGATGGAACTGGTCGGCGGACTTCACCGCGTCCTGCCCTGTCATCGCATCCGCGACGAACAGGATTTCCATCGGGTCGAACTCTTTCTTCAACTGTTCGAGCTCGACCATCAGCTCGTCATCGATGTGCAGGCGGCCGGCGGTATCGACCAACACCACGTCGCGGCCGGTTTCGATGGCTTCGCGCCGGGCGCCTTTGGCGAGCTCCAGCGGCGTTTTTTCGCTGTCTCTGCCGGTGTAAATCGGCAGTTTGATCTGCCCGGCTCCAACGCGCAACTGCTCGCGCGCTGCCGGGCGGTAGACGTCGACCGAGACCATCAGCGGCCGGTGACCGTTTTTAGAAAGCCACAGCGCGAGTTTCCCCGTGCTGGTGGTCTTACCGGAGCCCTGCAGACCCACCACCAGGTACACCGACGGCGGCGTATTGGCGTAGCGCAGCTTCGATTCCGTGTTGCCGAGGATGCGGACCAGCTCGTCCTTGACGATCTTCACCACCTGCTCGGTGGGGGAAAACGCTGTCAGAACTTCCTGTCCCAGTGCCTTGTGCCGGATATTCTCGACAAGCTCCTTGACGACCTTAAAGTTGACGTCGGCCTCGAGAAGAGCCAAACGGATCTCTTTGAGAGCATCCTGGATGTTCGTCTCGGTCAGCTTGCCTTCGCCGCGAAGGTCCTTGAAGACACGCTGAAGCTTGTCTGTAAGATTCTCGAACACAGAGATTTACAGGGAATCGAGGGGAGCGAGGAGTGAACAAGCCCCGTCGAGGTGTGCGTGGGACGCACCTCTCCTGCCTCCAATCATTGTAGTTGCCGCCGGATCGGAGCGTCAACGAGGGATGTAGGGGGCGAAAAGGCACGAAGACCGTGAATCGGTGGGCGCGCCTGGCGGGTCAAACCACGTTCCTGGGATCTGAGGGCCGGGCAGGTGGCAATGCCAGTGGCAATAAGGTCTTGCCCGGATTGACTCCCTTGCCCTTGAGATTCAAGGCTAGAACAACACCCTGGGGAGAAAATTATGAAAATCCGCATCCTCATAGCCCTTCTTCTGGCGCTAGGCGCCGCCTACGCCGAGGACCCCGACGAGGTAGCCGAGAATACCGCCGAAAAAATCATCCAGCGCAGCCAGGATTCTGCCAATGTTCTGGACCAGATCATGGCGACGCCCGACGACGCCATCCCGCGCGCGCTGCTGGTCAAGGCGCACTGCGTGGCGGTGATTCCCGGCGTCAAGAAGGCCGGCTTCGTCTTCGCCGGCAAGTACGGAAAGGGATTTCTGGCCTGCCGCGCGAAAGACGGCGCGACCTGGCACGGCCCGCTTGCCCTGCGCCTGGAGGGCGGCAGCTTCGGTTTCCAGGTCGGCGGCAGCTCGACCGACGTCATTTTGCTGGTGATGAACCAGGAGGGCGCTGAAAAGCTGCTGGAGAGCAAATTCACCTTGGGCGCTGACGCTGCTGTTGCCGGCGGACCCGTCGGGCGCAGCGCGCAAGTTCAGACCGACGCTCAGATGCACGCCAAAATCCTGGCCTACTCGCGGTCGCGCGGCCTGTTTGCCGGACTTTCGCTCGAAGGCGCGACGCTGCGGCCCGACGCCGATGCCAACCGCCAGCTTTTTGGCGGCGATAAGTCGGCCCAGCAGATTGTTTTCGGAGAAGCCTCACCCCCCGAATCCACGCGTGGACTCCTTCTAACCCTCGCCAAATACGCCACCCCGGTTCAGGGAGAGGTTCTCGAGGAACTGCCCACTCCCACGCCCCCGCAGGTGGCTCGCGAGCCGACTCTGCTCACAATCACGTCCGACCCGCCGTATGCCGAGGTGGAGATCGACCGCGCCTTCAACGGGATAACGCCCCGCACCAAGCAGGTAACCCCCGGTGAATATCAGATCTCGGTCGCCAAAAAAGGCTACCAGCCGTGGACCAAAACCGTCACCGCCGCCGCGGGAGAAGCGGCGACCATCCACGCCAAGCTCGAAAAGCTGGCGGTCGAGGTGACCGAAGAGGGGCCCGCGGGCTCGCACCAGTCCGACAGCAACTCGGCGATTCGCATCAGCGGCTGGCGGCCCCAGGAATAAGCGCCGCCGGGACCAGGCGACGCCGGGGAAAATCGGTATCGGGAGAGGCATACCGGGAACAGCGGCGGCGGGATTTGCGGCACGGGATACCGGCGCCACGCAAAAGGGGATGCCTGCCGCCCGAGGTGCATCAGCGCGTCTCTCGCCGTACCCGCAATCGGTTTACACTGGTCACAGGCACCTACCACGCGGCTCAGGTTGCGGCCGCTCTAAACTGATATCCGTGTCTTGATGCCCTGTGATCCCTGACTTATGCACAGAATCAGCATGCCAAGCCCTCTGCGTGCTCGGCTGATGC
>JBBDWJ010000207.1:0-21143 GCA_040902925.1 Bryobacterales bacterium | reverse complement strand
CAGCGTCGTCACCACGAGCCCGTCGTAGCCGTGCCGGGCGACGACGTCATAAATCATGACGACGAAGGCCCCGGTCGGTCCGCCGATCTGATACCGCGACCCGCTCAACGCCGAGATCAGAAAACCGGCAACGATCGCGGTGAACAAGCCGCGCTCGGGCGCGACGCCGCTCGCAATCGCAAAAGCCATTGCCAGCGGCAAGGCGACGGCGCCCACGGTGATGCCCGCCAGCACATCCTGGCGAAAGTATTTCCCGCCATAGCGCTCTCGCAGGCAAAGCAGCGATTTCGGTGCGTAGTTATGCCAAAACCAATCCTGAACTCGTTCAGCCATAGACAATCCGGGCTGCAACCCTCGCCAAAAGGGGTCCAGCGGCAACGCATACATTACGGTGAATCAGCGAAGAGAGGGTGGGAGCAAGTTCAGGGTCCGCGGCGGTACGGGCGGCGGGTGCGGAGCGGGGTTCTCATCGCGGGAAAGCAGCTAAAACTTCGCCACGGCCGGCAGCCGGCACGAGACGATACTTCTTCAGCATACCAGGACGAAACGCGCTGCTGCCGAGCCGGGCCAAGCGGCGCCACGCGCCGTTGGCTGCGCGGGGCGTGGCATGTGAGTTTATGGTTCTACACCGACAGGGTGGATGACCTCTACCAGGCGCTCAAGGCCCGGCAGATGCAGGCAGTGCAAGCGGCGCTGGCGGGGGACTCTGCCAACCAGAAAGGAATCGAGTTCGTCGAGGAAATCTACGACGCGTTCTACGGAGCGCGCGAATTCGGCATCCGTGATCTGAATGGATATAATTTGTTTTTCATCCAGCCGGCAGCCTCGGCGCCGGAAATCGGCTAAGCTGTAACTCCAACGTGTCTGAACGCATCGCTCCCCTCGACCGATCCAGGCCTTATGACCGGCCGCAACAGCAGGACCTGGATCGCTGTGTCCACTGCGGTCTATGCCTGAACGCCTGCCCCACATACCGCGAGCTGGGCCTCGAGGCCGACTCGCCGCGCGGACGCATTTATCAGATGGTGCAGGTCGCCGAAGGCAAGCTGCTGATCGGCGACGACTACGTCGAGCACATTGGTTTGTGTCTGGCGTGCCGGGCCTGTGAGACAGCTTGCCCGTCGGGAGTGCAATACGGGCGTCTCGTCGAAGCGGCCAGGGCGCAGATCGCCGCGAATCGCGAGATCACGCCGATGGCGCGCGCCATTCAGTCGCTGGTTTATGGCCGCCTGCTGGTTACGCCCGGACTGCTCAAGCTGGCGGGCTACATGACTTTGTTCTACCAGCAAAGCGGTGTGCAATGGCTGGTGCGCAAAAGCGGCCTGGTCAAACATATGGGGCGCCTCGGCGAGCTCGAGCAGCTCATGCCGCCCGCCGAGTATCCGTTTTTTTTCAAGCGCATCGGCAAGGTGTATCCGGCCAAGGGCGAACGCCGTCGCCGCGTGGCCTTCATGGCCGGCTGCATCGCGAACATCTCGTTCGCGCGCCTCAACGAAGCCACGGTGCGCGTGCTTACCCGCAATGGATGCGAGGTGGTGATCCCCGGCGAGCAGGGCTGCTGCGGCGCGCTGCACGTTCACGCCGGGCTTCGCGACCAGGGCCGCGAGCAGGCCAAGATTAACATCCAAGCCGTGGAAGGCGGCCAGTTCGACGCGATTATCACGAACGCCGCCGGCTGCGGCTCGACGCTCAAGGAATACGGCGACCTGTTCGAGCACGATTCGGAGTGGTATCCGCGCGCCGAAGCGTTTTCCGCAAAGGTTCTGGACGTCAATGAATTCCTCGCCGGCATCGAGCTCGACCCCAACCTTGCGGAAATGCCTTACACCGTCACCTATCAGGATTCCTGCCATTTGCTGCATGGCCAGAAGGTACGGCTGCAGCCGCGGGAGCTGCTGGCGGCCATCCCCGGGCTCAAGTTCCGCGAGCTGCCGTTGTCGGAAATCTGCTGCGGCAGCGCGGGTGTTTATAACGTCGAGCACACCGACATGGCGATGGAACTGCTGAAGAAGAAGATGCAGATGGTCGAAACCACCGGCGCGGAAATGATCGTCACGGCCAACCCAGGCTGCATGCTGCAGCTTCGCACCGGCGCGCAGCTCTTCTCCAAGGGCCAAAAAGTCGCGCACGTCGTCGAATTGCTGGACGCTTCCTACCGCAAAGCCGAATCCAACGCCCGCTGAGGCCATCAGGAAAGCCGGGCGACTCGCGACAGCAGCGCTCCGGCGTACCGCGCCGCCTTGTCTCTCGCGCCCCCTCTCGGAACAGGACTCCGCTATGACAGGGTAGAGGCTACCTGAGGAGGGGCACCATGCCTTCATCCAATAACGGAGTCGTTACCATTCTTCTGCGCAACGCGGAAAATCAACGGCTCCGCGACATTCGTACGCTGGTCGAGTTTTATCGCAGCGATGGCCAGAAGCTGCAAGGCTTCGTCCGAAATTTCGAGAATCACCGCGAGGATTTTGAGCTGGACGCGTTTCCCATGACGCCGAAGCACGTCGAGGTGAAGCCCGTGCGATACACGCGCGTGTCTACATTCTTCAAAGTGAAACCTCGCGAGCGCTTACTCATTGATGTTCCTTGCTTCCGGGAGCGCAACGCCGAATGGCACGCCAGATGTGCTCACTGGGCGGACCTGAACGGTGATTTTACTGATCTCAAACAGATGCTCGGACTCTCCCCGGGTCTGGAACTCAAGGTTCGTAAACCTCAACAGAGCCGTCCCCTGGGGCGCTTCACCGAGGGCGTCTACGACGATGCGGATGACGATTTCCTGATCGAGGGGAAAACGGGCATGCTGAACGTCTACGCCAAGATGTTTCACTCTACGGTCAAGGGAGTCGCCGGGCGGCCATGGATCCAGGGGCTACAGGAAATCCTGCGTATTCAGCGAGACCGCATGGTGGCCTTGATTAGCGAGGACGCGGCTAACCTGATTCGGGGGCTGGAACAGAAAAAGATCAAGGACGAGCATTACCGGGGCGATCGAAGCAATCTCAAAGGGCACAGAAAAAACATCCCCGAGCGCTTCACGATCGACAGTATGCACAGCGTGAAGACCCGAGACAAGATTGGCGTATTGCAGTTAACCGTTGCATTTGCCCGTGAAGGCGCCGAGAAGCGTTTCGTGCTGGACGCTGACGTTGACGAGCATGGACACGCGCTGGTGCACTTCGGCGACTTCCTGCGGCATCGCATCACCGGCTATGGAACGCATCCCTACGAGGTCCATGATCTGATGCACCACTCCATCAATAATCTGAAGCTGGGATACGAGTTGGTTTGAGTTGAGCCGGCAAGCGAATCGTTTCGGACTACAGTTCTCCGCCGACGGCGATAATTGCCTGTAATTACGGCTTGGGATTTGGCACTCGCACCGATTCTTTTTCTGAAAATTGCCACTGGCCGTGGTTCTTTTTATAGATTTCCAGCGTACGCACGCGATAGCTATCTCTTCCAGGCGTTTTTACGTCGACGTATCCCGAGAGAATCGCGAGGTCGCCGTAGACGCGAATTCTGGTGTGAGTCTGATTGAAAGACTCATACATCGAGGGGCCGTTGGTCACCGCTTCGATGTATTCGGTTTTGGTCTGGCTCTTGCCGCTGGCGTGGGTGTAGATGAGGTCATCCGCGAGCAGGCGATCGAGCGCGGTTTTGTCTTGTTTGATGAGCGCGGCCCGCCAGCCCTCGGCGGTTTCCCGAACGGCATCGGAGGCCGGGTCGCCGGCGAACAGCGCGCCGCTAAGAGCAAGCGCGAGTACCAAAAGTCGGATCATGAGATTTCTCCTGAATTGTGCGATCAGCTATAGAGACCAAATCTTCGCCACAAGCCGCTAGCGATACGTCTTGTCATCGATTTTGCCCAAATCCACGTCGTCGCTCAGCACTCCGAGCGTAACGATCGCGAAGGTGAACACGTTGGTGTCCGGCTCGAGATGGCCGCCAAATGCGTGCTTTCCGTTGGTGAGAGTCATATGGGCGTGAATCCGCCCATCGATGATATAGCCGTTCATGCTGACCAGGTCCGCCGGATCGCTGGGGTCTTTCGTGAAAATATTCTCGGACGGGAAATCCCGGTTGCTCACCGAGTGGATGTGGTAGTTGCGGACCGAGCCAGCGGCGGATAAGATCACCGCGTTTTTGATACCTTCCTTTTTGATTACCTTTTCCATCGAGGCCAGCAGGTCCGCTTTGTATTTGAAGCGCATAATAACCATGCGCTCGAACTTGGCATCTATGGCGTAACCGTCGGGCACGTCGTCGCTATTGACTTTTGAGTCGAGCGGCGTCGGTTTTGTAATTACCGATTGTGTAATCTGGCCGGCGGCGACGGCCACCGTGAACAGCATGATTGCGATCAACTTCTTCATCTCTCAACCTCCTGGCGCCGGCAAGAAAAAAGGGAAGGCGTAACGTTTCCGGGGCGTACGGACTTAGCCGCTCCTTGGCATGTCGGCGGCTTCGCCGGCGATCTGGGGAATCAACTCGCCATGCACGTCGGTAAGGCGCATATGGCGTCCGTTGAAGAAATAGGTCAGGCGCTTGTGGTCAATACCCATCAGGTGGAGCACTGTAGCATGAAAATCGAAAACGCTGACGGGCTGTTCGGCCACCTTGTAGCCGAATTCGTCGCTTGCGCCGATGATCTGGCCGCCTTCGATGCCGGCGCCCGACATCCAGAAACTGAACGCGCCGGGATTGTGGTCACGGCCGACGCCGCGCTGCGAAATCGGCATGCGGCCGAATTCGGTGTGGAAGATGACGAGCGTTTCGTCGAGCATGCCGCGGCGTTTGAGATCCGCAAGCAGTCCCGCGATCGGCTTGTCGACTTCGGCGGCATGCTGGCCATGGTTGTCGACGATGCTGTTGTGGGCATCCCAGGTGTCGACGGTGTCGTTGACGTAGGCGCCGTTCCAGAGCTGCACGAAGCGGACGCCGCGCTCGACCATGCGGCGCGCCAGAAGGCACTGCCGTCCGAAGGGCTCTGAAATCGCTTCCTCCATGCCGTAGAGGCGCTTGGTTTCGTCGCTTTCCTGATCGAGATCGACCACGTCGGGCGCGCAGCCCTGCATGCGGTAGGCGAGCTCATACGAGGCGATGCGGGCCGCCAGCTCGCTTTCTCCGGGGAAGCGCTCCTCATGCCGCTGGTTAAGGCGAATCAGGTGGTCGAGCCGTTTGCGCTGCTCGTCGATGCTCAAATACTCGGGCGGCGGCTTCAGGTCGAGAATCGGGTCGCCTGTCGAACGAAACGTAGTGCCTTGGTAGGCGGCGGGCAGATAACCGGCGCCCCAGTTGTTCGGTCCGTTAAACGGGCCGCCGCGAGGATCGTAAATGACGACAAAGGCCGGCAAGTTCTGGTTCTCGGTGCCGAGCCCATAGGCGATCCACGAGCCGTAGGCGGGCGAACCCGGCAACAGCGCGCCGGTGTTCCATTCGAAGTGCGAGATCGAGTGATCGTTCGAGCGGCCGACCGCCGAGCGGATCAGCGCGATGTCGTCGACGCGCTGCGCCATGTTCGGAAACAGCTCGGAGACGTCGATGCCACCGCGGCCGTACTTCTGAAACTTGTACGGACTGCGCATGATCGGGCCGGGAAAGCCTTGCTGCACCTGCACGTCGTCTTCGCCGGGCAGCGGCTGGCCGTGATACTTGTCGAGGGCCGGCTTGGGATCGAACGTGTCGAGGTGGCTAACGCCGCCGCACATGAACAGCGAGATGACGTTTTTCGCTCGCGGCTTGAAGTGCGGCTGTTTGGGTGCGTAGGGCGAGGTGATACCCGGCGGGTTTTCGCAGCCGGCGGCGAGCAAGCCATCCTGATTCAACAGGTGCGCCAGCGCCAGGCCGCCGATTCCCTCGCCGGCGCGAAACAGAAAATCCCGCCGTGAAACGAAGCCGGACTGTTTGCGCGAAAACTGCTTATTGAACATAGAGAAACTCGTTCAGGTTGAGGACGACATTGCACAGATCGGTCAGCGCGGCCAGTTCCGGGTCATCCGCCGGTTTGGCCGCATGATGGCTGCGGCGCTCCTTGAAGAACGCGAGATTGTCGGCCAGCTCGGCCGGCCGCGGATCGCGGCTCAGGGCGATGTGATACGCCGTATTCACCATCGACTCGGCGGAATCGCCAGCGGCATCCCGCACGCGTTTGGCGAAATGTTGCGATTGCAGCAGCGAGAACTCATTGTTGAGCAGCGTCAGCGCTTGCGTCGGGACGGTGGTGGTGTTGCGCTGCTCGCAGCTCACCATGGTGTCAGGCTGATCGAACACCTCGAACATCGGATGCTTGCGCGCCCGCTTCCAATACGCGTAGATGCTGCGCCTCCAGGTCGAAGGCTCTTCCTTGGTCAGCTCCCAGCGGCCGACGCGTTTGGTTTCTTCGCGTACGGATGCGGGAAGAGCGGGGAAGAACGGCGGCCCGCCTGCTTCGAGATTTATTTGCCCGCTCGCGGAAAGAATCAGATCGCGAACAATTTCGCCTTCCACGCGCTGCATTGGAAAGCGCCACAAGTATTTGTTGTCAGGATCTTTCTCGAAGTTGGCGGCGCGGTAGAAGCTGCCGTCCATTTGATAGACCTGCGAGGTCAGGATCAAGCGCTGCAGCGGTTTGATGCGCCATCCCTGGCGCACGAATTCGGTGGCCAGCCAGTCCAGCAGCTCAGGGTGCGACGGAAGGCTGCCCATGCGCCCGAAGTTGCTCGGCGTGTCGACGATGCCGCGGCCGAAGTGATGGTGCCAGACGCGGTTGACCATCACTCGCGCCGTCAGTGGATTGTCGTCGGATACCATCCAGTTGGCCAGCGCCAGGCGGCGGCCGCTGGAAAGCTTGTCGTCCGGCAGCGGCGGGATTTCGCCCGGCCCTTCGCCGCTCAGCACCGACAAGAATCCGGGTTCGATAATTTGGCCTTCGCCGGGCTCGCCGAGCGGCGGGTAATACAGCGGCGGCGGCTCGTAATGGTTGCCGGGCCGCGGCACGAAGCTACCGTCGAAGTCGACCTTAATGCGCTTGGCCGTCGTACCGGGCACCGGCGCGTCGCCGGGTCCGTCGGGCGTAAAGCGGTAGTCGCCGTCGCGGATGCCGGCCGTGACCGGCAGCGGCTTTGGCATCTGTTTTCGCAATTGGCGGATTTGCTCATCGAGCGCGTCCATCTTCTCGCGGTCGGCATCGCTGAGTTTCAGTCCGCGCCTTCCCCGATCGCGAATGGACAGAACTTGCTCGGCCAGCAATTTCTGGCCCGGAGTGCGCTCCTCAGCGGGGATCTTCACCGCCATCTGAACGTCTTCGGGAAACGCCTTTAATTGCTCCTCGAATCGCGCTTGCTGATAGGGCTCGATGATCGCATCGACCTGTTCGCGCAGCGGCTTCATTTGCGCGTCGATCTCGGCTCTGCGTGCCTCGTAAGCGGCCGCCTCTTCGCTGGGCGCGAGTTTATGGTCATAGTCGATGAAAGGAAAGAAGACCGCGGCCATGCGGTAATAATCCATCTGCGAGATGGCGTCGAATTTGTGGTCGTGGCAGCGCGCGCAGGCGACTGTCAGCCCCATGAAGGCCCGCGAAGTGGTCGCGACCATATCGTTCAGATAGTCGTAGCGGTAGTGCGGATTCTGTTTTTCGCGGAACAGCACGCGCGGCCCGATGCGGTGAAAGCTCGTCGCGATGAGGCTGTCATAGCTGACCTCTTCCAGTTCATCGCCGGCCATCTGCTCGCGAACAAACTGATCGTAGGGCTTGTCGTCGTTGAACGCGCTTATCACGTAATCGCGATAGCGCCAGGCATCGGCGTTGTCGTCGTCGTGTATGTGCCCCCAACTGTCGGCGTAGCGCGCGACATCAAGCCAGTGCCTTGCCCAGCGCTCGCCGTAGTGGGGCGAGGCGAGCAGGCTATCCACCTGCTTTTGCCAGGCATCAGGGGACTTGTCGTTAACGAACTCTTCGACAACTTCGTAAGGCGGCAGCAGGCCAACCATGTCGAGATAGGCCCGCCGGATCAGAGTGCGGCGATCGGCTTGGGGCGCCGGTTCGAGCCCTTCCTTTTCGAGCGTCTGCCGCACGAAGCTGTCGATCGGGTTTCCGTTCCAGCGCGGATCGCCGCTATCGGGAATTGGATAACGCACGGGGTTCTTGAAAGCCCACCAGCTGCGATCGTTTTCGGAAAAGTTCTTCTCGTGGAGTTGGTCCTGGGGCGGAGGCGGGCTGGCCTCGTGCGAACCAAGCGCGCCGCCTTCCCACGCGGCGCCCGCATCGATCCATCTCTTGATCGTGGCGATATCGGCATCGCTCAGCTTGCCGCCGAGCGGCATCGCAGGCTGTACCGCGCCCGTCAAGCGCTGAACGAAGGCGCTGCTGGCGGAATGCCCCGGGACGATCGCTATCCCTTTCTGGCCGCCTTTGAGCGCGGCCTCGCGGTTGCTCAGGTCATAGAGGGAGAGCTGCTGCGCGGGCCCGTGGCAGGTGAGGCACTGCTCGGTCAGTATCGGCGCCACCGTCTCAAGAAACGAAGGCGCCTGAGCGAACGCGCTCCCGGGAAGCAGCATCCCAGCCAGAGCCGTCGCAGCCCAGGCGATAGGACGCAATCCGTGACCGTTTTCATTCCCGATGGCATGCCGCCCGTTCGCTCTGGGTGTTCGCATAATACTCGATACCGCTTCTTGTGGCGTTACTGATAAGTAATGACTCTCGCCACGCCGTGCGAGGTTACAAGTCCGGACGATCTTCCCAGGTGAAGAGCGTCATTTGCGCGGCGTGAATCGTTGAATCCGCTGATTCTTGATCTCGCCCACATAAATATTGCCCGCGCTGTCCACTTCCAAGTGATGAACAAAGCTCATCTCGCCAGGCATTCTGCCGTTTCCGCCAAACGCGCCCAGCACTTTGCCGGTAAGATCGACTTTCAAAACGCGATCGTTGTACCCATCGGCGATGAACATCGTCTGATCAGGCTGCAGGTCGAGGCCCCAAGGCGACCCGACATGCTTCCACTCTTCCAGGAACTTGCCATTGCCGTCGAACACCTGTAAGCGGCGGTTTTCGCGGTCACCGACGTACACGCGCCCCTGTTTATCGACGGCCACCGAATGCGGCAGATTGAATTCCCCGGGGCCGCTGCCTTTCTTGCCCCAGGCGGTGATATAGCGGCCGTCTTTCGAAAACTTGACGACGCGGGAATTCACGTAGCCGTCGCTGATGTAGATGTCCCCGTTGGCGGCGAAGGCGATGTCGGTCGGCCGGTTGAACGCCTCTTCGGTTTCTCCGCTCACTCCGCGCCGGCCGATGACCAGGCGGACCCTTCCACTGGCGTCCATCTTCAGCACTTGGTGTGTATCGTTGTCGACGGTCCAGATATTGCCTTCCGGGTCGATCCGGATGGCGTGCGGCCGGATAAACAGGCCCTTGCCCCAGGACCGCACCAAGCGGCCGTCGGGAGTGAATTCCATGATTGGATTTTCACCCCGATGGAGAACAAAAACGTGATCCTTGGCGTCCACCGCGACGCCGGGCGTCTCTCCAAAATTCCAGCCGACGGGCAATTGCGGCCATTCGGCGTCGACCTTGTAGTGCATCGCCGGGAAATTTGACTGGGCGACGGCCAGGGAAACCCCGGCAAGCAACAGACAGAAAGCACGCATGTGCATCTTCAACCTTCCTGTTCGGCTGTATCGAACTCACGCCGGCAAAACGGCGGAGCGGCGGAAAATCCAACCTCCCGCCACGCTCCTATTCGGGAAGCGGGTCGGCGAGCGGTGTCCAGACACGGAACCAAGCGCCGGCCCAGTCGAATCCACGGGCCGGCGCCCCATTCCTACGATAGTCTTCCTACCAGATGACCTTCAGCGCAACCTGAACAACCCGTCCCGCCTGGGCGCCGGTAATGCGGCCAAAGCTGCCGGACTGCGCCAGCCTCTGCGGCTGCGCGAAGTTCACCTGGTTGAAAGCGTTAAAAAACTCGCCCCGCAGTTGCACCCGCAGGGGTTCACGGACCATGAAGTCCTTCATGACCGCCAGATCGGTGTTCACGGTGGCGGGCCCGCTGATCAAGTTGCGCCCGGCATTTCCATAAATACCGCGCGGCAGGTTGTTGGGCTTGACGAAAGCGGAGATGTTGAAAAACTGCTGGATCATCTCGTGACGGCTGGAATGGTCGATCGTAAGATCGTCGTGGGTGATCCCCTCCGCAAACTGCGCATGTTGCAGACCCGTCTGGCTGGTGCCATCCAGAGCCACATCGGTGCCTTGCGCGACGTTGATCGGGCCGCCGCTCAAGATGCTGGTCAGTCCCGTGATCGTCCATCCTCCCAGTAGGGTGCGGCCCATTCCCGAAGTTGGTCCCTGCGGGCTCCAGATCCAACTCATGCGAACGATGTGGCGTTGGTCGTAGTTGCCGCGCCCGAACTCCGATCGTATATCGAACGGGTTGCCCACGCCCGGGCTGATCCCCGGCTGAGGAGCCACCATGTTGTCAATGCCCTTCGAAACGACGTAGGAGCCAAGAAACGAAAAGCCGTTCGAAAAACGCTTGTTCAACCGGATCTGAAAACTGTGGTACGAGCTGCGGTAGTCATTACCCATGACGCGAACTTGCGTATCCATCAGGCCGAGCGTCTCGAAGTACAACACCCTCTCGTTCACATTGCGGCTCGAAGGGGCCTCGCCGGTTACCAGCGACGGTCCAAAGACCGCCGGATTCCAATGGCGGTGCCCGTCGAGTTTTTGGGTTAACTTCCCGACGTAGCTGGCCTCGATCACCATGTCCCTCGTGAGCTGCCGCTGCAGCGTGAGGTTCATCGATTGCGTGTACGGAACGACCAGGTGGTCTTCGGTCAGCACCAGCCGCTGCGGAATCGGAAACTCGCAGGTTATGAAGGGATATCCCGGAGCGGTCGGCCCTCCCAGTTCGGCCAGCGACTGCGTCATCCGGGGGCCGCTGCAGCCGAAATTCCCCGACACCCTTCCCTCGGGCGGGTAGGGCAGCCCGGCGCCGATGTAAGGATCGTCAAGATACCCGTCGTTGATCACGTCGGTGCCGCGGTAGGGGGCTTCCGACGTATGCACGGTGGTGGCGCTGACGCGGTCGAAGAAGATCCCGTAGCCACCGCGAACGCTGAACTTGCCATCGCCAAAAACGTCCCAGGCGAACCCCATGCGGGGACCCAGGTTGTTCATGTCGTTGAAGGTCAGCTTGCCGTTCGTGGGTAGGCCGGGGTCGCCCGGATGCAGCACGCCAGGCAGTGAATCGGGTTTCACGGTGGAGCGGGCACGGAATCCCCCCGCCAGATCCGGTGCGGTGTGCCAGCCGAACTCCTGGTCCCAAGGCAGATACGGTTCATAGCGAACGCCATAGGTCAGCGTGAAGCGCGGCTTGATCTTCCACTGATCCTGGAAGAAGAAGTAGTATGCCTCCGCGACCGGGTCGCTGCCCGGCTGGCCAAAGGTCACGTTCAGGTTGTCGAAGCGGCCCATCAGGAAATCCGCCGTGGGGTCTCCTGTCTGATTGCCGCTGAAGGTTACGCTGCGGCCCTGCGCGTAGGTCGTGTCGAGGTGCCAGTTGGTGCTGTGCATCTCAAAGCCCCACTTCATCGTGTGGCGGCCTTTAATCCAGCTCATCGTGTCTTTGAAATAGTAGTTCTCGTAGTCCTGCCCGTTGGGGTTGGTGTTGCTCAGGGAGAACCTTCCCGACACGTTATACGAAAGTCCCTCGCCGTTGTGCCCTTGCGGTACGTCAATGCCGAAGCTTCGCGGATCGTAGGTGACGTCGGGGGTTGTTCCCGACTTCGTTTTCATAAACGAGAAGTTGGCTTCGTTGAGAAGCATGGGGCTGATCGTGTAGGTGCTGCTGATGCTCGGGTTCCTGACCCACACATACACATCGCCTTGGGTGTACGGCTTGATCGATCCTCCCGCGGTGATCTGGTCGTAGCGGTCTTCGTAGTAGTGACCGAACAACGTATGCTTGCTCGTCTGCAGAAAATCGACCCTGGTCATGAAACTGTAGTTGCCGGAGGGTTCGGGGTTTTGGGCCACGAAGATGTTGTTGGGTGTCGTGGGGATGAACTGATTCATTACGTTCGAGGTCCCCGGACTCAAACAACTCGGGTGGATGACGTTATTGATCACGCAGGGATTGCCCTGCGAATCCAGCAGCGGTTCGCCGGTAACCCCGTCGATCGGATTCTCGAGCGTCACGCCGGACTCGGAGAAGTTTCCGGTGCGTTCTAGCGGAGATGGCACGAACGCCTGAGTGGAGCCGACCTCCGGCCGGTTCCAGAGTCTTTGGTAGTAGCCGAAGACGAAAAGCTTGTCTTTCTTGATGGGTCCGCCGGCCGCCACTCCGGCCTGGTTCTGCCGGGTCTGCGGGCGCCGCGGCTGGAAGAAGCTGCGGGCATTCAGCTTGTCATTGCGCAAAAACTCCCAGGCCGAGCCATGAAACTCGTTGGTGCCCGACTTCGACGTCACGCTGACCTGGCTTCCGGAGTTATTGCCATGCTCGCTGCCGAAGTTGTGGGTTTCCATCTGGATTTCCTGAACTGCGTCCGGCGGCGGGTAGTTCAGGCCCGTCGTTTGCCCGAAGTGCAGAAAGTTTGCGCCGTTGAAGGTGTAGTTATTGTTCACCGAGCGCCCGCCGTTGACGCTCATGTTGGGGCCGTTGCGGGTGTTCTCCATTTCCTGGGGCGCAAAGACCTGCGAAACGCCCGGCAGCGTGTTTGCGAGCGCCATGACGTTGCGGCCATTGATGGGCAGATCGACAACCCGGCGCGAGTCAACGAGGGCGCCGAGGGTTTGACTTTCCGTATCCACCAATGTCGCCGTGCTCTCTACCGTCACTTCCGTAGCCAGCGAACCGACCGCCATCGTGAAATCGAGCCGCAGGTTTTCGTTGAGGCTCAAATCGACTCCACGCTGGGTTTGGGTTTCAAATCCGTCGAGCTCCGCGGTGACCGTGTACGTCCCGGGCGGCACCGCCAGCAATGCATAGAGCCCTGTTGCATCCGAAGTTGTCGTACGCTCGAGTTGCTGCCCCACCGAACGGGCGGTGATTTTCGCGCCTGGAAGCACCGCTCCCGTGGCATCTTTCAGGAAGCCGCTCACGCGGCCGCCTACCTGGGCCTCCAAACCGGAAGCACATACGAACATGAGCACGATTGCGCAGTTGAACCGATTCAGCCGCGGCAAAACATTCCCTCGCATCCAGCCGTGCCTCGTGGCACGGCGGACCAAGCGCCCTGTCTTCATTGATCCCTCTCCTAATTAACTAGTTGATTCGCAGCGGATAAACCAGGCAACGGTCTGGCGACCAGACGTTCCCGGCCCCTGCTAGCCTCTCAACGGGCTAGCCCACGTTACAAGTAACGGCCGCCTCCTTCCGGAAATGGCAACCGCTCCTGGGCGCCGCGGTCCCAGATCGACCCCATGCGCTCGCCGCAAAAGAATGGCTGCTCTTTTGCGTTGAGCGTCGAAAGCCCGCGACGAACACTCTGACTCTCACAACACGCTCCCGAGGATCTCTGCCTGAGCCCTCGGAGAAGGCGTGGCGCGGACGTTGGCTGGTTCCAAGCCTCAAGCGGTCCAAACTCGATCCTGGAGTTTCCATGGGAATCTTTCGCACCCCAAGTGACGGACGAGGCAGGCCATTAGCGAACCGGCCGGCAACCGTCAGGCTACCGCGAACGGGAAGGATGCGCCTCGAAACAACGATGCCGGTTGATCGATAAAGCTCACCGGGCGAAGGAGTTAACGCGGAATAGGAACGTAGCCGTGAGGCCCGCGGACCAACGTCGGAGCGGAAAATGGTACTGCTGCTCATGCGGTTCGCACTTCAGGCCGTAGAGCAGTGCAATGATAATCGATGAATGATTGAATGTCAACGGTAGCAGCCCGAACCGCCCAGCCATCGCTGTCCCGCCACCTGCCAGTGAGATCCCAGTAAGTTATTGATTTATATTATGTTATATGGAATCATGAATCCCTTGGCGCGATCGCTCTGTGGGGGCCGTGGGCTTGCCCGATGCAAAATTGACATAAAATCATTCATCGATTATCATTTTTGTCAGCAAGGGCTGAACGTGGCCTGTTCGCAAGCTACGGGCGTAGCGCCCGGTGGGGCAGTGCGGACCTCGTGATCCACGTCGTTCAGAGCATTACCTTGGAGGAGGCCGTTTGACCAGGCCTGGAAGTAGTTCCAAGGGCGGTACATTTCGTCGCAGCCGCATCGCTGTCTGGGCCGGGTTTTGCCTGGGCCTGGCATTCCCATTCCTGGGAAGTCCGACTCAAGGTCGGAAGTTTTCTCTCGCCTCCAGGCCAAATGCTCACAGCGCGATGGTGAAGCGGGGCAACTGGCGGGGCTTGGCTTGCGGAACCGCGAAGCTCTTCTCAAGGGCAGGCAAAGCGGCCCTGGGATCGTTCCGGGAGACGCCGCGGCCGGCGAACCGCGCGGGATGCCCATTTCCCGGAAACGCGTCGGCCGCGATCACAACCCGAATGCGATGGCGGTGTGGATGGCCGGCGCCAAGATTCAAGGCGGCCAAGTCATTGGCGCCACCGACGAATTCGGCTACGAAAGCACCGAGCAGCCGATGAGTTGCCACGGCGTCCACGCGACGATCCTTCACTTGGCGGGCATGGATCACAAGCGCTTGACGTACTATTTCAACGGTCGAAATATGCGCTTGACCGACGTCCACGGAGAACTGATTCCCCAACTTGCCGGTTGCGAGCGGGTCCAGGTTTAGGGTTGGTTTGGTAGAGATCAGCATTTTGATCGAATTGGCGGCAGAGGCAGGCTACGATGGAGTTGAGGTTCCTGTCCGAAACTCTGTCCTCAAATCAACCACAATGACCCTGCCTACCATTGCACCTGCTACCCGAGTCGATCTCGTACGCCAGGCAATCCTTCAACATATTTTTAACGGGGACTTGAACCCGGGCGACCGGCTGGTGGAAGCGACTGTTGCGAAGCAACTGGGAGTCTCCCAGGCGACGGTCAATTCCGCCTTGCAGGATCTGCACGCTCAAGGCATCGTTACCAAGGTTCTGAACCGCGCGACGAGAGTGAGCCGCTATGGCCAGGCCGAGATCGAGGCCATGTTCACGGTTCGTATGATTCTCGAGCCGGCGGCCGCGGAGGCTGCGGCCGCTAATATCGGCGCCAAGGGAGCGGGCGGGCTGCAGAATTGCTTTGAGCAAATGCTGCAGGCGGCCAAGGTGCAGGACCTTTCCCGCTTCTGCCTGGCCGACTACGGCTTTCACCAGGAGATCTACCGGTTATCCTGCAACCGGTTTCTCATCCAAGCGTGCCAGGCGATTGCGGCCGCTCCGTTTGCATACATTCTTTGCAACTGCCACGAACCTCTACCCACGGACTACGTAGCGCTGGCCAATGACCATCAGGAAATCATTAACGTCCTGAAGGCCGGTCCGCAGCCCGCGGGTGAGTTCATGAGGCAGAAGATCGCCACCTGGCGCGGCTGGTCCATACGGGCCTTGGAAAGACAAGCTCAGAGGTTAGGAGGAACAAGCACAGCCGAGAACGATGTGTTGACCGGCGGAAGCTAGGCGCAACGCACTTTGGTGTGCAAGCCAGCTTCCTACGCCCCCAATTCTCTGGGCTGGCGGCTTTGAATCTGCTGACTTGAGCGCCGGGTGGGGTCTCGGCGGCCTGGGTCTCTCTCAAAGCAGAATCGGCTCGGCCTCGCAGTGGGCGCCGAGCCGGTATTATTTTCGCGAGTTACTCCGCCGGAATGGCACTTTCGCGCCGGCGGTATTCGTCCAGCGCTTTGGTGAACAGCTCGACGACTTCCTGGCGGCGGGCTTCGCTGGCGAAGCGGCCTCGGTCTTTTACGCGGGCGATCAGTTTTTCAACCCAGTCGATGTAAAAGCGCAGGTCTTTCCGCGCGGCGATCGGCTGGCCGTCGACCACCACGTACACGGGGCTGGTGTGGGCGAACGTTTGCAGGTCGTTGAGGACAAGGCGATGCCATGGGCCGTAGGCTCGCAGCGCGATCCAGGAGCTTCGTTCGAGCTGAATCTCTTCGTCGAGCACGATCTCGGTGACGCCCGCCGCATCGCTCCCCACCGCCTCGCGGATGACGACATCGCCGCCCGCCGCTCGGTTCCGCGTCGCATCGCGTGAAGCAACCACCTCGCCGTTGGCGACCACCTCGATGCGCTCGATCGGAATCTGCGTGCGCACCCGCGCCGATACGCGAACTCGCGCGGCGTCTTTCGCGAGCCGAATTTCCTCGCCGGCCTCTTTGCCGTTCACCGTGAACGACAGCATCGGGCCGTTGCTGGCGAACGAGCGGCCGCGCTTAAAGGCGCGGACCCATTCACCGTAGTCCAAGCGGCGCCCGGCGTGGACGTAGACTCTGCCGCCGCCCGGCGTGTAGTGATCGACGACGTTGGTGAACGCATCGCTGCCGGCCGAGACCGCCAGCCGAAAGCCGCAGTTCAGCAGGCCGTACCAGATCTCCATGGTGCCGATCTCGTCGGAGTTGCTGAAAACGTCGAGCGCGTCAATCTGTCCGAGAGCGAGATCGACCGGCAGCTCCCCGACGCTGGCGTTCTCGTAGGTCGTTGCGGCGATCGGAGGATAGAGCCGCCCGAGCGGTTCGAGCCGCGGCGAGGTGCCTCGAATCGCGCCGCCCGAAATGGGGTGCGCGTAGGTGACGGCGCCGCCCTGGTCCTGAGCGTCCTTGGCTTGCGTATAGTTGGGCGGATAGTCCTCCCAGAAGGGCGTGCCCGCAAACCCGGTATAGAGCGGCGAGACGAGCCGCTTCAATCCGTAAAAGCACATGTGGCCATACGGGCCGGAATTACGCATCTCTTCGTTGAAATAGAGGATGTGGTTGGGGCCGCTGAGCGCATGCGGCTTGCCCTCGAAATGGCGCAGGTCGTGCAGAAAGCTCGAGCTGGAGTTCGCCACCATCAGGTTGGCGTTGTTGAGGTCTTCACCGAGAGCGTCGAGGCGGGCGTCGGCCGGCGAGATCGTCTGATGATGCGGCGCGGTGTAGTTGGCGTGAATGTGCGCGTCGGAGGAATACCATCCGGCGGCGGCCATGTTCTCCCAGCGCTTCAGGCGTAGGCTGATTTCCCGCGGTTTGCCGGGTTCGAGGTTGACGGCTTGACTGCTGAGCTCGTATTCGAGTCCTCGCGAGGCCTCGATGAGAGTCCTTCCGCTGGGCAGCTCGATCTCGAAAGAGTTTTCGGCGTGGAAGTAGTATTCGGCGCTCATGGCCGTGATGCGGCTGATGTGGCCGTTCGGCGTATAGGCAAGTCCGTCGGAGCCCGTGAGATAGACGCGCGCGGCGGCGGGGCTGCCGTCATCGTCAATGAGCCTTACGCGCAGCGGTACGAGGGGACGCACGTCGAAGCTGACTTCCGTTTCGAGGCTTTCGCCGCCGGCTTGGACCGAGAGCCGCCCCTTGCCGGCGCCGGCTTCCGTCTCCAGTACCTCCAAGTAGTAGGCAGCCGTCTTATCCGCTTCCAATGTTGCGGCGGGAAAGGAGCTTTCGAGCGCCGCGAAGCCGGAGCCGGGCGCGAACCTTGCTTCTACCTCGACGGCGCGGCCGCTACGGTTCGCGACGACAACCGGCAGGTTGAAGATGCGGTTCTCGCCGATGACGAACTGCTCGGGGCGGTGGTCCCAGACGATTCCAGAGCCAGTGAGCGTCAAGCGGAACACGTCGGGAGTCTGAATCCGGGCGATGTCTTCATCCGGAAACGTAAAACGGTCGCGCAGTTGGCGCATCAAGGCAGCGTTGGAGCGGCGGCGCATGGCGAGGCGCGCCAAATCGCCGAAGCCAACCTCGCCTTCCAGGTGCAAGTCGATGAGGCCCTCGTGGTGCGCCCAGAAAGTCAGGTCGTCCTGATCGGGACGCGACTGCGAGCGCGCGGCCTGCCCGGCGCGCACCGTGGCGGTTTCGCTCCACGCCCACGCCAGCAGCGCGATGACGCTCAGCGCCAACGCCATACGTGTTTTCAGAAAGGAAAGTTTGGGGTACATAGTTTCGCCGCTAGACAGCGTAGCAAACGAAGTTGGTCCTGTTGGTGGTGTGCCGCCGCGGTCAGGCCTCAAGCCAAACGCAATAGCGCTTGTACCGGGAACCCCAATGGCGAATCACGCTACGAAACCATCACGGGAAATGTCCCGCCACGGTTGCCTAGGCAGTCTAGTCCAAGGCCCGCTATCGGCTCGCGACACGCCAAGCAACCGTCCAAGTTGACTTGAAACCACCGGACTTTGCTGCTACGGTAATAGCGAAGTTATCCTCATCCGACTGACTTGGAAGGCCTACTTGTTTGGCTTTATACCGTGAGGTGACCATGTTCGAGTCAGTCGACGAAAAAAAAGGCGGCATGCCCTGGGGCGTGATCGCTGGTTTGATTGCATTTGCCGGATTGGTTGCGGTTGGCTATTTTGCAGTTACCTAGTTCGGGGGTAGACCTCCGTTCGATGCCGTGAGTTGGACCGCCCGGCCTGGCGCGTGATTATTGCGCGGACCCGATGTTGGCGCACGTCGATCGGGTGTGCCGATTTCTCGTTCAACTTCCGATGCGGATGATCTCACACCGCTCCAGCCACAACTTCCTTCATACCTGGGGCCCACGTATCCGTGCTCGTCCTCGGGCGGATGAACGACCGCTGTACTTTCTGGCTCAACGCTGGGGCTTGAGCCCAAACTGCTCGACATAGAGCAGCGTAACGATGGTCTTGCTGTCGCGGATGCGGCCTCGCGCAATCATTTCGAGAGCTTCCTTCCATGAGAACCAGCGCCGGGTGATTTTCTCGTAGGGCTCGGGCGAGGCTTCTCCTTCGGTTAGATCTTCCGCGAGATACACACTCATCTCTTCATCGCAGAAGCCGGGGCTGGGGTAAAACTGCAGCAGTTTTCGCCACCGGCGGGCGCGCAGGCCGGTCTCTTCGGCCAACTCGCGCCGCGCGGTTTGCAGCGGCGTCTCGCCGGCGTCGCGTGTGCCGGCGGGCAGTTCCCAGAGGCGTGTTCTGGTCGGCAGGCGATATTGGCGGATCAGCAGCACGCGCCCTTGCTCATCGCGCGCCAGCATGGCCGAGGCTCCTGGGTGCCGGACGATGCGGCGCTCCATCTTGATGCCGTCGCCGGCAGCGCGCTCTTCCATGACGTCGAAGATGCGGGCGCGAAGGATTCGCTTGGAGGAAACAACGCGAATACTGGACATAGATTCTCTGGATCACCACCGTTCGGGGACGCGAGTCCGGGTTGGCCGGACCTCTGCCGCACGGGGCACATTGATATCTATGGTGACAGACCGCCGCCCGGCACGAATTTACATTTCCGCATTGATTTTTGCCGCCGGGTCGAGCTATTCTTTGATGGCGAATAAACGGCGAACAAACGCCCGAAGAAAACTGGAGGAGAAGATGCCGATTTCTGAACTCTTACTGCCCGAATTCGATCAAGAGATGGTCAGTACCCGAACGGTTTTGGAACGTTGTCCGGAGGATAAGTTTGGCTGGAAGCCTCACGAGAAGTCCTTCAATATGGGCGCCTTGGCGACTCATGTCGCCACCATGGTGGCGTGGCTCGCCGATACCATCAACAACGACGCCTACGATATCGCCCCGCCCGGCGCCGAGCCCTACAAAGAGGTGCCCGCCAAGACAACAAAGGAGTTGCTCGAACGATTCGATGCGGCCGTTGCCTCCTCGCGCAAAGCGATGCAGGGCGCCAGTGACGAACATTGGATGAAGCCCTGGTCGCTGCTTTCCGGCGGCCAGACGCTGTTCTCGGCGCCGCGGTATACCGCCATCCGCAGCTTCGTTCTCAACCATTGCATTCACCACCGGGCGCAACTTGGCGTCTATCTGCGCCTCAACGATGTGCCCGTTCCGGCGACTTACGGCCCTTCGGCGGACGAGCAGGGATAAGTCGCGTCTGGGTGCACCGCGGGGGCTTGATCCGCTGGTTGGGCGGACGCCGGGCCCCCGCGCCCGATCTTGCGGCGGCGATGTAGGTTCGGCTATAGTGGAGCGGTTTGAGGATTTCTCCGCTTCGGTATGTTAGACCGCTGCCGGGGCAGAATCCTTGCCACTTGGATTCTCCTTTTCCTTTCGCCCGCCGCCGCGAAATCCCAATTCTCGATGGAAGACTCGCGCCTGCTGCTCGATGGCGGCGCGTTTGTCGTGCGGGGCGTTGCGTATAGCAACGTTCCGATTGGAGGCTCGTGGTCGGATTCCAGCGACGCCTCCGAATGCCTCTACGCGCGCGATTTTCCCTTGATCGCAGGGCTCGGCGCGAATACGGTTCGCACGCTGGCGCTGATTCCGCCGCGTTCGCGGGCTTTTTCTCAGGCCTTGGCCGCCAATGATCTGTATTGGCTCGCCGGTTTTCCACTGGAACGCTTCTTTGATCCGCAGCGTTCGCTCTCTGACGATGGCGGGCAGGGAATCGAGTTGCGTTCGAAAATCCTGGGTGAGTTTCGCGCCTACGTCGAGGCTTGGAAGGATGAGCCGAGGCTGCTGGCGTTTGTCTTCGGCAACGAAGTCGATGTCGAATACGAGCGCAAGTTCAGCGGGCAGCCGGTGGATTTCTTCTCATTGCTCCGAGACGCCACGGTGCTGGTCGAGGACGCGGCACCTGGCACGCTGATCACAACGAGTGTCGCCAACACGCAGCACATCGGCGCGTTCAACCTCGGCACCAATGACCCGAACCAGCCGCGGCTTTCGTTCTGGTCGCTTCATGTTTCTGGTGCGACCGTGCTCGACGGCTTATTCCAGGAAGCGCGGAGCCGGACGGCGAAGCCCTTTCTGGTGTCGGCATTCGGCGTCGATGCTTACGACCCGGCCACGCAGTCGGAAGCCTCCCAGGCGCAAGCCGAGCGAACCATAGCCCTGGCGCGAGAGATCATGCTCGCGGCGGGCAACCGGTCGTTTCGGCTTCTTGGTGGTGTATGGGGCGCTTTGCTCGACGAGTGGTGGCGCGGCGGGCCGGATGCGGAACGCCACGGTGCGGGGGAGGCGGCCACGGCCGGAGAGGGCGTCTTATTTCACCCGGCCTGGGCGGGATTGTTTGGCGTCGCGCGCGGCGCGATCCAGGGCTTCGACGACTTGCGGCCCCGCGAGGCGTACTTTGCGCTGACGCAGTCGTGGGGCGGCACGCCGCCCGCGGGC
>JBBDWJ010000206.1:18287-21421 GCA_040902925.1 Bryobacterales bacterium | reverse complement strand
ACGGTTCCCCGCGGAACGAGTTTGTTGATGGCGCGTCGGGGGACCTTGTGTCGAGCTGAGGCTCGACACTGCAAGCTGAGAGCTTGCGCCACAGCAGGCCGTCTACCGGCACACACCCGGCATCGCGAAAAACCCAGGACCAGACAAACCAAATCCAAGGGGGAAAACACCAAGGCAGGAATCCCCCCAAGGAAAACATTGCCATCTCTTGCCAAACGACGCCAGATCTTGCCGAATCCCGCCAAGTCCTGCCACCGCAAGATTCCGGGTAGCGGCAGGCCGGGTATGGTTGCTTCGCGCGGGGGAGAAGACTCCTCCCGGCGAATCGGGAGGCGGTAAACCTGGTGGTTCACGCCACTGGCCGCGGGCGCCTCGCCTTCCTCGTCTTGCGTCGGCTTTGCCTGCCGCTACGGCCGGTTGGCCGGGTGGTTTGCTGGTACGTCGGTTCGCAGCTCGTGGAAGAAGCGGCCTCGCATGTCTCCCAGCCACTCGTCCACGTAGCGCCGGTTTAGGTCGATCGTGGCGTGGGCTACCGACCCGGAGGCGTCGGGCGCAATGGCCAGGGTTTCGCCGTCGGGGTCGAGGATGTGGGTTGGATAGTCGTAGCCCGAGGTCGCCAGAAACACGCGGTTTTCGATCGCTCTGGCCTTGGCCAGGGTTTCGTTGCCTCCCCAGATCGGCATCAGGATCAGCTCGGCTCCTCGCAGCGCCAGGGCGCGGGCCGGGTCGGCGTATTGAGTGTCCCAGCAGATCATCATGCCGATGCGGCCGAAGTCGGTGTTGAAGACCGGGTAGTCGGTTCCGGGTGTAAGTCCCCCTTCAATTTCTTCGCGGGGAAGGTAGACTTTACGATACTTACCGGCCAGCCGCCCCTGGCGGTCGATGAGCACGGCGGTGTTGTACATGGCCGGGGCTTCGCGCTCGATCAGGCCGGCGACGATCCAGGCGTTTTTCTTGCGGGCGATCTCGCTGAGGCTGTTCGTGGTGGGGCCGGGGAGCGGTTCAGCGACGTCGGCGTAGGTTTTGCCGGTGCCGACCACGGTGATTCCTTCGGGTAGCAGGATGATGTCGGTGCCGGGGCGGACGTCCTTCTCGACCAGATCAATGAACGCCTTCACGCTGGCTTCGCGGGACTTGGTGTCGCGTGGCCGCAAGTGGACGACCGCGACCGTGGCTTGGCGCGGCCCGGGCTTTTTGATCTCTTCGAGCGTAATATCATCCCACCAGACAGTAGCTTGCGGGGCATTATTCAGGTAAAGCTGAATGGCGACGGCGGCGGCCTTTTCGGGGGCCGGGGCTTCCAGGGTCAGGCGCTTCCAATCGGCGGAGGTGGAGATTCCGGGCGCCGAAGCGGTCGGACTGCCGTGGGACGAATGCCCGGCGGTCTTTACCGTCGCGGATCCCCCGGGCGTCGGCTCGACGGCGACCCTATAGGCGTATTCGGGATGGCCAGCGCGGCGGTTTCCAGTGGTCTGCCAATCGAGGCGGGCGACGATTTTCAGCGCCTCGTCCGTGATGCCTTCGGTTTGGTAGTAGGCGGTGAGGCGGTACCATTTGCCGGGTTCGACTCCCGCGACTTGGTGGTGCCAACCGCCGTAGACGGCGGCGTTGCTGCCGCCGGAAATCGCGAGGCTGCCAGGAAGACTGCGGTAGCGGATCTCGTCGACGTAGGTGCGCGGGGCGATCTCGGGACGCGCGGCCCAGGAAGTCCATCCGGGCGGCGGGCCTTCGGGCGTGGCACGGAACGCGGATTCCTCGACGTGCAGAGGCGCCGCGGCTAACGGCAGAGCGGCGGCGGTCAACGCGAGTACAAGCATCCACAGCAGGGCTGGCATGGGCTGAGTATAGCGCGGCAAAGCCGGCTGAAGCGGGCTGAAGCGGGCTGAAACCTATGGCGGTGAACCGGCTGTGAACCGCCGGTCTGGGGCACTCGGCCGCGCGGGCTAAGCCCCGACAGCAATTTTTGCCTTCTGCCTTTTGCACTTTGCACTTTGCCTTGCGCCTTAGAGTGCGGCCGCATAGCCGCTCAGTGATACCTATTCAGGGAATGGCCGGCCTTGCACCGCTTCGAGTAGTTGCGGGTTTTCTCTCCGCAGGCGCAGCGAGAGCTCTTTTTCCTGGCGGGCTTTCTCTTCGTCGCGCAGGCGAAAGTAAACCTGCGACAGCAACAGATGCGGCTGCGGATGATCGGGCTGGCGGCGCGCTGCTTCCTGGAGCGCCTCGATTGCTTCTTCCCACTTTTGCAGGCCCATCAGCGCGCGCCCCAGGGTAACTCTTGCTGCTACATAGTCAGGTCGGTTCCCGATGGCCTGGCGCAACAGCGGGATGGCCTCTTCGTGACGCCCTTGTTTTACGAGCAGGTCGCCGTAGAAGAAAGGAGGTTCTTCGTAGCTCGGATCGATTGCCGTAGCTTTCTTCAGATACGGCAGGCACTCTTCGAAGCGGCCCGATTTTTGCAGATGAAACGCATATTCGAAATTGGCGCGCGAGGAGCCGGGGAATTTCTTTACAGCCTGCTCAGCGATCTGCATGGCTTGCTCGTTGCTGCCGGCGTCCTGATAGGCCTTGATGGCGAGGAAATGCAGGTTCGCGTCGTCGGGCTTGCGCTGCAACGCGCTGGCAGCGAGGTCCGCCGCCGCCTGAAAATAGCGGCCCGCATTGTACTCGACAGCCATCACCTGCATCAGGCGCAGATTGGCTGGCTGGATCGCCATGGCCTGCCGCCAGGCGCGCAGCGCGTCATCGCGGCGGTTGAGTTTCTGGAGCGTTGTACCGAGCAGGTAGTGGCTGTTGAAGTCCGCCGGCGAGGCTTTGGCCGCGCGTTCGAGCATTGGTAAGGCCTCGGCATACTGCTGCGCGGAAAAGTGCATGTAGCCAAGGTTGAACAGGGCGGGGAAGAAGTCCGGCGAAAGTTCGAGCGCCCGATTCCAGAGTTTGCGCGCCGCGTCGAGCTGCTTGCCGACGGCCAGTTGTTGCGCCGCGTCGGAGAGTACGGCGGGGTCTTGTTCGCGCGCGATCAGCGCCTCCGCGTCGATCGCCTGGGAGGGGTTAGCGGTCTGAGATGCCGCGTTCGGCGCGAAAGCGAATAGCGCCGCGAGACAACACGCTAACAGAGCAGAGAACGACCGCAGGAC
>JBBDWJ010000206.1:0-18277 GCA_040902925.1 Bryobacterales bacterium | reverse complement strand
CAGGACGCAGAAGTAAACCCGTGACGCTTGCCGTAACCAAATCGCGCGAACGCCAGCCCTCACCGCTCTACCTTCAGCGGCGTCAGCGCGCCGCTTCCTTCGACGGCCTGATAGCGCTGATCAGCGGCGGCTGAGGGAAACTCCTCTTCGGCGCCGCTGGGCCATCGGATGGTGAGCTTGTCGATTTTCTCCGCGGCGCCGAGTCCGAAGTGCAACCGCATATCGCTGTGCGAAAGGTAACTCGATTGGCTGACGACCGGCTTGGTCTGCATCGCCCCGCCGCTGTGAACGGTGACGGTGGCGCCGATGGCGCTGCGGTTCGACTTCGTCCCTTGCAGCCGCAATACGATCCAATGATTCGAGCTGTCGAGATCGTTGCGATAGAGCGACGGCGCTTCGCCGAGATTCATCACCGCCACGTCGATGTCGCCATCGTTGTCAAAATCGCCAAAAGCCGCGCCGCGGCTGGATTTCTTTTCATCGAGAGCCGAACCGACTTGCTCGGAAACGTCTTCGAAGCGGCCCTCGCCGAGGTTGCGGTAGACAAGGCTACGCTGGCGGTATTCTTCCTGAACGCGAGTCTGCTGCTCGAGCTCGGGGTAGACGTGGCCGTTCACTTGAAAGATATCCTGCCAGCCGTCGTTGTCGAGATCGACCAGCTCAACGCCCCAGCCCACAAACTGCGGATTGACGGCGACGCCGGCGCGCACGACGACGTCTTCAAAAATGGCGTCTTCGAGGTTATGAAACACATTTGGATAGTCGCCGGCGAAATTGGTCTTCACCAAATCGAGCCAGCCGTCGCGGTCGAAGTCGCCGACGCCGACGCCCATACCGCCTTGCTCGAAGCCATGCTCGTTGAAGGCGAGCGCGGTCTCGGCGCCGATTTCGCTAAACGTGCCATCGCCGTTGTTGCGAAAGAAGAGGCTGGGCGTCGAGTCGCAGGCGACGAAGATATCGACCCAGCCATCGCGGTTCCAATCGGCGGCCACGGCGGTGAATGCATAGAAACCCTTGACCGCGCCGATGCCGGTTTTCTGCGTCACGTCTTCGAACGCGCCGCCGCCGCGGTTTCGGTACAACGTCGCGCGGCCATACGGCAGCCCGCGCGGCCCGCAGAATACGGGCATCCCTTTCCACTCGCAATTGGAACCCTTGCCCGGCGGCGGTGCGTTGGCCGCGTCGAACTCCTGATAGCTCGTTACGAACAGATCGAGCAGTCCGTCGCGGTCGTAGTCGAGGAACGTGCAGCCGGAGCTCCATTCGTTAGCCGGACCCGCTACGCCCGCCTTGGCCGCTGTCTCTTCAAACGCGCCCTTGCCGTTGTTGCGATAGAGGCGGTTCGGACCCCAGTAGGCGGCGAACAAATCGACATCGCCGTCGTTGTCGAAGTCGCCCGCGCAGACGCCGCCGCCCCAGCCCGCGTGTCCGACTCCGGCCTTCGCGGTCACATCGGCGAAGCGGCCGTCGCGCGTATTGCGAAACAAGCGGCTGGTGGGCGCGGGACTGTCGCCAAAGCCTTCGAGTCGCGAGCCGTTGGTAAAAAACAGGTCCACCCAGCCGTCGTCATCGTAGTCGAGAAAAGCGACACCGCCGCCGTTGACTTCGATGATGTACTTCTTCGATTTGTCGTCGCCGTAGGTGAATCGCAAATCGAGGCCGGCCGCGCCGGCGGCATCGGTGAACTTCACCGGGAACGGTTTCCCGGAGAATTTGCCGCGGGGCGCTGGCGCGGAGTTCGAGGTCGCGACGCCTTGCGCGAAAGATACCGCTGGAGTGTAGAGAAGCGTGCAGCAGCACAGCAGCCACGCGAGCCTTTGCGCTCGCCGCGGCGCGAGGGAAACAACCGGAAGAGCAAGCATGGTCACAAGGGCTTATTTTGGGCGTACGGTAGCGTGGTTGTCCACAGCGGCCGGAGCCGGCCGGAATTCGCCAACGGGAATGGGGTCGTGTGGGAACGCCGAAAACTCAAATCGCATCCGACAAAGAAGTAAACCGGAAAGACTTCACCTTGAGCGCGGGCAACAGCAAACGGAAAGTGCCGTACCGCTCGCTTGGCGCGATCGGCTGCGGCGTTCCGAGCTGCTCCACTTCGGTCAACAGCCGCACCGGGCTCTCGTTGAACCGGAAATTCTTGACGGGGTGCTTGATCTTGCCATCTTCGATCCAAAACGTGCCGTCGCGTGTCAGACCCGTATACAGCGCCTGCTGCGGATCCACCATGCGGATGTACCACAGCCGCGTCACCAGAACGCCGCGTTCGGTCCCGGCGATCATTTTCGCCAGCGGCACGTTCTCGCCGTCGAGGATCAGATTCGAGGAAAACGGCCCCGGCTGCTTCTCGTTCTTCGCCGCCCAAAACCGCGAGTAGCTGAGATTCTTCACGACGCCCTCGCGAATGAAGTCGGCCTTCGTCGTGGGGTAGCCTTCCGGACCGACCGGGCTCGATGGAACCACCGCGTGCCGCGGGTCGGTATAGAGATTGACGCGCTTGTCGAACATTCGCGCGCCCAACTGCGTCTTGCCGCCGGGGGCGGTGAACGCGCTGCGGCCTTCGTCGGCCAGGCGGGCGTCGAAATTGAGGCGTGAAAGAATATCGGCCACGGCCTGTGGCTCGAGAATCGTCGGATAGTCGCCCGGTTTGATCTCGAGCGCGCCGCGGGAGTCGAGCGCTTTCTGCGCCGCGATCGCCGTCGCTTCCTTCACGTCCAGACTGGCTACGCGATGCGACACCACCGACGAATAACCCGATCCGGTGGCGTCAGTGGTGCGCGCGGTCACCGAGTAGGCGACGAAGCTGCTCGGGAAATAGGCGAACAAGCCGGCGGAATTCGCCGCTACTGTGGTGTCGCTGCGGTTCTCGAAGAAACCGGCGGCAATGATTCTCTTGCTTTTTGCCTGTGCGATGGCCTGCGAGACCGCCTCGGCGCGCGCCGCCGCGGACATCTCGGCCGAACGCTCGTCGTATGCGTCGACTTCGACGTATTCCTGGGGACCAAGCAGGGGAACGTATTCGGGGTCCTCTGGCGAAAGCGCGGCGAGCGCCTCGGCGTCCGCAACGAGCTTCTTCAGAGCCGCTTCGGCGGCGGCGCTGTCCCAGAAATCGACCGACGCCGAAACCGTGCCGTTGCGCTTGCCCTTCCAGGCGCTGACGACGACGCTGGCCGACTGCGTCCGCCCGCTGGTTGTGGCGGCGTTGCCGGCGAACCGCAGAAATCCGTGCGAGCTGACGTTAATAGTGATCGCCACCTCGGGAACCTTGGCGAACGACAACGCTTTTTTGGTCAGCGCCTGAGCCTGCTCGCGGGTCATGCTTTTCTCCCCGTGTTGATCACGTTGATGCCGCGAAAGCGGGTCGGCGGGCAGCCATGGCTGACGGGATTCGACTGCGGCGGCTCGCCCTTGCCGTCGTTGAACGCGCCTCCGAGCCGGTATTCCTGGCGGCCGGCCACGCCATCGCAGGCGTTCCAGAATTCGGGAGTGCGCGACTGATAGGCGACATCGCGCAGCATCTGCGTTTTCTTGCCGTTCTTGATCTCCCAGAAAACCTGGCCACCGAATTGAAAGTTGTAGCGCTGCTGATCGATCGAGAAACTGCCGTTGCCGAGGATCAGGATGCCGTTTTTGATATCGGCGATCAGTTCCTCCTGCGTGACTTTGCTGTCGAGCGGATCGAGCGAAACGTTGGGCATGCGCTGGAACACGACGCTGTCCCAACTGTCGGCGTGCGCGCAGCCGCGGGATTTCATCCCTTCGAGCCAGGCCACCTGCTCGCGCGTCGTCTGGTAGTCGACGAAAATGCCTTCCTTGACGAGAAACCAGCGCTGCGCCGGAACGCCGTCGTCGTCGTAGGCCACTGTGCCGAGCCCATGCTCTTGCGTGCGGTCGGCGACCATGTTCACCAGCTTCGAGCCATAGCGGAACTTGCCGAGCTTGTCGGGCGTCAGGAAGCTTGTTCCGGCATAGTTGGCTTCGTAGCCGAGCGCGCGGTCGAGCTCGGTGGGGTGCCCGCAGCTTTCGTGAATCGTCAGCCAAAGGTGCGTCGGATCGAGCAGTAAATCGTATTCCCCCGGCTCGACCGCTTTCGCGCGCAGCTTCGCGACCGCTTCCTCGGCGGCCTGTTCGGCTTCGTCGAGATAGGGGTGATTCTCGATCGCCTCGTAACCCTGCTGCGTCGGCGACGACAGCGATCCGCGGGATTGCGACTCGCCCTTGGCGCGATCGACAGCGGTCACATTGAACGAGCAGTAGGATCGGACCAGCGTCTGGTCGATCACCGATCCTTCCGTGGAAACGAAAAACTTGCCCTCGCGCACGAAGAACATCATGCTCGAAACGAAGCTTGCGCCCTTCACGCCCAGCGCCCGCTCGTTGAGCTTGAGTAGTAGGTCTATCTTCCGCTCGACCGGCACGGTGAACGGATCGATCTCGTAGGCCGACTTCCAGGTCGCGGTGTAGGCCTTCTCGGGCGCCAGTTGCACCGGCCGCGAGAGCAGCACGGCATTGGCTTCGGCAATCTCGACCGCCTGAGCGACCGCACCCGTTAACGCTTTTTCACTGAAATCGTTCGAAGCCGCGAACCCCCAGCAGCCTTTCTTCAACACGCGGACGCCATAGCCGTAGCTGGCGTTCGAGGAAATGTTCTGAACCTGACGCTCGCGCGTGAAGATGTTCTCGGAATCGTAGCGATTGATGCGGATGTCGGCGTAGGCCGCGCCGGCCTTCTTGGCGAGCCCAATGGCTTTGCCGGCGAAATCTTCGCGGTCCGGTTCGGCCGCGCGCAATGGAACGGCGGCGGCAGCAGCGGCTGCGGCGAGGAAATCTCTGCGGGTGAGCATAGCGGTCACCCTATCACATTTGTGAAGCAAGCCAATTCCGGCACGATGGTCGCTTGCGCCCAGGCGGGAACGTCCCTGGGCGTAAGCCTGGGACCCAAACGTTGCGCACGTGGCGAAGGCGGATTCCCGGACCGGCCGTGCGAACGCATTCCCTAATACCAAATAGCTACGACCTAATACTAATCCCTTAGGGATTCATCCCAAAATCCACATTTTGTACCGGAAAACCCTCTCGACAAGATAAGGCGATTGCCGTATACTTTCCTCACTGACGGTCGTGCGCGGCCCAAAGATTTTCACAGGCCGCCTGGAGTCACCCCCCGATTTTTCTCCTCCCAGGTTCTGTCATTTTTAACCGACCTCTAGCCCCCCCGGAGGCAATCCATCAGTCGCTTGCCGCGGCGCGTCCTCAGGCATTCGACGGAAGCGAGTTGCAATGAACTTGTCTGCGAGGAGCGCGTGGGTAGCCCGCGCCGTAGCAGCTCTGACTGTGGGCCTCGGCGGTGTCGCGGGTTGGGCTCAGACAGCCCCCAAGGAGCGGCCTTCTCTACACTTTGATATCCGCCGTCACCCCGCTTTCGCGCGGCAAGCGGGCGCAGGGTTGGCCGCGGAATCGAAAGTCACCTCGCAGAGGCGGATAGCGGCTTCGACAGCGGCGGGGCAACCGGGCGGTTCCCCCACAAGACTGCTGCGCTTCAACGAATTCGGGCTCCCGAAAGCGGTATTGCACCCCGGTGGCGCAGCGCCGCAGGCGGCGCAGGGCGATCCGCTGGCGCTCGCCAGAAATTACCTTCGCGGGCACTCCACGTTGTTTCCGTTTTCGCAGGACGATCTGGCCAACCTTCGTACCGCGGCGACGAGCCGCTCCGCCGGATTGACGTTTCTCACGCTGACCCAGACGGTAGATGGAATTCCGGTCTTTGGCGGCCACGTGCGCATGGTGTTCGACAGCGGCGGCGCGGTGCTGCAGGCCGGCGTTGACGACGTGATTCCGCGGCTCTCGGTGGATACGCGACCGCAGCTCACGGCGGATGACGCCGTTCGAAGAGCCCTGCGGCTGCTGAACGTCGAAGCTCCTTCAGGGCCGCTTGCCGAAGTGCTCACGCCCGGCGCGGGGCGGACCGCCTTCGCTCATCCCGGGGGCGCCGTGCTCGACCCCATCATTGCGGAGCTATCGATTTTTCCAGTAACGGCGGTTTCGGCGCGCCTCGCGTATCGTATATTCGCCACTTCAGAACGCGGCAGCTACGAGATCCTGGTCGACGCCGCTGACGGACAGCTCTTGTATGCGGCCGACTTATCCAGCCGGGCCGGGCAGGCGCGAGTCTGGCGCGAATCGCCCATCGAAGCGCCTCGCGAACTTGTCGCTCTGCCCGATACATGGCTGGCCTCGGGCGCGACGGTCACCACCGGCAACAATACCGACGCCTACCTCGACTGGGATGGCGATGACCAGCCCGACGCTTTCGACTTCGCAAACCTTAACGGGGGCCGGGCGTTCAGCGCATCGAGCGTATTCGATTTTCCCGCCGGCGAAGGATCGACCGGGCAGGACCCCACGGAGTTTTCTGCTTCGGCAGTCACCAACGCGTTCTACTTCGTTAACCTGGCTCACGACTTCTTCTACGACCTGGGTTTCACCGAAGAAGCCGGGAATTTTCAGGCCGACAATTTCGGCCGAGGCGGTTTAGGAAACGACGCGGTCCGCACTCACGTTCAGGATGGAACTGTATTTGGCGGCGCGCGTTTCCGGGGCGCACCCGAAGGGTTGGCGCCGGTGCTGGAGCTGGGGATCGCCCCGCAGGGCACGCTGTTCGAGTTTTCCGATGACCGCGATTTCGCGCTCGACGGCGAAGTCGTCATCCACGAATATGCGCACGGCGTCACCGACCGCATCGTCGGTGGCCCCAACAGCGCGAACTGCTTGTTCGGGATGCAATCGGGCGCGTTGTCGGAGGGCTGGTCCGACTATTTTGCGCTCAGCTATTTCGATGATCCGGTGGCCGGTGAATACACCGCAAACAACGCCGAGCGCGGCATTCGGCGATACGCCTACGACCGCAACCCGCTGACCTACGAGGATCTCGGTAACGAAGGTTTTCGGGTTCACAACGATGGAGAGATCTGGGCCGCCACGTTGTGGGAGATCCGTCAGGCGCTGGGCTCCGCCACCACCGACCAACTCGTGATCAATGCGCTGCGGCTGACTCCTTGCAACCCGCATATGATCGACGCGCGGGACGCCATTCTCGACGCTGACCAGGCGGCCCACAACGGCAGTCATCACCCGACGCTGTGGACGATCTTCGCGCGCCACGGCATGGGCCACTCCGCTAGCGGTTTCGACGGCGGTTTCCTCGATAGCAATGCCTTCAACGCGGCGTTCGACTTGCCGCCGGGGGATGCTCCGCAGAACAGCAATCCAACGATTCTCGGCCGGCCGCGCGAGCTCGCCAACGTCGGCCAGCAGTACGTCTATTCGGTGCCGGCCTCGGACGCCGACGGCGACGCGCTGAGCTACGAATTGCTGGAGGGGCCGCCCGGCATGGAGGTCAGCGCCACTGGACAAATGACCTTTACCGCAACCTCGCTCGTCCCACCGCGCGCCAAAGTGGTGGTGACCGATGGCAAGGGCGGGCGCGTCATCCACGGCTTTTCGGTGCCGGTGCTTCCCATTTTGCCCGCTGGAAGAGCCATCACGATCGATGGACCGGCTTTCCAGTCGGGATATGCCGGCTTCACGGTGGGCCCTGGCACGCCGCTGGTTCAGATCACGCTGCGCGGCGGCAGCGGCGACCCGGATCTGGTGGTGTATGGTCCCGACATGACTGTCGCCGATTCGTTTCGCGTCGGCACGGAAGAAACCATCAGCATCGTGGACCCCGCGCCGGGCATGTGGCTCGTCGAGGTTGGCAGCGCCGCGGAATTCCGCGGCGTACGTCTGGCGGTTCAATTTCCAACGGCGTCGCAACTGGCCGCCAACTCACGGGCCGCGAATTTACAGGGGCCGTTGAGCAGCGAGACCTTCTATCGGTTTACGGTTCCCGAAGGCGCTATGGCGTTCACCATTTCGACCGGCAACGGCAGCGGTGACGTGGATCTCTACCTGGCGCGTGGACGCTATCCCGTTTGCCAGAACAATTTTCTGGTGTCGGGTGAGTGCGACTACGATGAAGCCTCAGAGTTGGAGGGCAATTTCGAGACGATCACCGTGAAGGACGCCAGTCTGGTGGCGTTGGAGATGAAATCCAATGGCGGCGGGCCCATCACGGTAGCTGTTGTCGAGCCGGGCGATTGGTTTATCAACCTCTCGGCCTATGAGGCCTATCAAGGCGTCACTCTGACAGTGACCATCAACATGGAGGGCTCAGTCGCGCCGACAATCAGCAATGGCGGCGTCGTACATGCGGCGAGCTATTTGCCGAAGCTGGCTCCGGGCGGCATCGCAACGTTGTTCGGCGCGAATCTTGCTTTGGAGACCGCGCAAGCCAGTTCGGTGCCGCTGCCTCGGGAGTTGGGCGGCGTGCGCGTCCTGGTGAACGGAGTCGCGGCGCCGCTGTTTTACGTCTCACCGGGACAAATCAATTTTCAGACGCCTTTCGAAACGGCGCCGGGCGTCGCCGGAGTAACGGTCGAGCGCGATGGCGTTCCGAGCGCCCTCGTGGGAACTGCCGTGCAGGCGGATTCGCCCGGCATTTTCACCTACCAGCGAACGCCGGAGATCGCCGATCCGGTGGTCGTCCACGCAGATGGCGCGGTCGTGTCGCCGCAGAATCCCGCGCGGCCGGGCGAGGTCGTGGTGATCTACGCAACCGGAGTGGGCAGCCTGACGAACCGGCCGGCAACGGGCGAAGGAGCGCCGGCCGAGCCGTTCGCGATCTCGGCTGTCGAGACCGACGTGATGGTGGGAAATCTGTCGGCGAACGTTTTGTTCGCCGGGCTGACGCCGGGATACGTGGGGCTGCTGCAGATCAACGTGCAGTTGCCGGATGTTCTGCCCCCTGGGGACATGCACGGATTGGTGGCGCTGTTCGGAACCAGCGCCAGCCAGAGAGTGGCGCTGGTCGTAGAGTAACGGCTGGCTGCCGCAAGACTGAAGTGTCAATCGCCGCGAGCGAAAGAGGAGAGAGGACAAGTCTGCCGAACCTCAAGGCAGCGCGAAAGCAACGACCGCATTGTCGAGCTTCCCGAACGCGGGAGTGTGACCGCCCGCCGCGATCACGACGTACTGCTTGCCGCCCGGCCCGACGAAGGTCATCGGCGTGGACCGCGCGCTGGCGGGCAGTTCGCCGCGCCAAAGTTCCTGGCCCGTGCTGACGTCAAAGGCCCGGATCGCCGGATCAAACGAAGCGCCAATGAAGACCAGGCCCCCCGCGGTAACGACCGGTCCGCCCAGGTTGATCGATCCCCATTCCGGCTGCGCTCCCGGCAGCGGCAGCGTTCCCAGCGGAACTTCCCAGCGTAGCTGCCCCGTCGCCGCGTCGATGGAGGTGAGCGTGCCGAATGGCGGAGGATTGCAGGGCAGCCCGCTTGGAGAGCGCAAAAACTGGCGCGACATCGCAAACGCAGCGCCGCGCTGGCGGGTCGTTTCCCAACTCTGATTCTCTTTGCGGTGAGCTTCGAACTGCTCGCTCGGAACCAGCCGCACCACGGCCGCGATGCGGTTCACGGGAACGATCAGCGAGCCGCTTTTTGGATCGTACGCCGTGCCGCCCCAGTGCATCCCGCCGACGTTACCCGGCACGATCACCGAGCCTTGCACGCTGGGAGGAGTGAAGGTTCCCTCCGAGCGCAGGCCCTTCATCTGATCGCGGCACGATTGGCGGTCGCTCTCGGCCGGTCCCCACGCTTCGGCGGCGGTGAAGGCTTGCGGCACCAACGGCGCCGGCTTCTCGGGCACGGGCTGTGTCGCGGAAGCTGCTTCGCCCGGCGCGTCGCTTGGGGGAACGGCCCGCTCTTCCACCGTAAACAGCGGCTCTCCGGTTTCGCGGTTCAGCAGAAACAGGTGGCCGGTCTTCGAGCCGACTGCCACGGCGGGAATTTCGCGGCCGCCGCGTCGAATGCTGAACAGCGTTGGCGGCGAGGCAACGTCGTAATCCCAAAGGTCATGGTGCACGGTTTGAAAATGCCATGCCATCTCGCCGGTGCTTGCCTGTAACGCCACCATCGAATTTGCGTATCGATTGTCACCGGGCCGCAGGCCGCCGAAATAGTCAGGACTGGGGCTGCCCGTGGGGATAAAAACGAGTCCGCGTTCGGCGTCGACGCGAATCAGTGACCAGGCGTTGGCTCCGCCGGCTTGTGGACTGCCGGCCAACGGATCCCACGTCCAGCGCAACGCCCCGGTTCGCGCATCGAAGGCGCGCACTTCGCCGCTGGGTGAATCTGCGCGGCTGTTATCGGCGATCGCCGAACCGACGATGACCAGGTCGCCGATTACTGCTGGAGGCGACGTCTGCTCATACTCTCCGACGTATTCAGGCCCTCGCCGCAGCCCAAGCGTCAAGTCGATCCGGCCGCCGTCGCCGAAGCCTGTGCATGGCGCGCCAGTAGCGGCGTCCAAAGCAAACAACCTGGAGTCAATACTGGCCAGGAAGATGCGCCGCCCGCACGGACCCGCGCTCGGAGCCCCGGCCGCTGCGGCGTTCGGGTCGGCCCAGAACGTCACACCGCGGTTGGCGAAATCTCCGTAGCTACCCTTGGGGTTGATCTTGGCGTCGAAAGACCAGCGTTCCTCGCCTGTCTCGGGGTCGAGCGCGATAGCTTTGCCCCAAGGCGTGCCGATATACAGCAGGCCATCGGCGTAAACCGGAGTCGCCTCGAAGGCCGCGTCTTTGCCTCCGCCGGGCGCCGCTGTCGTCGGCTCGCCGGTGCGGTAGGTCCAGGCAACGCGAAGCCCCGCGACATTGTCGCGGCTGATCTGATCGGCCGGCGAGTATTGCGAAGCGGGTGTCTGGGCCGTGGCGGAAGCCGCAAGACAAACCAGCCCCGCCGCCAGCCGCGGGAATCGCCCTCGAACACGTGGCGCGCTCAAAACCGTAAGTTTCATAAGAAAAGCATCCCGAAGGGGTGTCCGCCAAAGCACCTTCATCGCAGGCCGGCTAGATGGTTTCCGCGACCCGCGGCGCCATCGGCGTCGAAACCGCACGGGCGGCCCAAGGCGGATAGACGGCCAAACGGCGGAAACGTAAGTCCCACTGCATCCAACTCACCTGCATCCAACTCATCGCTGGCGCGAAAAACCGCCGGCGCTTGCAGGTACATTTTCGCGGCAACGCAAAGTGGCTGCGAAAGAATGACCATGAAGAATGACTTACGAATCATCCGGTGTGCCGGTTCCCTGGCTCCTGGATCGAAATGCCACCTCGAAACTTCCGACGGAATTTCCCGCGATCCCGAGCGGTTACTGCAGCGGGCCTCCCGCCCGGTGCGGCCGGCCTGTGGCCGGCGGGCGGAGGGGCCGGGCTTTCATTGGTAGCCCCTAGGGGGTCACAAAAATAGCCTATTCGGGCTATGGTTGGACAGGGTTGAATGACAGATGCTACTGTGATAAGGTTAGTCTCCGGTACTAGGTGGGGTCCAGAGTGTTAACGCTATCAGGTTGGAAGCCAAGCTTGGCTGAACAGTCCGTTGCAGCGTGCTCTGGGTGCAAGCGTTTACACCACCAGACGCCGGTTCACAACTGAATCGCGTTTTGAGGGTTTTCGGACTTGACTCGTCTCGATACCCCGACGACATCACAACCAACTCACCTCCCCAGCCCGCGCGTGCAGGGTTGGGGGGCACTTTGAGGATTGAAACTACATGAAAATCAGGATGAAAGACGTATTCGTATTGACGTCTCTAATGGGCGTGGCCTTGTTGCTCGCGCCCGCGTTCGTGTCAGCGCAAACCGCGGCTACCCTCGTCGGCACGGTGGCCGACCCCAGCGGTGGGGCTGTTCCCAATGTGACCCTGCGCGTCACCCATGAAGGCACGGGCTTCACCCGTGAAGTGTCGACCAACGAAGCTGGCCAGTATCGCGTGACCCCGCTCAACCCGGGAGTCTATAGCGTGGCCGTGGAGATGACCGGCTTCAAGTCGCAGGTCCGCAACGGCGTCGTGCTGCAAGTGGCGGCCGTGCTGGCGGTCGATTTCAGTCTCGAGCTTGGCGACGTCACCGAGACGATCGAGGTGACCGGCGCCGCTCCCGTTCTGCAAACCTCCGAGGCCTCGGTCGGCAACGTCGTCGACGCCAAAGACCTTGAGCGCATGCCGGTGAACCAGCGCAACTACACGCGCCTGATGCTGCTCAGCCCCGGCACCAGCTCGATCAGCCGCAGCCAGAACCGCGGTACCGCCCAGTCGGGCACCACGCTGGTGTCAGTGAACGGCGGCCGTCCGCAGGACAACAACTTCACTCTCGATGGCTTCGATTCCAACATGCAGATGATGAACTCGCCGGGAATCTCCCCGCCGATGGACGCGCTGCAGGAGTTCAAAGTCGCCACCAACACCGGCTCGGAGTTCGGCCGCTCGATGGGCGCCAACGTCTCGATGGTGATCAAGTCGGGCACCAACGAAGTGCATGGCTCGGTGTACGAGTTTCTGCGTAACAACGCCTTCGACGCCAATGAGTTCTTCGCCAACCGCAACAGTCTGCCGCAGACGCCCTTCCGGCTCAACCAGTTCGGCGCCGCGGTCGGCGGGCCGATCCCGAAACTGCAGAACAAGATGTTCTGGTTCGCAAGCTGGGAAGGTTTTCGCCGCCGGCGCGGCAGCACGCAGTTGCTGAACGTGCCGCAAGCCGATTTCCGGCGCGGCGATTTCTCGCGGCTGCTCAGCGCCAGCACGCCGGTGCAGCTCAAGGACCCGGTCAACGGCGGCATCTTCGCCAATAACGTGATTCCGCAGTCCCAGATCAATCCGGCGATTCCGACCGCCATCGGATTGCTGGTGCCCGAACCCAACCGCAGCGGCGACACCCAGAACTGGGTCGGCGCGCGCGGCCAGGCCAATGACCGCGATCAGCTTCACTGGCGCTGGGACTACAACATGAGCGAGAAGAACCTGTTCTACTTCCGCTACAGCTATCAGAACGCCGACCTGGTCGACCCCAACGCCAATCCGAACTACAACGGCGTCAGCGAGTTCGACGTGTTTAACTACGCCTCGGGTTGGACGCACATCTTCAGCCCGACCACGACCATCGAGGTCGGCTTCGGCACCAACCAGCCCAACAACCCGAACCTGACTTCGAACTCGGTGATTTCGCGCGCCGATTATTTCCAGCAGACCGGCATGCAGATGTATCAGACCGAGGTCTTCAGCGACGCGCTGCCCAGCATCACCTTTGGCGCCTACTCGGTGCCCAGCGGCGGCGGCGACGTCACCGGCGACAACATCTGGCAGTGGCGCTCCAACCTGTCGACGATCAAGGGCCAACACTCGATCAAGGTCGGCGGGCAGTATCAATACCGCCAGTTCTACACCAACACATCGAACCCGATGAACGGCGACGCCATTTTTGACGGCCAGCTTACCGGTTTCCCGATGGCGGACGCGCTGCTGGGCTACCCCAGCGAAGTGCGCCGCGGCCAGGGCAATACGCTGACCGATGGCATCAGCCACTTCATGATGATCCACGTTCAGGATGACTGGCGCATCACCAATAAGCTCACCATCAACATGGGCCTGATGTACCAGTTCGGCAGCCGTCCCTACGACAGCACTGACCGGTTGGGCAATCTGCAGGTTCTGCGCGATCCGAATGGCGTCTACTCCGGCCAACTGCTGTGGGCGACCACCAACCCAGAGCCGGCGCCGCCCAATGGCGAACGCAACCTGCCGGCGTTTAACGGCGGCTACGGCCGCGCGCTGGTGCAGAGCGACAAGAACGACTTCGCGCCGCGCTTTGGCATCGCCTATCGCCTAGGCGACAAGACGGTCATCCGCACCGGTATCGGCATGTTCTACAACTCCACCTTTGTGCAGGAGCTCCAGGATCTTCGCAAGTTCTGGCCCTTCACCGTGCAGCAGGTGTTCAGCCCCAACCGTGGCGGCGTGCTCGATCAGTCGATCACCGGTCCGGGTCCTTCGTTTGAATCCACGGCGGCAATCGGCGGCTGGCCGCAGAATCCAGAGAACCGCTCGCCGTACTCGACGCAGTGGAACTTCTTCATTCAGCGCCAGCTTCAGGATGACCTGACGCTCGACGTTGGCTACGTCGGTTCGGCGAGCCGCAAGCAGATCGGCTATTCGCCGTTCAACAACGCGCTGACGCCGGGGCCCGGCACCATTCAGCCCCGCCGGCTGCTTACCAACTTCGGCGACCTCGACGGCGGCTCCAACCAGTTCGCCGGCGCCTACAACGGGCTGCAGATGTCGCTCAAGAAGCGCTACTCGAACGGCCTGCAGTTCAACATGAGCTACACCTGGCAGAAGTCGCTCGACAATCAGTCGTCGCTGGCGGAGAACCAGAAGACCCAGAATCCTTTTGATCGGCAGTCCGACTGGAGCCGTTCGAGCTGGGACATCAACCACGTGTTCATCTTCGCCTACGTCTACGAGCTGCCGTTCGGCCGCGGCCGGCATTTCGGCGGCGGCTGGAACCGGGCGACGGACCTGATTCTGGGAGGCTGGTCGCTCGAAGGCATCACGCGTCTCGACAGCGGTCCGCCCTTCATGGTTTCGACCGGTGTGGACATCGCCAACACCGGCCGCAAGACCCAGCGGCTGAATCAGGTGGGTGATCCGAACGACGGCCCCAAGACGGCCGACGAGTGGTTCAACACCAAGGCCTTTGCCGCGCCGGCGCAGTTCACCTTCGGCAACGCCGCGCCGTTCATCACCAACGCCGACAGAATTATCGGCCTCGACATCGCGGTCCAGAAAGTGTTCCAGATCAACGAGCGGCACGCGCTCGAGTTCCGGACCGAGATGTTCAACTTCCCGAACACGGTCACCTTCAGTGACCCCCAAGGCGCTTTGAACAACGCGGCCTGGGGGCGCGTCAGCAGTCAGCGCGTCGATCCGCGGCAGATTCAGTTCGGCTTGCGTTACCGCTTTTAGGTAGCGTCTGCCGAGCAAGACAGAAGGGGAGCCCGCGGGGGCTCCCCTTTTTTCGTGTGTCAAGGGTGCTTGGCGTATCGAGCGGCACTTCTCGCCATCGGCGCGGCTACCAACGACGCGGACTGTCAGGATTGTCTGGCGGTTCCGTCCGGAAATACCGGCGGTCTTGCCTCCCGGGATTTTCTCGATTCTCCCTCACCCGCAGGCTGAGTAAGAGTCCTAACCCCTCCCGCCTTTTATATTTGCCTCCGCTGCGATCGTCGTTATGGCCGTGCTCACGCCGAGTCGTTTGGCAGTGGCCCGCTCGTTGCACGAGTTGTCGCGAGCCTCGGTGGCTGAGACCCGCGAGTCTGCGCGGCAGCCGCTTGGGTGTAACTGCGCGGCCAGAAGGGACCATTCATGTACGCCGGAGTTGTTTCGCTTTTGCTGTTGCTGCTGCACACATCTACTGCTCTGGCGCAGTCGGCGCGGCGAGGCCAATTTGAGGTGCGTGGACTCGGCGGCTACTCGACGTTCATTGACGAGAGCTCCCAGAACCACGTCGTTGCCGGGGGCTCGGGCCACTACTACATCACCCGGCGTTTGAGCGTGGGGCCCGAATTCCTTTACATGTATCGCAATGAATTCGACCAGGACATCACGGCCTCGGCGCACGTCGCGTGGGATTTCAAAGGCAGCTCGCGCGTGCAGCCCTACGTGGCGGGCCGCATAGGCGTGCTTCGCCATTTCGCGCCGCGCTTTGCGGTAAATTCCTGGGCCTACGGCGCGGGCCTGGGCGTGAAGATCGCTTTGACGGACCGCCTGTTTCTAACGCCCGAATTTTCGATGGGAGTCGAGCCGATTCTTCGAGCCACCGTCGGCATCAGCTACGTTGTCGGCCATACGCGCGGCGCCGCAGGAGAATAGGTGCGAGGAGGTGCGAGGGGACAGTCACCGTGTTTCGCGGCGCAAGAATCCGGTAAACCACCATACATCAGGATGCGAAACACGGTGACTGTCCCCTGGGGCGAATGAACTATCTGGGTGGATCTGTGCTCATCTGTGGTTGTTCACTGTTGGCTTTTGGCTGGCCCTGTCTCGGCGAAGCGATACATAAAGCTTGTGGTACGCACGAAGATACCGTCGTGGCCCAGCGCCGGCGTGGCGAAACATTCCTCGCCCAGGTCGTTGACGTTGAGCGCTTCCCATTCGGCTCCGGCTTGGATCCAGGTGAGCTTGCAGCTTCGGCTGGTGGTTAAGATTTTGCCGCCCGCGGCCACCGGTGAGGCGAAGTATTCATCGATCGCATCGCTGAGGCGCGCGGTTTTGTATTCCTGGCCGGTGGCAAGATCGAGTGCGCCGAGAATGCCTCCGTTGCGCACCATGTAGACGATGCCGTTGTAGGCGAGCGGAGTGGTCACGCGCGGCACGCCCCGCTCGACGCTCCAAACAATGGCTTGGCTCGTCAGGTCGCCGCGGCCGCGCGGGCGCACGGCCATCACCTGGCTTGGCGGAGATTTTTCGGCGAACCATTGGTCATAATCGGCGCGCCCGAAAATTCCGTCGCGGTCGTAGTCGGCAAGCGCTCCCCGGATTTCCCCGCTCTCAACCACTCCGCTGCCGTCGCTGTCGAGCTCACGAACGGTGTCTTCCCACGATTTCAGCCTGCCACGGGCGTTATCGCCTTGCACGCCGGTAAGAATCAAATCGCCGGCGACGAAGGGGCTCGACTTCGGCTGGTGCGCCAGACCGCCGACGCGCCACAGTTTTTCTCCGGTCCTGGGATCGTAAGCGGCCAGCTCGAACGGCGAGGTGACGACTGCCTGCATCTCGCCTTCGGCGGTGCGGTAGGCGACGGGCGTGGCGGAGGAGCCGCCAATCGAAGTCGGCCGCGGCACGCTCCACTTCGGCTCGCCCGTCGAGGCGTCAACGCCAACGACCGCGCCGCCTTCGAACTGCTCGAGCAGCAACACGAGCATGCCATCGACCAACAGTGGCGACGAGGCGATGCCGTGCGGGCTGTGGAACGGGCCGAGCGGCCGGCGCCAAACCTCGCGTCCGTCGACGCTGTAGGCGGCCAACCCAAAATCGGCGAAGAAAACATACACGGACTCGCCATCGGTGGCGGGCGTGGGCACGGCCGGGTCGTTCAGCGGATTGCGCTCGTCGCTGTGCGTGGGGCGGATCTCGCGCGTCCAAAGCGTTTCGCCGCTCTCGCGGTCGAGTGCGATCGTGAGCAAGCGGTCCGGCTCATGCGCGGTGAAAAACAGCCGCGTCCCGGCGAGCACGGGCGAAGATTTACCCGGCGGCGTGGCGCGCTTCCAGATGTAGCCCGAGTCAGGGCGCATCTCCAGCGGCAATGGGACGGTAGCGCGATCAGCGGCGTCGCCGACCCCTCCTCCGTCGGGCCCCCGAAAGCGAGACCAGTCGGCGGGGTACGCCTGCGGAACGATTCCCGAGAACGCTGCGAACGTCAGGGCAGTGAAAGTGATCCGCGCTGCGGCTTTCTTGATTCGTCGCCGTCGCATTACGCCATATCGTAGCGCGATGGCGGCGGGAATACGAGCCAGACCAGCGGTGATGAGCACCTTGTTGATGCCGGGTGCCTGCGCGCTGCGAAGGCCAGCGTGTTTGCGCCGCGGCAGAAAGAGCCCTTACTCTGATCGTCTCTCGGCCTAACGCAGCAGGTCCAAAGTCGTCTGCGTCGTCTCGTCCGCGGTGCGCGCGATTTCCACGGCGACTACCAAGTGACGCTGAGCCCGCAGCAGGCGCACGAGCTCCGTCGTAAGCTCCAGGCGGGGTTCTGGATCGACGGCCGGCGTGGTCGCCTGACTAACGCGCCGGGCCGCCGTCCCCACCTCGGCCAATGCGGTGCTCAGAGCGTCGGTGGCGATGCCGTTGAGCGTCATGATGGTATTCCCCTGGTAGGATTATCGTGTTCGAGATGGCGGATTCGAGGAAGAAATTGAGGAGAGCTGTGGTATCGGCCGCCTACCGCTCCAATCGGACCTGACGCTAGGGTCGTGTTCGGCGCTTCTCGCCGCTGAGCTCCGCAACGGGGATGGTAAACTCGGAATGTGTTGGTGGAAGATCTACTGGCCAAAGTGCTGCGCCTTCCGCGCAGCGAACGGGCGCGGCTTGCCGAACAGGTCCTGTTGAGCCTGGAGGAGTCGGATGACGAAGCCGCCGGCGCGTGGGCGAGCGAACTAGAGCGTCGCTCTCGCGAAGTCGCCGAGGGTGGTGTGCAGACCGTTGAGTGGGATACTGCGCGAACCGCCCTTCTTGAGGAACTGGAGCAGCGGCGTGCGGGTCGTTCTTCATCCTGAGGCCCGTGCCGAACTTCGGCATGCAGCTTTGTGGTACCTGACTTATGCACAGAATCAGCATGCCAAGCCCTCTGCGTGCTCGGC
>JBBDWJ010000205.1:21020-21620 GCA_040902925.1 Bryobacterales bacterium | reverse complement strand
AGCCAACGGCGCCAACCCCCTTAACTCGCTGTCTCACTCCAGGGGTTCAGTCCAAAAGGCAAAGTGCAAAAGGCAAAAGGCAAAACCGGCAAGGCCCCGCGCGGCCGCCGAGACAGGGGGAGTCTGCCCGGCTTGGCTGTGCGTTGTAGAATTGAGAGCTTGTTGAACCCTTAGGAGCAGAAATCGATCGTGGATATACCTCAACTCTCTCAAGCTGACCTCGCCTTGCTGCGCAAGTACGACACGCCGACCATTTGCAATGTGATCGAGGTCTTCAAAGTGCGGCCCCAGACGGCCGGCTACATGGACGGCCGGATCCGGGCCTGTTTTCCCGAGATGCCGCCGATGGCCGGGTACGCCTCGACGGTGACGTTCCGGTCGGCGATCGCTCCGGCCGCTGGCAGCGCTTACGGAACGCTCGATAGCCAGGTGGCGCGGTTCGCCGAGCTGCCCCAGCCGGTCGTGGTTGTGTTTCAGGATCTCGATAGCCCTCCGGTCGCCGCTACCTTCGGCGAGGTCATGACGCAGACCTACAAGGCTTTTGGGGCGGCCGGCCTGATTACCAGCGGCGCGGCCCGCGATCTGGATCAGGTTCGCGCC
>JBBDWJ010000205.1:0-21010 GCA_040902925.1 Bryobacterales bacterium | reverse complement strand
CCATCGGCTTCCCTTGCTTTTCGGACGGCGTGATTTGTTCGCATGGCTACCCTTGCATTCTCGACGTGCATGTTCCGGTGCACGTTGGCGGAATTGCGGTTCATCCCGGCGACCTGCTGCACGGAGACTGCAACGGCGTGACGACGATTCCTCATGAGATTGCTTCGGAGATCGCCCACTGCTGCGAGGAATTTGCCGCCGCGGAGCAGATCGTGATCGACTACGTGAAGGCGGGGAATGTCACTCCGAAGGGGCTTGGCGAAGCCCGTGCCGCGATGGGGGAAGGCGTGCGGAAGCTTGGCGCGCGGGTCCGCTCCAAGATGACGCCCAAGGGCTAGCGCTGCTCGCAAAACTTAGCGCTACGCGATCTTGCTACGGCTCGCATTGAATTGCCTTTGTGCCGGGCCGAAAACCAGCCTGCCCCGCTAAACTGGAAAGCATGCTTGTACGAGGTTGGTTTCGATCGCTTCTGCTGCTGTGCGTCGCGGCGGCTGCCTGGGGACAAGGAGGGCCGCCGGGGGGCGCGGTCAGCGACCTTCTGCAATTCGCGGGCGACCCTCTATTGCTCTACGCGGCCACGAATAACGGCGTCCTGCGAAGCACGGATGGCGGACTGAGCTGGAGCGAGACCGGGGATCGCCTTCACGGCGTTGGCGTATCCTCCGTCGCGGGCGACAGCACGGTGCTCTATGCGAGTTCGCTGGCCGAGGGCATATTCCGCTCGCGCGACCAAGGCGCAACCTGGGAGCAAGTGAACCAGGGCCTCGACGTGACCGCGATTGCGTCGCTAGCGACCGATCCGGCAAACGTCAATACCGTTTACGCGGGAAGCGCCAACGGGGGTGTATTCAAGACGACCGACAGCGGCGATACCTGGGCGCCCAGCCGTACCGGGTTGCTCCAAGGCGTCTATCTGGATATCGAGATCGACCCCGGCAACCCGCAGATTATTTACGCCGCCAACGCCAGCCTGGCCGTTTCCGGCGGCGGCGGGCTCTCAAAAAGCACCGACGGCGGGCAAAGCTGGTCCAATTCCGGCCCTTTCGCCGTTTTCAGCGTCACCCTGGACCCTTCCGACTCCAACGTGGTTTACCTGGGGACCGCGATCGGCGTGCTCAAATCGTCCACGGGCGGCCCGCCTTTTAGCTCGACCCTGTCGTCGTTCGCGGTCGTGGATGTGACCGTCGACCCGGCCGATCCGGCGGTGGTTTATGCCGCCACGCAATTCGCGCGCGTGGTCAAGAGCAGTGATGGCGGCCAGAACTGGGCGTCCAACTCGCAGGGCATTCCGCGATCCGAATTGCTGATGGTCGCGCTGAGCTTGCACGATCCGGCGGTGCTGTTTGCGGGAAGCCGCGGCGGGGGCCTTTTTCGTTCAGCCGATGGCGGCGCGAACTGGGACTTGAGCTCGCGCGGGATCCATTTCGCCGAGATCAGCGCGCTGGCCGTGGACCCCATGGGGGGCGCCGTGCTGGCGTCGGTCCCTAGCGGCGGCGCCTATCGGTCGGTGAACGGCGGCGCGGGTTGGGGTCCGGCGAACACAGGCCTCGAGTCGTTCGCGTTGCGCGCCCTTGAATTCGACACTTCCAATCCCAATATTGTTTACGGCGGCTCGGTCAACCCGTTCAACGCCAACGACGGATCTTTGCTCAGAAGCAACAATGGCGGCCTGCAATGGGAGGTATTGCAAACAAGCGCGCCGTTTTACACGGTCTCTGCTCACCCCAGCGATGGCCGCACCGTCGTGATCGGCTCGGGTAACGGAGTCTTTCGCAGCACCGACGGCGGGCAGAGCTTTCAGGGCATTAACGGCGACGGGGAAGTGATTCAGCGCGTCGTCGACCTGAAATTTCACCCCAGCACTCCCACGACGTTGTTTGTCATCGTCTTCGACGACCTATCCACGGGATTTTACGAACTCTTCCGCAGCACCGACGGCGGAGCCGACTGGACCGGCGCAGGCCCGACGGACGTGCCCCTGCTGGACATCGCCATTGACCCCAACGATCCGTCGCGCATTTATATTGCCGCCGGCAACGGCGTCTTTCGCAGCACCGACGGCGGCGGCGAGTACCGTGCCGTCAACGCCGGCTTTCCCGCGGAGGGCGTCCTGGTGTCTTCGGTAGCGGTCGACGCCAACGCCAACTCCACGGTCTACGCATCGACCTCGGCCGGGGTGTTCCGCAGCACCGACCGCGCCGACAGTTGGCAAAGCGCCGATGCGGGCCTCGAGGAGCAGGGCGTCCTCGATCTGGTTCCCGATCCGAGCAAAGCCGGCGTGCTGTACGCGGCGACCGTGGGTGGCGGCGTGTTTAAAACCGTGGACGGCGGCGAGAGCTGGCAGCCGACCGGCGGCGTTCCGATCCTGACCGGGGCGGGCGTCGTCAACGCCGCTGATTTCGGCGGTGGCGGCGTGACCGCAGGCGAGATCGTTTCGATCTTCGGCGCCGAACTGGGGCCGGCCGAGGGAGTGCAACCCGGCATCGACCCGCAGACCGGACGTCTGGCGACGTCGGCCGCCGGCGTGCGCGTCTTCTTCAACGAAGTCTTGGCGCCGCTGTTTTTTGTGCGCGCCGATCAGCTCAACGTGCAGGTTCCGTTTGAAGTGGCGGGCTTGAGCCGCGTAACGGTGCGCGTCGAGTTCGAAGGGGCTGTCAGCGCTCGCGTCTCGCTGCCGGTGCTGCCGTCCCATCCCGGCCAGTTCGCCCCAGTGTTGAACCAGGACGGCGCTCTGAATTCCGAGGACAACCGCGAGAACCCGGGGCGCGTGGTGCAGCTTTTTGCAACCGGGCAGGGGCTGGTCAACCCGGCCGTCGAGACCGGGGCCTTGGCGCCCGGCATGGAGCCGTTCGCGCGGGCAACGGAAACCGTCCGCGTGACCATCGGCGGCCGCCCCGCGCCGGTGCATTTTAGCGGCCTGGCGCCCGGCTTCGTCGGGCTGCTGCAGGTCAACGCGCAGATCGACAGCGCGGTGCCGGCGGGTCCGGCGGAAGTCATTATCGAGATCGGCGGCCGGATAGGCGCTCAGACGGGCAGGGTCTGGGTGGACTAGCCGGAGCTGCCCGGCGCAGCGAAGTGACCGTACACAATTCCGGGCGGCGGCATTTGCGCCGCCGCCCGGGTTCCCATCACATTGAAGTTGTAGCGGTCGAATGCGTTCTGCATGTCCTCGCGGGTCGTGAATTGATTCTCGATGGTCTTGCGAATGCTCAGTTGAATTGGATGTTGTCGGTTTGGCGGGTGGATACACTTTGGGCGCCTGGGTTATTGTTTTCGAACGCCCGTGCGGGTTGTTTCGGGCGGTGTTGTTGGCTGCGGGCCTTGGAGTAGCAGGCTATCCCACTATGCTTATGACCAGAGGGCAGGCAGCATGCCTGGGCCCACGCGGCGCCGAAAGGATTGCCTGTAACTACTCCACGGGCAGGATTGCCTGTAACTACGCCACAGGCAGGATTGCCTGTGTCACGGAAAACATCGTCTCCGCTGGGCGCCGTGCCCGGACGCCCAGCGGGATGCATATAGGTTCGAAGTGACAGCGTTTTGCGTCGTGCTCTGAGGAGAGGAGCCTCGGGCGGGAACCTTCTTGCCCATCTAGAGCGGGCTTACGGCCCGCGGACCCGAGAGTAGAACCGAACTGGCTCGACAACGCGTCCTCCTTACCTTGTTTGGGAATCGCGATCCCCGTCTTGCCTACTTCCTCTCCGGCCTTCGGACCCGTTGGGTCTTCGGGCTGTCGGTAATAGGCGAAGCCTGTTTCCTCCGGCCGCGGGCCTATGGGGGCCCACGCCGTTCCCCTCAAACTGCGAGAGGTTCGCTGCCGGCCCCAAGGCCAGCCGCCGGATTTCTCAGACGTGACAGCATCATTCGGACGATTGGTTTTTGCGCAAAACCGTCGACTGAAAAAGGGCTGCTTGGTTTTTAGGCCCCGCAACCCCCTCTCGATTCCAGGATATGGTTGGTGTCAAGGGTTTTCGGGGGCGGATCTGGCTATGTTGTTGATGCCGTGGCTTGAATTTTCTGTTTTCTGCCGTGACGGCACGGGCTGTCGATGCTTGTTTGGATTCGATGGGCCGTTATTTTGGGGAGGCCCGGCTGGGTGACCGATGGGGTTTATTGGTGGCATATTGCGCTACCGCATGACTACCCATGCTTCGCTGTTCTACGAATGCGGATCTTTGCGTTGTCGATGATGATCAAGCTGCCCGGCAAGACCTCGTCCTGCGTAGTTTCCAGAAGACGGTCCAGGGCGGCTTCCGTCAACTCAACCGTCGTTGGCCACACCCTAAGGCGAATCACACCGGCGTGGGCGCCAACGGGGTACATCCTGGTGTCCGCGAAGTCCTCATCGAAGGTAATGATGATCGAGTTGTTTTGCTGCGCCCAGTGGAAGATGGTTGAGTCGGGGGCTCCACTGAGCCCAATATCGCTGACATGGCGGACGGTCCATTGCGGGCGCTTGCTACGTAGGTAGTCGCCGATTGCAATGGGTACGTTCTGGTCGAGGAGGACCGAGGCGCTCACGATCGATAGACTCAGCGGGCGATCACTTGATCCTCGTCGACGACCTTGGCGGCGTATTCCAGCGCGGAGTTGATGTCCTCGGGAGTGAGTTCGGGATAGGCCGCCCGAATCCGCTCCAAAGTATAGCCGCCGGCAACCATGCCGAGAATGTTACGCACCATGATGCGCGTTCCGCGGATGACCGGTTTGCCCCCGCAGATCTCCGGGTTCACTTCGATGCGGTCCATAAGGATTAGTTTAGCTTGTGGCGGGTGATTGCGCGGGTCGGGGTCTTGGGGGTTGGATCGTAGCCCGCGCACTTCCGGTTCGCCGGCGCCACAAAACTTGGGTGTCGCTCGTTCTTGGGTTGTGAACGCAATGAGCCTGCCCCTTCCGGAAGAATCTCATCACGGCAGCCTTCCTCGTCTCGACGATCTGTTTGCCGCTCACTATGAGTGCGTTGCCCGCGTCATTGGCCGCGTGATTCACGACCAGGCCCGCGCGGAGGAGATTGCCGTCGACGTTTTTCTGAAGTGGAGCAGAAATCCCCGTGCCCATAGAAACGGGGCAGAGGGTTGGATCTACCGGGCGGCGGCGCGCGAGGCTCTGGACGAGTGGCGGCGGCAAGCCCGCCGCTACCGGTTCGCGAGAATCTTCGCGCCTTTTCTTCCCACGCCTCGAACGCCAGAACAGTTCTACGCGGCCGAGAGCGAGCAAAGGAACGTTCGAACCGTGCTCGCCGCGCTGCAAGGCCGCATGGCCTCCCTATTGTTGTTCTGGGCAGAGGCTACAAATTGGCGCCGAATGCGAGCAGGCGGCCATCGCAGTCTTTGACCACGAACTCGCGTGCGTTCCATGGCGTGTTGTCGAGTTCGCGGGTGAATTCCACGCCGCGCGCTTTGTAGTCCTCGTAGAGCGCGTCCGCGTTCTCGATATGGAGATACGCGTCGAGCAATTCCTCCGCGTATTTGTCGGGGTTGGGCGTGGGCGGTTCCGCGAGGCGGAAATGAATCGCGTGCTTATCGCGCGCAACGATCGCGTACACCGGAGGCGAATGCCACGTACCCAAGCATTCGAATCCCAATTTGTCTTTGTAGTAGGCGAGCGTCGCGGGGATGTCGGTGGTGAAGAACTGCGGCGCGATCTGGCGAATCATGTTGCGAGTCTACCGCAAGGTGTGGTTTCAAAGGACACTTGTGGCCGTGCGCCCGGGGCTACCGGTATGTCGCCCCGCAATTCTGCCGCCCTTCCAGGGCTGGATCGAGAGAGATTGGCTGACCCACGGCTCACGCCGTGGGCTATTCCGTCTATCGCCCCTGTCGGGGCTTCGGGTCACTGGCGTTCCGCTGTTCAAGATTTCGGCCATTGAACGGGACCGCATCAACCTCGGCGTGGAAAGGGGAAAGGTTCTGGGCGGGTGCGAGGAAAACGGCTAGCGCTTTGGCGGACACAACAGTGGAATGGCCTCGCGGCGATTGCGCCGGTAGACTCGAAAATCTTTTTCGTCTACGGTTACGACTGCGTGGCGAGGATAGATTTCGCTCATGCGGATGATACAAAGATCCGCAAAGTCGGGTTGGCGTTCCTTGTATCGCTTGGCGAGTTCGTTTAGACGGTTCAGGTTCTTGGGCGCATCGAACGCTACTTGAAGCAATCCGTCTGTGACGAGCGAAAGCACGTAGGCGCAGGAGTTGAGGTGGAAGGACGCCTCGGCAAGGACAGCCTCGCACGTTAGCAGCGGCGGCGTGACAGTCGCGGCCAGGTCGACCGCCCAATTGTGGTGATGGTCGCCGCGATTACCGAACGCGACCACGAATCCGGTATCGGCGATGGCATTCACCGCCGTTCAAAGCCTCTTCGGGTTGACAGGTCGGCTGGCCCATTGATTTTTCCCGCGTGACGCAGGAATGCCTGGCTTCCGTGATCGTTTTTCGCCTGTTCGAGTTGATGGCGGACGATCCGGCCAGCCGGAACTCCTGTTCGGCGCGAGGTTTCGCTAAGCCACTCCGCGAGTTCCGGTGTAAGACGTACTGTGATTGTGTGACTCATCTGCCCATATTGTAATACATGACCGGGTTGTTTATGCCCGGCCCGGTCCAACACCGGAGGAGCACAGGGCCGTTAGTTGGGGAACCGTGCCGAACCATATAGAAATCGGGGAACACGGCGCCCTCTTCCGTCTTTTCGACAGTGGCCACCGTCGGCGGTGCTGTGTGAAGAAAGCGGGCTAGAGCTTTACCGGCGGCAGCGGTGTTTCGAGCCGGCCGTCGGCCACATCAGCGAAGACTTTGAGGAGGTCTTCGTGCACGAGGCCGTTGGTGGCGGCGAGATGCGGGCCTCCTACTTGGTAGGGACCTCCCCGCATGTCTCCCCATTTTCCGCCGGCCTCGCTGACCATCAGCAGGCCCGCGGCTACGTCCCAGGATTTGAGGCCGAATTCCCAAAAGCCTTCCAGCCGTCCGGCGGCGACGGAGCAGAGGTCGAGCGCGGCCGAACCCGGCCGGCGCACTCCGTGGGTCATCAGCGACATGCGGTGGAAGAAATGCACGTTGACGTCGTGGCGGCGGTTGGCGCTGGCGAAGCCTGTGGCGTACAACCCGTCCTGGAAACGGGCGATTTTCGAGACGTGCAGGCGGCGGTTGTTTACGTAGGCTCCCGAGCCGCGCTCGGCGGTGAAGCATTCCTTGCGCATCGGGTCGTAGACCACTCCGGCCACCAGCTCGTTGTTGTGCGCCAGCCCCATGCTGACGGCGAAGGTCGGGAAGCTGTGCGCGAAGTTGGTCGTTCCGTCCAGCGGATCGACATACCAGACGTAGCCGGAATTGTGCTCCACGCCGCCGCCTTCTTCGGCGACGATCGAATGCGTGGGGAAGCGGGCTTGTAGCTGCGCGACAACCAGCTTTTCGGAGGCGCGGTCCGCCGCCGTCACCAGGTCGAATTCGCCTTTGTATTCGACCGCGACGCGCTGGTCGTAGTAGTGCTCCAGAAGGCTTCCGGCTTCGCGGGCGATTTCCGCGGCAACGGTTGTGAAGTCAGGATTGTTCATGAGTTGCTGTCTTGGTTTGGGATGTTTGGTCAGGGGCGGAACGGCTTGCGCTTGTCGCGGCGAGGAGCCGGATTTGTTCATCCCGCGGTTGAGCTTGACTTGCCGGTCTCTTGCGAATCGGTGATTGTGTGACCCCACTCTTGCGAGTGGGGCTCGGATCGCCTGCGGCGATTTCTGCGCATCTTATCGCCCACGCCGCCACGCTCGCTTTCGGAATTGCGGCGTTAGGCTTGCTCCTCTAAATACTTGATATCGGCTTTGTAGATAAACAGATTGGGTTCGCCGTCGCGAGTCAGTCGGATCATGGCGGCGTCGTAATACTCGACTATGCCTTCCACCGTCTCGTTATCGCGAAGCCGGACCAGCACCGGCGTTTTGTTCGCGACCAGGCTCTTGAGATATTGCGTCTCGCGAAGAGTGCTGTCCGGCGGGCCCTGCTTCGCGGGGCTCGGCGGGCGCGTATCGGCTTCTCTCGCGGCCGGCGCCGGTCTGCTGGGGCGCGTCGGTGGGCCACCTGCCCTAGCGGGTCCCTTCTTGAAATTTCGGCTGGGCGGGGGCTTTTTCACGGCTTTTTCGTTTCGGTGGCGGTGGACTCGGCTGGTTTGGCGGCCGGCTGCTCGGGCAGCTTAGGCCGGATGCTGATCTGGCCGTGAGTGATCACCGGCATGCGGCGCGGCTCGGGAAGAAAATAACCCTTGCGCGCGAGCACCGTCACGTCGGGGCGATTCACTTGCACCTCGATCGAGCGAAACGTTTCATTCGTATCGGGCAGCGGGGGCGGATAATACCCAAGCAGATACTGCGTCCGCAGATTGCGCAAGATCTGTTCGAAAGCCTCGTCGAGGGTGTCGCTGCCAAGCTGCACGAACGTCGCGCCGCCGGTGTTCGACGCCAGCGCCTTCAGGGCGTTTTCGCCGCCGGTGTTGCGGCCCGCGTCGCTTTTGATCGGCATCACGATCATGCCATAGATGACGCCGTCGATGGCGTGCGTGGCGCGGAGGGCGCGCTCGAAGCTGATGCTGCTGGTGGTGTCGCCGCCGTCGGTAATGATGATCATGACGCGGCGGCCTTCGCGGCCCGCCAGCTCTTCCGACGCCAGCAGGATCGCGTCATACATCGACGTGCCGCTCTCGGGCCGCACCGCGCGCAAAGCCCTCGTGATCGCCGGGATGGACCGCGTGAACTCGGCGAGCAGATCCACGTAAGCGGAAAATTTCAGTACCGCAACGCGGTCGCGCGGGTGCGAGCCTTGGCGCAATAGGTTCTCGACGAACGTCCGCGCGGAGATGCGCTCCTGCGCCAGTTCGATGGCCGTGCTGAGGCTGGCGTCGATCATCAGCATGACCGAAAGCGGGCGGTCAGTGCGGCGCTCGAATACCGTCACCGGCCGCGGCACGCCGCCGTCCAGGATGGTGAAATCGTCTTTCTCGAGACCGCCGATGGGCGCGCCCTGCGCGTCCTTCACCGTAGCGAGCACGTTGATGAGGCTGACGTCGATGCGGAAGGTAGTGTCGTTTTCCTGGGCTTGAGTCTGGCCGTAACAGCCCGCGAAGCAGCCCGCCAGCAGAGTGGCGGCCACCGCCCGGGAGAGGGCGTGCCGGCGCGAACTCACGGGGCGAGAGCTCGCTGAGCAGTAGCTCGCGCGCCGATAACTCACGGAGTAGTCCCCGCGGGTCTGGGGACCGAGCTTTCCCACTCGCCCTCGACCCACACCTCGCCGTCCTCGAAATATTCTTTTTTCCAGACGGGGACCAGCCGCTTGAGGCGGTTGATGGCTTCGAGACTGGCCTCATAGGCTGGCTTGCGGTGGGCCGAAGCTACCACGATGGCAACGCTGGCTTCGCCGATCTCGAGGCGGCCCAGGCGGTGCACCATGCCGATGGCGCGAACCTGGTGCGATTTCAGAATCCCGGCGCCGATCTCTTCCATTTTCTTCAGGGCCAGCGGCACGTAGCATTCGTAGTCGAGGTAGAGCGTGCGGCGGCCCTTGGACTGGTTGCGTACCACGCCTTCAAACGTGATCAGCGCCCCGTCGTCGCCGGCAAGCAGCTTTGCGGCCAGGGCGCGGGCGTCAATCGGCAGGCGGGTGAGGGCGTAGAAAGCGGCCGGCGGATTCTCCGAAAGGGCGAGCCAGGGCAAGTCGGCGTCCGAGCCCCCGCTAACGGGCGGCATCAGGGCCACTTCGTCCCCGTCGCCAACCAGGGTTTCGGGGTCTGCAAACTCTTGATTACGGGCGATTACCACGCTGCCGGCCATTTCGCGGAGCTTCGGGAATTGGGACGCGTAGTGGCCGAAGACGGTTTCCAGTCTCGCGCCTTCGGGTACATCGAGCTCTTCTTGCGAGCGGCCAACCAAGTCCTTCAGCATGCCGAAAAACAGCACCGTGATGCGCATACGAGTTTTTCCATTGTAGCCGAGGCAGTTTTTACCGGATCGTGCGGGTGTCTTCTCGAACGGACAAAGTACCCCACCCTTGCGGATGGGGCTCGGATCGCCGGCGGCGATTTTGTTTATCTACCGTACCGGCGCGCCGCTGGCTTGCAGGAATGCGCTTGTCGGGGTCCTAAGAACCTCTGAGCAAGCTCATTGGATCGCCGACCGGGGCCGTTTCCTGCTTGTCGGCAACTTCCCGCTCCGCTTCGTCGCCCTCGCCTGGCGCCAGGAACAGATTCGCCGCCAGATCGTGCTGTTTGTCGTAGAGATCCCGGTACCGTCCGTGTGACGCGTACAACGATTCGTGATTGCCGCGCTCGATGATGCGGCCGTCTTCGACCACCAGGATCTGATCGGCGCGGCGGATCGTTGAGAGACGGTGAGCGATTACGAACGTCGTGCGGCCGCGCATCAGAAACGAGAGACCTTGCTGAATCATCGCTTCCGATTCGGAATCCAGGCTCGAGGTCGCTTCGTCCAGAATCAGGATGCGCGGGTTGGCCAGAATCGCGCGCGCGATCGCGACGCGCTGGCGCTGCCCCCCGGAAAGCTTCACTCCGCGTTCGCCGACGATCGTGTCGTAGCTTTTTTCGAGCTTCTCGGCGAATTCATCGACGCGCGCGATGCGGCAAACTTCGAGTATTTCCTGTTCGCTCGCGTCCGGGCGTCCAAACGCCACGTTCTCGCGGATCGAGCCGTCGAACAGAAATGTCTCCTGCAACACCACGCTCAGTTGCGTGCGGTATGACGATAGCTTGACCGTGCTGAGGTCCACACCGTCAACCATCACGTTTCCGTCAGCCGGTTTATAGAACGCCGCCACCAGCCCGATGATCGTCGACTTGCCCGAGCCCGACGGTCCGACCAAGGCCGTCACGCTGCCGGGCCGGGACGCGAACGAAATCTCGTGCAGCACCGGCTTGCCGGGCTCGTAGGCGAAATTGACGCGCTCGAAGCAGACTTCTCCTCGCAAAGCACCAAGCCCGGCTGTACGCTGCGGGTCGTCCTGCTCGCGCAGCTCGGCAAATACTTCGCGCGTACGCTCCAGGCCGGAGAATGCCTCCATGAGCTGCGTGGCGATGCTCACGACCCGGAAGACGGGCGCCACTACGAACGCCAGGAAGGCCGTAAACGCGATCAGCTCACCCGGCAACATGCGGCCTGCGAGAACGTCGCGCGCGCCGACATACATGATCATGGCGCCAACGCCGCCCATGAGCACTGTCGCCGCCAGGCTCATCAACGATGTACCGGTAATCGTGCTCAGTACGTTATCGAGCATGCGTTGCACGCCCGCGCCAAACACATTCTCCTCACGCTGTTCGGCGTGATAGCCCTTGACCACCCGCACGCCGGCCAGCGATTCGGTGAGCCTGCCGCTAACCTCGCTGCGAATTTTCCAGCGCTCATTGAACAGCGGCCGCAACGTTGTGAAGGCGTATTTAAGCACCAGCCCGAACACCACGAGAGGCAACAGCGCCACGGCTGTCAGCTTGGGGCTGAAATAAAGCAGGGCCGCGAATGCGGCCGCGGCGGTGAGCAACCCGCCGACCAACTCAACCAGCCCAGTGCCGACGAGATTGCGCACGCCCTCGACGTCGCTCATCACGCGAGAAACCAGCGACCCCGTCTTGTGGCTGTCGTAGTAGGCGACCGGCAGCCGCGCCAAGTGGGAATGCACCTTCTGCCGCAGCTCGGCGATCAGCCGCTGCCCGGACTTCGACAGAAGCTGCGTCAGCGAATAGGATGTCGCGGCTTCAATGGCGGTCGCCGCGCCCACCGCGAGCACCAGCGGCAACAGCAAGTCAAACTGCTTCTGGCCGATGACGTCGTCGATCAGGAACTTCGTGGAGGCCGGCAGCACGAGTCCGGCCGCGCGGCTGATGACGATCAGGCCAAGCCCTCCGGCGAGCAGCTTGCGCCGCGGCTGCACCAGCGCCCACACTTCGGGCAGTACAGACTTCACCTGCTCGACGCGGCTTCGCTGGTCTTTCTTGTCGGTCTGTTTTTCCATGGCGGCAGGCAAGACTCATGTTAGCCGAGTACGAACGCGGCTGATTAGCCATCGAAGTTTACGGGGAAGCTGAGGGTGCTATGCGGTATGGAATACGCGTCTATTTGAGCCGGTAAACATCCACAAAATATTCGTTTCCCGGCTTGGGGTAGCGTTGCAGCAACTTCGCGTCGGGCTGACGAATCTTTACGTCTTCGGGGGTGTAGTAGTTGGTGTCGGTGATGTAGTACACACGGTCAAGCTGCGTCAGGTCGAGCTTGCCGGCTTGGACTCGTTCATATTGTGATCGCAATAAATCGACGGTGCCGTGCGGAAAAATCGGGTAGCTGCCGGAACGCTGCGTCCACCAGGCCTCATAGACGCGAATACCATGTTTGAAATTCAGATAAGGAAACATCGCGTCGGCGGGAACGCTCCAGATCGGGTCGGTCAGCAGCACGAACGGTCCTCGCTGCGATTCCGCGATCAGGAAGTCGATGGCCTCGCGCACGCCGAAGCCCGCATGGGCATAGGTGCCCAAGAAGTAGCCTGAGTCGTGCCGCGAAAGGTTCGTTTTGGGATCGCGCAGAATGGCCACCGATTGCACCAGCATCGGCGCCAGCGCCAGCATCAGCGCCGCCGCAGTCACTTGCGCCGCCCGGCGCGGCTCCCAACGTTGTTTCAGATCTTCAAACAGCCGCTGAATCCCGATCGCGACCAGCGCCAGCAGCGGCCAGATATGCGGAAACGGGTAGCGCGTCGGAAACATCTGCTTGAGGATGAAAATCTCGACCAGCAGCGGCAGCAGCGTGACCGAAAACAGCAGCCAGGCCACCCACTCGCGCCGGTAGCTAAGGTACGCCAGCGAGGCCAGCGCGGCGAGGAAAACCGGCCAGGTCAAATACGACGACACGTAGTCAAAAAATAGCGGGACATTTACCGCCGCGACGACGAACGGATTTGCCAACAATTCTTGCGGCTTGGCGAAGAAAAAGCTCTGGTGCAAAACCATGTTGGTCGTGTCATATGTCGGCACGTCTGGAGTGCCAAGCCACGAAACCAGAGGAAACATCGCCGCGATGGCGTAGATAGCGCCAAGCTGCCCCAGCAACACCTTCGGACGGCCGCGCTGCCACCAGATGCCGGCCAACGCCGGGAAAAAAGCGAATAGCAGCGCTGTCGATTTCGTGAAAAACCCGAGTCCCACGGCAAGACCCGCGAGCAGGACCTCGCGCCGGCCGGCCGCGCTGTCATCGTTGGGTTGGAAACAACGAATCGAAGTGTACACGATGACTACACCGGCGAGATTGACCATCGACTCGACGAACGCCAACCGGTCGTACATGATCGCCCACGGCAGCGCGGCGTAGAGCAGGGCGCCGGCAAGGCCTGCCGATTCTCCGGCCAGGCGCTTGCCTATCGCGTAGATACCTATGGTGGCAAGCAGTCCCGCTGCGACCGAAAGCAGCCTCGCCGCCAGCAGCGGGTCGCCGTCCCACAGGAAACGCTGCACGGCCAGCAGCCAGAACGGCAGCGGCTGTTTGCCATCGAGCAGCGAAATGAACCACTGCCCTTGGTGGTCGATGATCTCCGCCCAGCGCAGGTAAATGCTCTCGTCGCCGACGATGGGGAAATTTTCCATCAGCCGGAAGACGCGCAGCGCCAATCCGAGCGCGAGAATGGCGCCGAGAATGAGTTTTTCGCGGGAGAGGAACGGCTGGGCTGGCGGTTTTGGTCCGCCTGAAGAGCTGGTGTCGGTTGACGGGCGGCCATCACGCCCCTGTTTGCGTTTCGACTTCGTTCGCTGCATTGAAGGCTGGTCGGAAGCCTGCCGCGGGGAGCGTGCCATTGCCGAAAAGTCAGTCTAGCATTCCCGATGAACTCGGATTCGGGTTGCTTGTGATCAGCATCTCGCAGTTGGGTGAGGAATCACGGCGGCACGCGTCGCCGCTTCGCGGCGAAGGGCGGGCATGAGTGCCGGTCCTCACCATGCTATCTCTACCGGGGCTACTTCAGCCTATATACGTGGATGGCTTGCTTTCCGTCTGGTTTTGGGAACGACTGCACGAGCTTGGCGTCGGGCTGGCGTATTTTGACCGCCGCGTCGGTGTAGTAGTTGGTGTCTGTGACGTAAAAAACCCGGGGCACGGCTAGAAAATCGATCTTGCCCGCTTCCAGGCGCTCATAGTGCGACCGCAGCAGGGCGGCCGAACCGCGCGGAAGGATCGCGTGCGTTCCGGAAAGCTGCGTCCACCAGGCTTCGTAGGCGCGAATGCCATGGCGCCCGTTGAGGAACGTGATCATCGCATCCGCGGGCGGCCCCCAAATCGGATCGACCAGCAATACGAACGGCCCGTGGGTTTCCGCTTCGGCTTCGAGGTAATCCACGGCTTCGCGGATGCCGAAGCCGACGTGCGCCGACGAGCCCAGAAAGCCCGTGGCATCGTCAGCGTGAAGCCGGGCGCGCGGCGAGGCCAACATTGCCAGGGACCGCAAAAACACCGGCGCTACGATCAGCGCCACAACAGCGGCAGCCACGGCCGTGCGATGCTTCGGCGATGCGATCTGCTGCCGGCGAATGGTCCAGAGATCCGTCGCGGCCATACCAATCACCACGAGCCAGGGCCAGAAATGCGGAAAGGCCCAGCGCGACGGGAACATCAGCGAGAGAATCATCACCTCAACCAGCAAGGGCAGCACAGAGACGGAGACAATGAGCCACGCCGCCCAACGCCGCCGCGCTGTGAGATAGGCGAGGGATACCATGCCGAAAAATGCCAGCGAGGGAGTCACGTAAGACACGACGTAGCCGGCAAGCAGCGGCAGGTTCTTGGACAGCGCCACAAACGGATTCTGCAAAAACTCCGCCGGCTGCACGTAAAAACCCGTGTGGTGCAGCACCGCGCTATGCGTTCCCAAGGTTGGGGCTTCGGGCTTCAACAGCCACGTCAACGCCAGAAAAAACAAACCGGCGCCGTAGATCGACGACAGACTAGTAATCAGAAAGCGCGGACGCTGGCGCGCCAACCAGAAGCCCGCCAGCGCCGGAAAGAAGGCAAACAGCAACACTGTTTGCTTGGTGAACAGCCCGAGCCCGAAGGCGGCGGCCGCTGGTAGAGCCTGTTTCCAGGAACCGCCTTCCCTGCCAAAAGTCTCGATCGATGTCAAAACGATCGCAACGCCGCAAAGGTTCACCAGCGACTCGGTGTAGGCGAGGCGGTCGTACAAAACCGCCAGTGGGAACACCGCGTAAAGCCCGGCTGCGAGCAGGCCGGCTCCTTCCCCGGCGAGCCGCTTCCCAATCGCATAAATGCCCAAGGTGCTCAGCAGGCCGATCGCGACCGATACGGCGCGGCCGGTCCACAGCGGGTCGCCGTCGAAGGCCATCCGCGGCAGCGCCAGCAGCCAGGTGTGCAGCGGCGGCTTGCCATCGAGCAACGAAATCAGCCATTGGCCTTGATGCTGGATGATTTCGGCCCAGCGCAGATAGATGCTTTCATCGACCAGGATGGGGAACATCCCGAGCAGATTGTGAGCGCGCAGAGTCAGCGCGACCGCGAGAATACCCAGCAACGCCGCACCCGTGGCAGGCGAGGACGGCCGGAACAATTCGAGCCAGGGGCGCGGCCGGGGAGGCGCGGGAGCGGGGTGATCGGCACGTTTCTTTTGCTCCCGGCGCGGTTTGCGCGCCGCTGTCGAAGGCGAGGCCATGCAACGATGTTGTCAGATTAACAGTTGCGGCGAAAGTCGATCAGGAACGGGAAGCACCACTCTTAACACGCGCTTCCCACCGGGTTGCCGGGTTGTGGGATACCAAGCCGCTCGAAGCATCCCGCAGCCATCGTGCGAAGATGGTTTGTAACATCGCGAGGCGCGCCCGAGGCGATAGCACGACGGCCTGAGACTGATGCGCTTCGCGGTCCCGATTGATCGAACGCCATTTTATGGATACCCGCACCAAAATCATTTCGCCAGAGCGCGTGGCCGTTGAACTTGCCGCGCTTGCCGGCAATGGCCACCCGGTGGTGACGGCGGCGGGCTGGTTCGATGTATTGCAGGCGGCCCACGGCGAGCGCTTGGCCGCGGCAAAGCCGGATCGCGCCCACCTCGTGGTGTTCGTTTATGACGACGGCCCGCGCCGCAAAGGGCTGATCGAGGCTTCGTCGCGCGCCCAGATGGCCGCCGCTTTAGCCGTCGTGGACTCCGTGGTAATCTGTGACGAAGCCGAAGCCGCATCGCTCGCCGCCCGCTCGCATCTCCCGCCGCCGCTGCTGATCGAAAACGCGATGCCGCGCGACATCGTCGCCGATGTCATACACCGCCACCAAACCGAGTGATCCGCCGCGCAGCGTGCTCATCGTTCGCCTCGGCGCGATGGGGGACGTCATCCATGCCCTTCCCGCCGTGGCGCGGCTGCGGGAGGCATTTCCCCGCGCTCGCATCACCTGGCTCATCGAGCCGCGCTGGACGCCTTTGCTGGCGCAGAATCCCTGCGTCGATGAAGTGATTGAGGTTCCGACGGCGGCCTGGCGAACCCGAGCGCTTCGTCCGGCTACGTGGTGGGAAGTGCGCGGATTTGCCCGCCGGCTTCGGGCCACCGGCTTCGATACCGCGATCGATTTCCAGGGGCTTCTCAAGTCCGCGCTGCTCGCCCAGATGAGCGGCGCGGCTCGCATTTACGGCTTCTCGCGGCATGAACTTCGCGAGCCCCTTGCGTATACGTTCTACTCGCAGCCGGTCGATACCGGCGCGCGTCACGTTGTGGAGAAGAACCTAGCTCTTGCCGCCGCGGCCGGGGCCGGTCACGGTGAGGTCGTGTTCCCACTGCCGCCAGGAACGCCGCAGCCTGATTTACCGGTTGGGGAGTTTGTGCTGGCCAGCCCGGTAGCGGGTTGGAAGTCGAAGCAGTGGCCGCCCGAATACTACGCGCGGCTGGCTGGGCTGTTGCAGGGGCGTAGCGGCATGATGCTGCTGCTCGATTGCGCCGCCAGTGACCGCTTTTACTGCGAACAGATTCGCCGCCTGGCGCCGGCCGGCTCGTGCCAGTTGCACGTTTCCGAACTTGAGGGGCTGATTGCGGCCACCCGTCGGGCCCGCGCCGTCGTCGGCGTCGACAGCGGGCCATTGCACCTGGCCGCCGCACTCGGCGTTGGAGGCGTGGCGATTTTCGGACAAACCGACCCGGCGCGCAATGGTCCCTACGGGAATAAGTTCCGGGTGTTGCGAGCGCCCGATGCGCTGACGACGTATAAGCGCGAGGACGGCTTGGCGCCGAGCATGGCAACTATTCAACCCGAAGAAGTATGGACGGCGCTCGATCCGCTGCTCACTTCGCGGGCTCCGTCCGCGGCTGGAAAAAGCCGTTAGCATGGGAAAGGCGGCGTGAGCTCGGGTCCCCCGACAGGCCGCGCCGGCCGGCTCTTCCACGAGGAAAGTAATGAAGGTTCTCCAACATTGTCTGTGCGTATTGCTGTTGTTCGCCGCACCCGTGTGCGCGGCCGGCGAAGAATCGGCGCGTCTGCCGGCGAACAAGGCGGGCGAGCTTTACGAACAAATCGTCGAACTGATGGAGGCCGGAACAATCGCCGTGCCGGAGTTGGCGCGCGCCGCCGCGCCGTTGATCGAGAATGTGCGGCAATCGGCGCACGCGCTGCAGGTCGGGACCACGCGGGAGCACAGCGGCGTGCTCTATCAGCTACTGACGAACGCCAAAATCTACCTGCAAATCGCCGACGCAGTCCCCAAGCCGCCCACCTTCGCCGCTGACGCGCGCAAGCACCTCGATACGCTGCGGGAAGCGGTGGATCGCGCCAACGGCCATTTTCGCGCCACGCTCGAAGACAAAGAGCAGCGCCTGCGCGGCGCCGACCGCGATAATCTGGCTCACTACCAGGAGGAAAACCGGCTGCTGTCACCTCCCGCGGCAAGCGAGCGCCGGGTTGTGTTCTTTGGGGACTCCATCACCGACGGCTGGAAGCTGAATCAGTATTTCCCCGGCAAGCCTTACGTCAATCGCGGCATCAGCGGGCAGATCACGGGAGAGATGCTGGGCCGCATGCAAGCCGACGTCATCGCTCTCAAGCCGGAAGCGATGGTGATTCTCGCCGGAACCAACGATCTCGCGCGCGGCGTGCCGATTCCAACCATTCAGAACAATTTAGCGATGATCGGCAGCCTCGCCGAGCAGGCCGGCATCAAACCTGTGTTCGCGTCAATACTGCCCGTGAGCGACCATCACAAAGACGCCAATCCTAATTACGAGCGCACGCCAAGCCGCCCGCCGGAAAAGATCCGCGAGCTCAACGCCTGGCTCGCCGCGATGTGCAAGGCTCGCGGGTTCCGCTACCTCGACTACTTCTCCGCGATGGTTGATGAAAACGGCCAATTGCGCGCCGACCTGGCCGAAGACGGCTTGCATCCCAACGGCGAGGGATACAAGATCATGGCGCCTCTGGCCCAGGCGGCGATTGAAGTCGATCGCAAAGCGGCGCCCGAAGAAGGCCGCCGCAAGCGCTTTGGCATTTTCTAGCGGCAGTCCACGGGCTGTCTGCCTTGAAGCTTGCCCAAAGATCGCGACCGGGATCGCCCGAAGGATTGCAGTTCTAATTTAGAAATCGCCTGCGGCGATTGCGGGTCAACCGCCACGATCCGTTTCCCCGCAGCCCCGGCTAGGGCTTCTCCCAAGCGCCCGATTCGGCGGAGCGGTAGATGGCATCGAGAATTCGCATGTTCTTCACGGCGTCCTCGAGCGGAAACTCCAGCGGCTTGCCGCTGCGGATGTGCTCCGAAAAAACGTCGCCCTGAATCGTGTACTGGTCGCAAACCTCAAAGGTCTCGCTGACCGCGGAAGCTCCGCCCAACACGCTGCCGTCGTCAACGAAAATGCGGCAAGGCTTGTCCGGCGGAGCGTTGAACGGAATCTCGACCTCGATCCGGCCGGCCGCGCCGAAAATCTGCATCCGCTGGTAAGGCACAAGCTGCGTGGAGCAGATGAAAGCCGCTTGACCCTGCGGAAAGTCGAGCAAGGCTCCCGTCAACCGGTCGGTCTTGAACTCCGGATCGCGCTCAACGAGGCTCACCACCCGCGCCGGCTCCGCTTCGAACAAAAAGCGGGATGTCACGATCGGATAGCAGCCAATGTCGTAGAGCGCCCCGCCGCCGATGTCCGCCTGGTTGCGGATGTTGTTGGGGTCGGTGTTGTGATAGCTGAAAAATCCTTGGATGGCGCGCAGCTTCCCGATGCGGCCTTCGCGAACCAGATCCCGCGCGCGGCGCCACTGCGGGTGAAAGCGCACCATGAAAGCTTCCTGGATGAAAACTTTGGCGCGGTCGCGCGCTTCGATCAGCGTAGCGGCCTCGCCTGCCGTCAGCGCCACGGGCTTCTCGCACAGCACGTGCTTGCCGGCCTCGGCCGCCTTCACCGACCACGGCACGTGCAGATGGTTCGGCAGCGGGTTGTAGACGGCTTCGATTTCCGGGTCGGCCAGCAGCTCTTCGTACGACCCGTAGGCCTTGGCAATCCCCAAGCGGTCCGCGGTGCGTTTGGCCTGCTCGATATCGCGGGAGGCGATGGCGGCAACACGCGAGAGCTTGCCCTTCTGCATCGCCGGAATGACTTTTTGGACGCCGATCTTGGCGCTGCTCAGGACTCCCCAGGTAACAGGCTGCATGAACCACCCCTCTGCCAAGCTGATCGCATCTGGCGGCTGAACGAAAATTTAGCCGGATCGATTGTTGATCTGGGTGATTGTAGCGACTTTGCGTGGGACTTCGCCGATGCCAGCGCGGGGGCGGCAATCCACAGAAGCTGGAAATCGCCGCGGGAACCACGAAGCGGTGCGGGAGAATAGCCCAGGGTGGAGCTGGGGTCGAGCCGTAGGCGACCCCAGCGGAACCCCGGGACACGCATCCGTTGTGTCAGAGCCCTGGAGGGGCGACGGATCTCGGGCGCCGGTCACGCACCGCGAAGGAAACGCGGGTTTCCCGTGCACCCCGGCGTAAACCTGCTGCGCCGGGGAGTCTACACTCCCCAGCAGTAGTCTTCCACCGCTTTTTGCAAGCTCTTGTCGGTTTCGGCCAGCCGCAGCAACTCCAGGCGAATCGAATCGACCAGCGCGTTCCAGCTTGCTTCCAGCACGTCGTCCGAAACGCCGACCGTGGTCCAACTGGTCTTTTGGTCGCTCCATTCGACCAGCACTCGGACTTTGGCGGCCGTGCCTTTGTTCGGCTCGAGCACGCGTACCTTGTAGTCCAGCAGGCGGATGTCGGCGATCTGCGGGTAGGTGTGCGAGAGGCACTTGCGCAGGCATTGCGCCAGCGCGTGAAAGGGACCCGATGCCGTCGCCGTGGCCGAGTGATGGCCGTCGCGCGCGCGTACGGTCATCTCGGCCCTGCACTTGGTACGCTCGTTGCCCGATTTCTCGGTGACCAGCTTCATGTGCTCGAGCTCGAAGAAGAAATGGTCGGGTTGCAGGACTTCGCGCACCAGCAGCTCGAACGTCCCCTCGGCGGCCTCGACTTCATAGCCCTCGTGCTCGAGCTGCTTGATGCGGTCGAGAAGCTGCCGCCGGGCGTTGTCGTCGAGCAGCTTGTCGAGACCACGCTCCTGCAGCTTGTAGGTGATGTTGCTGCGGCCCGAAAGGTCGCTCACCAGCACACGGCGCTGGTTGCCGACCGATTCCGGCTCGACGTGTTCGTAGCAGGAAGGATCCTTGAGCACCGCGCTGACGTGGATGCCTCCCTTGTGCGCAAACGCGCTGCGGCCTACGTAGGGCCGGTCGTTGGGCACTGACAGATTGGCCGTCTCGGCGACGAAATTGGCGCACGCGGTAAGGTGCTCGAGCCGCTCCTGGCCGACGGTGGTGTGGCCGAGCTTCAGCTCGAGGATCGGGATGATCGAGCAAAGGTTCGAGTTGCCGCAGCGCTCGCCATAACCGTTGATCGTCCCCTGCACATGCGTCGCCCCAAGTTCGACCGCCGCCACCGCGTTGGCGACCGCCAGCTCGGAATCGTTGTGCGTATGGATGCCGATCACGCCG
>JBBDWJ010000204.1:4018-21626 GCA_040902925.1 Bryobacterales bacterium | reverse complement strand
TCCACGCCGACCCGCTTCAGATATCGTATGCCGCCACCAAGACCGGCATGCCCGGAAAAAAAGAAGAGCGGGCCTGGGGCTTCCGCGAGATCCGGGACTTGACTCCGCCCCTGGACGACCGGCCGCTCAACATGTCCAGCGTGCGGCCCGATCGCCGCTTCGCCGCCCGCTTCGCCCCGCCCGCCGAGCGCAAGATCGAGATTTCTTCCCTGCACGCCGCGGTCACGCCCGAGGCTTGCAACATCCACATCGATGACGTGGGCTTTGTGGTCCGCGAACCGCAGGGCATGGTGGGGATGACGCCCGACTTCCTGCAGCACGCGCTCAATGAACTGGTTCTGAAGACGTACCTGCGGGGAGTGCTGGGCGAGTGGGTGACCGATCACTTTTCGGTCATCGTGCCGAATTCGGACAACGGCTATGCGCCAACCGTGGGCATCGGCTTAGACCTGCCCAAGCACAATCTCCAGATCGGAGTCACGTTTACTTTCGGGTGCAACTGCCTGGGCGCCAAGCAGCGCATCACTCTCGACGAAGCGATTGTCCCGATCCCAGGCGGGTGGTCAGTGGGCGCCGGAATCACGCTCAAGCACAACTGGCTCAGCGGACGGCGCAGATAAGGGTTTTTGGCGGTCTAGATGCGGTGTGAGAAAAAGCGGTAGCTGGCAGGTCGTTGAATCGAGTGCGCCACAGTGGCCGTGAGGTGGGCGCTGAGGTGGGCGCTGAGGTGGGCGGTGATGTGGCCGTGGCCCCTACACCGACTCGATCAACGAAAGGCAGAGACTCAGCGCGGCCGCGAGGGGATGGCTCTCTTTTTTGCGCCGCGGGAAGCGCTGCAGCCACGCGAGGCTGATCCGAAAGAGCTCCTGGCGGGTTTCGGGCGGAGTAAACAAGTGATCGGTACCGTTTAGAATCTCGATCTGGACACGGCCGGTCTGTTCGAGTCTTGTAATCTCCCGCCGGCCGAGCAAGTTGAAGTACTCCAGCCCGCGGTCGCCCTTGGAATAGAGCAGCAGCAACTCCACGTTGCGTTCGGCAAGATCAAACAGCCCCTGGCTCGCCGCGCGCGCCTTGTCGCTCAAGCGATTTTTCCGAAGCAATGACGCCGTCAGATGCTTCGCTACTTTTCCAAGTTTCCCGCGATAGCGAGCCGTTCCCTTAAAAACCTTCACCCACGCCCGGGGGCTGAACAAGTAACGCGTCAGCGCGCTGCCGGCCGCATAGTCAAGCAGTTCATCTTCGCCTTCTTCTTGGAAGCTTTGCGTATTGATGAGGATGCCGCCCACGACGCGGCGGTCTTCGAGAGCCGCAAAGTACGCGGCGTTCGCGCCCGAGCAAAGGCCGACGAGCACGAATCTTTCCACATTGGCCGTCCGGCGCAGATAGTCCATGGCCTGCTGCACTTCGAGAACGCAGCTCTTGTGTAACGGCAGGAAGTCTTTTCGCGGCTCGCTATCGCCGATGCCGGAAAAGTCGAACCGCATCGCAAAAAATCCCGCGGCCGCCGCATCGCGGCACAACTCCGCGTACATGTGATTGGGGCCGACGCGGTGAATCAGGCCGGCGGTAAGAAACAGCAGAGCCGGGGCGCCTTCAACCGGTTTCTCCGGACGGCTAAGGATGCCGACCAGCGAGCTCTGATCTCCAAACACTGCCGCTTGTTCGTTCATTCACACACCCCCGAGATCCAGTTGACGATTGTGGACAAAATCTCGCGCGGTGGCATCGCGAGATCGAAATCCAACTTCCACAGATCTTTCGCCGGCAGGTTTTTGTGTTGAAAATTTGAAACTTGCTGTTGCAGATGAGCGGCAAACGCGGGGCTGCCCTTACCGGCCGTGCTTTCGATCAGCAGCACGTTTTGCGCCGGCCTTTCCGACATCGTCAATAAATCGATGGCGCGCATTTCTTCCGTCAAGCTGCTCTGAAACCCGAAAAGCGACAGGCCATCCCGCACGGCCGGGCGCACCATGCCGGGCGAGTGCGCCGCGGCTTCGTCCAGCACCTTGTCATGAAAGATCGACAGATCCGCCAGGTAGTCGGGTCCGCGCGCGATCGGATCCCACAACACCAGACTATCGATCGACGAATTCCGGCAGGCCGCGAGAGTCGCCAGCGTGGCGCCGAAACGAAGTCCAATAACGCACAGCTTTGATACGTTCGCGCGCGACTTGATCTCATCGGCGGCGGCAGCCACGTTTCTCAACCAGCCGTCCAAAGAGGCTTGCGCGGCGCTGCCTCCAGAGTCGCCGCATCCGAAGTAGTCGAATCGCAACACCGGGAAGCCGGCGCTGCCCAGCATCCCCGCAAGTTGCCGGCAGGTCCGATGCGTACTGAGGTACTCGTGAAACAGCGGGTAGCAGAGCAATACGGCTGTTTGGCGCGAGGCTCCGCCCGGCTGATGGTATACGGCAAACAGGTTTGCTTCCGGCGTCGAAAAAAAATACGGTTGCATGATCACGATTCCTGGGTTGCGGCTGCTACCCCCCGATAGCGCTCGAACCCGGATAGGCCGTCGTGGCGGTCTACTTGGATTATAGGCCGCTGCTCAGGATTCCTGCCTAAGGGTTTCCCTTTAACGACCGCTTCCAATGCCTCATGGGTTACGGGAAATCCGCTCAGCCCCGCGCGGGCACGCGAAACCGGAAATAGTCCATGGCCCCGCGCGCAAGCCGTTGCATCCATGTCTCACGGCCTTCTTTGCGCTCAACCTTCTTGTTGCGCTCGTAAAAGGCCGCAATCTGGCCAAGAGACTGCGAGACGAGCGCCGTGGGCTGCATGCGGACTCCCGTTCGCGCCTCCAGCGCCTGGATGACTTGCATCGAAAGCAACGAGTGGCCGCCCAGATCATAGAAGTTGTCGTGAACGCCGACACCGTGGACACCCAGCGCGCTTTCCCACACTTGGGCAACGTGCTTCTGCATTTCCGTTTGGAGAGCGTTCTGCTCCGTAGCGTCGAGTTGCGCGGGCGGCGCCGGCAGCGCGCGGCGGTCCACCTTGCCATTGGGAGTCAGCGGCAAGCGGTCCATTTGCAGCCAGCGCCCTGGAACCATGTGCGCAGGCAGCAGGTTGCGTAGATATTCCCGCAGTTCTTTGTTGGAAACATCGTGGCCTGACTCGGCGATGTAATAACTCGCGAGGTAGCGGTCGCCGGGGACGTCCTCACGGACCATCACGCAGGCGGCGTTGACGGCGGCGTGGCTCAAAAGAGCAGCTTCGATTTCGCCAAGCTCAATGCGAAAACCGCGTACCTTGACCTGGTCATCGCTGCGGCCAAGAAACTCGAGCTGCCCATCGGCCCACCAGCGGACGAGGTCCCCCGTCTTGTAGAGCCGCCCGGCGCCGAATGGGTTCGAAATGAAGCGCTCGGCGGTGAGTTCGGGACGGTTCAGATATTCACGCGCCAAACCGATGCCGCCGATACACAGCTCTCCCCGCACGCCGACAGGAACCGGCTGCATCCGCGAATCGACCACGTAGAGCAACGTGTTGGCAAGCGGCTTACCGATCGGCACGGCGCCCTCGCCAGCGTTCACTCTGGTGATCACCGAGCACATCGTCGCTTCGGCCGGACCATAGCCGTTCCAAATCGCGCTGCACTTGCCGTGCAACCGATCGACCAGCGAGCGGGTCAGATTCTCACCGCCGCTGAGAATCTTGAGGTCTTTCTTGCCCCGCCAGCCCGCGTCGAGCAGCAGCCGGAAGGTCGCCGGCGTCGCTTGCATATACGTCGCATTCGCATCGTCGATGGCCTCGCCCAAACGATCGGCATCAATTGCGACGTCGCGGCTGGCAATCGTGAACCCGGCGCCGTAAAACAGCGGCAGGAAGACGTCCAGGTTCCCCATGTCGAACGACATCGATGATGTGGCGAAAAGATGATCGCGATGGCTGAACGTGACCTCGCGGCCGAACGATTTCAAAAGATTCACAAGCGAGCGATGCTCGATGGCCACGCCCTTGGGTTTTCCGGTGGAACCCGAAGTGTAAACCACGTAGACAAGGTCGCTCGGGGAAACAGCCGGCAACGTCGTCGAGGAGGGCGGCCCAGTCCAATCCAAGGTGTCCAACGCAACAGCCTGCGCCGCCGCGGCGGGAAGCCTATCGAGAAGATGCGACTGCGTCAGCAGAACTTTCAGGCCCGCATCTTCGGCCATCAAGGCAAGACGCTCCCGCGGATAAGCCGGATCAAGCGGAATGTACGCCGCTCCGGCCTTGAGCGTTCCAACCAGGCCCACGACCAGATCGAGTGAACGTTCGGCATAGAGACCCACCAGCGTGCCGGGCCCGACGCCCAACTCACACAGGCGCCGCGCCAGCCGGTCAGCCCGTTGATTCAGCTCGCCATAGGTAAGCTGTTGGCCCTCAAACGCCACCGCCAACGCCGCCGGCGCGCGTTGGGCATGCTCCTCAAAGAACTCGTGAACACACTGCTCGGGGACGCCCTCCGCGGTGGTATTCCAATCCAGCAGCACCTGTTGCCGTTCGGCGGCGGTGAGCAATGGGAAGGAACTGATCGCCTCGCCTGGCGCATCGATTGCGGCGTCGAGAAGCGTCTCGAAGTGCCCGATGATCCGCCGCGCCGTGGCAGCGTCGAACAGATCCGTGCTGTACTCCAGGTAGCCGCTCAGCCCAGTCTCGCGCTCCCGAAAGGCCAACGACAGGTCGAACTTCGCGACACCGGTATCCAGGTCGAACGGACTCGCTTCGATGCCGGGCAGATTCAAGTCGACGCTGGGCGAGTTTTGCAGGATCAGCATCGTCTGGAACAGAGTTGCGTCGCCGTCCCGTTCCGGGCGTAGCGCCTCAACCACCTTGTCGAACGGAATTTCGTGGTTCGAGTAGGCATCGAGCGAAACCCTGTGCACTCGTTGCACAAGTTCGCGAAAGCTCGGGTTGCCGAAAAGGTCCCCGCGAATGGCGAGCGTGTTGGCGAAGTATCCGATCAGCCCTTCTGTCTCCCGGCGCGTACGCCCCGCGATCGGCGAGCCGACGCAGATATCCTCCTGGCCGCTGTAGCGGTGCAGCAAGGCCTGAAAAGCCGCCATCAGAACCATGTACAGGCTGGCGTTTTCGGCGGCGCAAAACTGCTTCACGCGGGCGTGCAGCTCCGGCGGCAATGTGAAGAACTCCGTTGCGCCATCATGCGTTCGCCGCGCCGGCCGCGGCCTATCCGCCGACAGATCAAGCGGCGCGGGCGCACTGGCCAAATGCTGTTTCCAATACGCGAGCTGCCGTTCGATGCGCGCGGTCTTCACGTGCTCCGCTTGCCATATCGAATGGTCGGCGTATTGAATCGGCAATTCCGGCAATACCGGCTCGCGCCCCGCGGAGTAAGCCTCATAGCACGCCGCCATCTCACGGCGCAGAACGCCGAGAGACCAGCCGTCAACGGCGATGTGATGCACCGTCAGCAGCAGCACATGCTCTTCGCCGGCCAGCGTCACCAACGCCGCGCGCAACATCAGGTCTTGCGAGAAATCAAATGGACGCCGCGCTTCAGCCCTCAGCAGGCCGGCCAGCGACGCGTCCGCCGGATCTTCCCGCAAATCGAAGCAGCGCAGTTCCACCGCTCGGGCCGGCTGCACGGCTTGGACCGGCATCGAGCCGCGAAAGCCGAACGTGGTGCGCAATGCCTCATGCCGTTCGACAATCTTGTTGAGCGCGTTGTGCAGCGCTAGCTGGTCCAGGCGTCCCTTCAGCCGCACCGCATGCACGACGTGGTAAGCGGGGTCACCGGGCTCGATCTGCTCGAGGTACCAAAGCCGCTGCTGCGCGAACGACATCGCGCAGGGCTCCTCGGACTTGCGCCGCGGGATGTGGCCGCGCCCGCCTGCCGGTTGGGCCCGCCGGATCTCAGCCGCCGGCTTTCCATTTTCATTCGTTCGATTGTTGACCTCGCGCGGCGCCTGCTCAACCGTTGGGCCGCTGACATCAGCGCGATTCAAGAGTATGCTTCGCCTTTGAATAACTCCCCCTAATAGCCTCAGCGTGCCAACGCTACACTCCGCTCTTCGCGAAGGCGCGCTGACGGAAACGTCCCCTAGTCAGATTCCCAGCAGCTTCACCGCATCGGCTAACCGCTGCGCCCAATGCCTGCGCGCCTCTGGCCGCACCGGGCTCGTGCTCCGCTCGTACCGCGCCGCTACCTGCCCCAACGACTGGAACACCAACACGGCCGGCTGAATACGAATTCCGGTGCGCTTTTCCATGTGTTGGACGACCTCAGTCGCCAGCAAAGAATGTCCGCCCAATTCGTAGAAATTGTCTTGGGCCTGGACGCCCGCAATACCCAGCACCTGTTCCCAAACCTCGGCAAGCCGCTTTTGCATGGGGGTGAGCGAAGCGGCTGCCGTAGGCTGGGTCAAGTCCTGAGCGGGTGGCGCGGGCAATGCGCGGCGGTTGATCTTGCCGTTTGGAGTAAGCGGAAACTGCTCCAGCCGCATGTAGCGCGAGGCCACCATGTAAACAGGAACCCGCTGCCGAAGCAGCTCGCGCAATTCGCGGTCCAGCCTTCCACTACCCGGCGCGGCTACGTAGTATGCGGCGATGTAGGGATCCCCCGGCGTATCTTCACGAATCGTGGCGCAGACCGCCGTCACAGCCGGATGCCGTTGCAGAACAGACTCGATCTCGCCGAGCTCGATGCGGTATCCGCGCAGCTTGACCTGGTCATCGGTACGGCCTAGGAATTCGATCTGCCCGTCAGCCCGCCACCGCACCAGGTCGCCGCTTTTGTACACGAGTCCCGGGCCAAACGGATTCATGATGAAGCGGTCGGCGGTGAGATCGAGCCGGTTCAAGTACTCTCGCGCCAGCCCCGCGCCACCGATATAAAGCTCTCCCGGAACGCCAACAGGAAGCGGCTGCAACTGCGAGTCGAGAACGTAGTGCAAGGTGTTGGCTAGCGGACGCCCGATCGGCACGGAGCCCTCACCATGTTCGACTTGCGCCAGCGTGCTGCAAATGCTGACCTCGGTCGGTCCATAACCGTTCCACACCGCGCGGAATCTCGGAATCAGTTCCTCGGCCAAATCATGCGGAAGCCTTTCGCCGCCGCTGAACACGGCCATGGCTTTCTTGCCCTGCCAGCCCGACTGCATCAACATGCGCCAGGTCGCGGGCGTCGCCTGCATGTAAGTCACGCCGTTGGCCTCGATCGCCTCCGTCAGCGCCTGAGCGTCGGTGGAGGCTTCGCGGCTCACGACCGTGAAACCGGAGCCGCTGGTCAGCGGGATATAAATGTCAAGCGCGGTGATATCGAACGACAACGTCGAGATAGCTAACAGATGATCCTGCTTGCCGTAGCCGATCCGCCGGCGGAAGGCGTCGATCGTATTCACCAGGCCTCGATGCTCAATCGCCACGCCTTTCGGATTGCCTGTCGAACCCGAGGTATAGATCACGTAAGCCAGATCCCGGGGTGAGACCGTTGGCAGGCGAACATCCGAGAGCTTTTGGTTCCAATCGAATTCGTCGAGAGCGACAGCATGCGCGGCATCGACCGGCAGGTTTTTCAGCAGGTGCGATTGCGTAAGCAGCACCTTGATGCCGGCATCTTTGGCCATGAACTCCAGCCGCTCTTTGGGATAGGCCGGGTCGAGCGGAACGTAAGCGCCCCCGGCCTTGAGAATGCCAAGCACCGCCACGATCATTTCGAGGGAGCGATCCGCAAAGATGCCCACCAACACGCCGGGCCTGACGCCAAGCCCGCATAAATGCCGCGCAAGGCAATCGGAGCGGCCGTTCAGTTCCCCATAGCTGAGGCTGCTGCCTTCAAACGCCACGGCGAGGGAGCCCGGCGAATTTCGGGCGTGCTGCTCAAATAACTCGTGAATGCATTTACCCGGAAACGCCGACGCGGTTTCGTTCCACTCCACCAGCACCTGTTGGTGCTCGGCGGCGGCCAATAATTCGAGAGAGTGAATCGGCTGATCAGGCGACGCAACCGCTGCAGAAAGCAGCGTCACGAGATTTCCGACGATCCGCCGCGCGGTTTGCCGATCGAACAAGTCGGTTCTGTATTCCAGCGCGCCGGCCAGTTCGGAGCCGCGTTCGCCAACGTTCCAATACAGGTCGCACTCCGCCGCTCCGGCAAAGGGCTCTCCATCGATGGTTGGCGCGTTGCGCCAGTTCATTCCGTTCTCAACGGTCAAGGCTGCCTGAAACAGCGGTTCGCGGCTGCCTTCAGGTCCGGTTTCGAGCGCTTCCAGAAGCTTCTCGTAAGGCAGTGCTTGAGCGTGGCCTTCGAGCACGACCTTGCGCAAACGGCGCACGAGTTCGCGGAAAGTCGGCTGCCCGGAAAGGTCGCCTCGCAGCACGGTCGTGTTCGCCGGCTGGGTATCGGCGGGGCGGCGCGCCATAGCCGAGCCGACGCAGATATCCGTTTGCCCGCTGTAGCGATGCAGCAGCGTCTGCACGGCGGCCAACAAGACGGTGAAAAGCGTTGCGTTTTCGGCGCTAGCCAGCTTCTCGAGCCGCGAGCGCGGCCCGGCGGGCAGAGTGAAGGGTTCACGTCCCCGGCGGCCATCGGGCTGCGCGGGCCGCGGCCTGTCGGTTGGCAGGTCCAACAGTCCCGGCCTGCCGGCCAGTTTCCTCTTCCAGTAGTCCGCGGCGTGCTCCAAAGAACCCAGCTCGCGATAGCGCGTTTCCAGATCTCCGCCGCTGAAACCGCTCAGGCGCGCGCCGTTGGACGCAGTGTCACTATGGATTACTCTTTGCATGCAACTCCAATACGCTTTCGAGGAGACGCGGCCGGGGATGCAGACCGGCTGCGAATCTCGACACTGCTATTCCTATCGATCGCGGGGGAGGAGAATTAGAGGCTATCGCGCGGCGGCTAAGTCGCCGGCCGCGGACCTGTCGCTTGGCGCGGAGTCAGAAGTCGTGGCATGCACGATTCTCTCGGCCAAACCGCTGGGGGGTAGTTGCACAGTCAATTCAAAATCGCGAGTCGAAGTGGCTCCAAACAGATCGCTGACGCTGACGCTGAACCGGTAAGTCCCTGCTGCTTCGGGACGTCCGCCTAAGAATCCGCTAAACGAGTTCAAACTCATTCCCGGCGGAACGCTACCGCCGGTCACCGCCCAGCGATAGGGGCGTTGACCGCCCTCAACACCCAGGGGATGCGAGTAATCGCGCCCCACCGTGGCCCCAACCAACGTATCGGGCGCCTTAATGCGAGGACCTTGCTTGACCGTAAGGCTGAGCTGTTTTGTCACCGCGGCCGACGAGCCGGATTCTTTCACTTGGACACGCAAATCGTACACACCGGCCTCGTCCGACTGTCCGCGGATCACACCTGCCTGATCCAAGGTCAACCCTGCCGGAAGTTTTCCGTCGACGACAGACCACTCGTAGGGCGCATGACCGCCCTGTGCGTGCAGCGAGAACGAGTACGGCTGGTTCACCACCGCGGGCGGCGGCGTGGCGGCTGCCACAGCCAGTTCCGCGAATGTCGCTTCCGTCGACGGCGATGAGAACAGCGCCCACAACGAGAGCACGAGCACGACCGCAAGCGCTCCCACTCCGGCGGGCTTAAGATACTTTCCGAGGTCTCCGAAGTCTCTGCGGCGGGCCGGCCGCGGCCGTTCGGTCAGCACTTCGCGCAGCAACGCCTCGGTGACTTCGCCCTCCAGTTGACGCGGCGAAGCGCCTCCCGGCGTGCGCACGGCGTGGCCATGATATTCGTCGGGAAGTATCCAGATCGGCGTGGCCTCGAGCGCGTCATTCAGCGCTTGCACGAATTCCAGGCAAGTGCTAAAACGAGCCGTGGGATTCTTGTCCAGCGCTCGCAGCAGAACACTGGCTGCCGGCTCTCCCATCCACGGGTTGGCGTCGAACGGATTCGGCGGCGCGTCGAGCACGATCCGATTGCGGACCGCGATGGCATCCCCCTGAAACGGCGTTATGCCGGTCAACAACTCGTGCGCGATGGTGGCCAGGGAATATTGATCCGAGCCGGCCGCCGCAACCAGGCCGCGAATCTGTTCGGGAGCGGAGTAGTGCGTTCGATCAAACGGCGACACATCCCCGCTGGACGCCAGGCAAGGCCTCCAGAAACCAAGGATCTTCAACGTGCCATCTTCCTGCACCAACACGTCCGACGGCGACAGCGTGCCGTGGTACACGCCCAGTTGATGAGCGTAATCGAGACAACTCGCCGTGTGGTGGAGAATGTTGCTGATCAGTCGCTTGGAGATCGCGGCGTCAGTACAAAACAGGTTCTCGAGAGTTTCGCCCTTGACGGGCTCGCGAGCCACCCATAGCGCGTCGTCTTCGGCGACGCCGTAGGCCTCCGCGATACGCGAGTGACGCAGCCGCGCCGCCTGTTGCGCTTTAAGCCGGACGGCCTCGCGAGCCTGCTCAATTTCAGCCTCGTCGGAGCCGCTCACCGGCACCATCTCCAAAGCGACGTTGCGGCCCGACTCACGATCGAACGCGAGATAAACGGTGGACCCGGCCGCGGATTCGAGCTCGCGGTCGATCTGATATTGTCCTATCCGTTTCTTCATCGTGTTGCTCGGTCTCGCGTCAGCCGGCCGGTTGATTTTCCAGTCGGCTGATCATCCTGCGCCACGGCGTTGCTCGCTTCGGGATTCGCTAATTCGCGGTGACCCCTGTGGAAGCGGGCTCCATGCATTGTTCCCGGGCCGGCGTCCCGCCCCGGCCACGCTGCGCCACCCACGCATCGTGAAACTCACTTAGGGTTGCGCCTTGAAAATGCGCGCCAGCCGCTTCAAACAACGCTTCCATATCTTCGTAAAGCTTCTCGATACTGTCCTCGTCGCGAAATGTCGGGCTACTCCCGGGCATCAACTCCGACGAGTGCAGCATGAACTCGACGTAGGGCCAGCGTTCCGCGCGGGCCTGATCGAGCATTTCGAGAAGGAAACGCAGATTGCGCCCGGTCGGCCGCATCCAAACGACCGCTGGAAAGACGCGGTTCACGTAGCGTCTGACAAGCGGCACGTAGCTCTCTATCGGCTGCGCAAAAGAATATTTTCGCACGATCGACATGGGCGCCTCCAACAGTGTGGAGTTACCTTCCAGACAAATATTATCGAGATCCATGAAATAGGGCACGCTTGGATAGTGAGTGAAGTCACGCCCGCCGGATCCCCGCGGGTCGCCTCCTACACTGGCCCAACTGACGTGCGGCGTGACCGAGCAATCGATGCGATACCCAAACTCCGCGAGCAGCCGCGCATAGCTCGTAGTGAAACCCCAACGGCCGGCGCGGTGGCTGACCATCTTGGTCTCAAAGCGCTCTTCGAGCAACTCCGTCATGGTGCGGATTTTTCCCCGCATCAGAGGCTCGGAAAATTCGAACAAGTAAGGGTGGTGCTTGCTGTCGTTGGCGGTGAGCGGTGAAAGCGGCGGCGTATCCCAGGCGTGCAGATGCATGCCGATCTCCCCCGTGTTACGCCGCTGCACGTCCCGGCCGAACTCGTGGAACACCGGGCAGTTAGCCATTTCCCAGTTGGTCAGCCAGGTCGGCTTGAGCCCGTTACGCTCGCACAGCGTTTGAAACCGCGGCAAGAACTTTGAATTCTCGGTCGTAGGCAAAGCCGGCTTCGACCAAAGATTGTCACCTTCGGTGTCCATCGTGATCAGGAAAGCCGGCTTGCCGCCGTTCATCGTCGTATTGCTCCTTGGTTTGATCATTGCTAAGGCTGGCTCGTTACAGGGTCAGTGTGGGTTTCTGCGGGCCGCCGCCTTTATCACATCGTTCGGCGGCCGCCGCAGACACCGTCAGTCCGCTATCTCGAGCTGACGCCCGCGAGCTTCGGGGCCAGCGCTTCGCGGATCAGTAAAATCCGCTCCACGACGGCTTCCACCATCTCGTTCGACAACGAAGAGTAGATCGGGAAGTTCAAGATCCGGGACGTCACCGCGTCGGTGTGAACCATCGATCCCCGCCGGCAGTCCTTGTAGAGCTTCTGGCGATGCAGAGGCGGAAAGAAATACTTCTTCGTCTGCACGTTGTCGAGCATGAGAGCTTCATAGAGCTGGTCGCGCGAGATGCCGAACTCGTTTTCGTCGATGACGATGCCAAAATCCTTGCGGCTGGGCGTTGCTCCGGCGCGAATCTTCTGGAAAGACAGCCCGGGCTGACCGGATAGCAGCCGCTCGTAAAGCGCGGCCAATTCGTTGCGGCGGGCGACACGGGCGGCAAGATCTTCCAGCCCCATCAGCGCCAGTTCCGCTTGAATCTCCGTCATGCGGGCGTTGAGCCCCAGCACCTGGCAATCGTAGGCGCCGTCGTCGCCATAATTGCGCGCTACGCGCAGCTTGGCGGCCAGCTCCACATTGTTAGTGGCGATCAATCCGCCTTCGCCGGCCACCAGCAGCTTCGTCGGGCTCAAGCTGAAAACCTCAGCCGAACCGCCGCCGCCCATGCCATGGCCGTCGATCCGCGTGCCAAATCCGTGCGCGGCGTCGACCAGCAGAGCTAGTCCATGCTCCTTGGCGATCTGCTCCAACTCTTCAACCGGCGCGGGGTTGCCGAAAGTGTGTACCGCCATGATCGCCGCCGTCCGGGGCGTGATCGCTTTGCGGACTTCCTGCGGGTCGATCAAAAACGTCTCGGGGTCGCAGTCCACCAGCACCGGCTCCATGCCATTCCACAGAACCGCATGGCCGCTGGCGAAAAACGTGAAACTCGGCAGAATCACCTCGCCGCTCAACCCAAGGCACTTCAATACCAACATCAGGCCCGACGTGCAGCAGGAAACAGCCACGCACTCGGCAACGCCGAGCGTCTCGGCGGCCTTGCGCTCAAATGCCTGCACGCGCTTGTTATTGGTCAGAATTCCCGAATCCAGAATCGCTTGGAACCTTGCCGCCGCCCCGCCTTGCCGCGCCTCGGCCGGCAGCTCGGGTTGGACGATCGGCAGCAGGCTTTCGAAAAGCGGCCTGCCGCCCGCGATGGCGGGTGCTACTGCGCCCCCCTTATCAACGAACGACTGCATATGGTGGTGTCCTTTCAAACTATTCCCTCGACGGGGAGACGAAATAAATGGGGGGAAGCAACTCAGAACTTTTGATCTGTGCGGCGTGTGCGCTCGTGATCGTGCGCGAAGAGCCGCATCGAAACGGAATAGACCCAGTCCGTGGTTACGCCTTGCGCACCAATTCCATCGGCTCCAGCGCATACGGCCGCGGCGGCCCGTACTCGGCAATCTCAGGCGGCAGCCAGTTGCGGTTGCAAAGACGGAAAAACGTATAGAACAAAATCTTGGCGTCGATAAAAACGGAATTCTCGCGGGCGTAGCGAAGCTGCAGCCGGATCTTGGTGGGCCGCAGCAATTGCTCGTAAGCCTGCTCGGGGTCCTTCGCGCCCTTCAACACGCCGCCCTCGTCCGAATTCCAGATCGAAGCCCAATCGGTAATTCCAGGACGCAGCGTCAGGATGAGCTTTTCCTCGCCACGGTACATATCGACATACTTTTGTACCTCCGGCCGCGGGCCAACCAAGCTCATGTCGCCGGTAATGACGTTGAGAAACTGGGGAATCTCGTCCAGCTTGTATTTGCGCAGGATCTTCCCAAGCCGCGTGACGCGGGGATCATCATCCGCGGTACACGATCCGCCGCGCTGCTCGGCGTCGGCTACCATGGTCCGAAACTTGAGAATGTGAAACGGCTCGCCGTCCTTGCCTACGCGCCGGCCGCGGTACAATACCGGCCCGTTCCGCCGCGACAAAATCGCCAGCGACGTCAAGACAAAAAACGGGCTCACGGCAATGAACGCCGCGGTAGAGAGAATAATGTCGAACAATCGTTTCGCCACAGTATCCTTAGCCTTCCTCTCGAACAACCGGCTAACTCGGCCGGTCGTGAATATTCAAACGCGATTCGGGAGGAGTGTCAGTGTCACGTAGCTCTAGCACCGGCTCAAGCACCGGCGCAATTTGATCCATCATCCAGCGCCCGCCGTTAGCGCGCCGCACGCGATGCTTCGTCCGCGATCGCGCCCACCGGAACGGGGAGACCCGATCCGCGGCCCGCCGCGGCCTTGGCGTAAATCTCCAACAGCCGGCCGGCAAGCCCGTCCAAGCTGTAGGACTCTTCAATCTCGCTGCGCGCGGCCCGCCCCATGCGGGCGCGCAGTTCAGCAGACCGCGTCAACTCAACCATTCGCTTAGCCAGCGCCTGGTGGTCGTCGAAATCAACGACGAAACCGCGGACGCCGTGTTCGACGATCGACGGCGCGTCGCCCGCCGGCGTCACAACCGTGGGCTTGCCCATCGCCATCGCTTCGAGAACCGAGTTCGGCGACCCTTCGTGATCCGAGCACAGCACCAGAAAATCCGACTGCCGGATCTGTTCGGCGGGACGAAAACTCTCGCCGGCAAATTTCACGCCACCGGGTAGCAGCCCCAACTCCCGCGCCAATCGTTCCATCGGCTCGCGTTCCGGACCGTCGCCAACAACCAGCCCTTGCAGCTCGGCTTCGGACTCACGAGCCATGGCCAGTGCGCGCAGAAACAGATCCAGCCGTTTCAGGCCAACCAGGCGGCTCAGAAAAATCGCAGTCACGGGCGAATTCGCGGCGGCGGGCGTCGCTTCCTCGTAGCCCTCTTCCACCCCCAGCTCCACCAGATCGACGACATTGGGCAGCAGCCACACCCGGTTCGGCCCGGTCAGTCCGCTCGCCCGCAGTTGCTGCTCGGCGTGTTTCGAGTTGACCACGATGCCCGTGGGAACACGAAACAGATACGGCGTCCAGCGGCCCATCAGGCGTCCGCATTTCTCGAGGTCGGTGCGCAGAGCGCCCAAGCTGATCGCGCCTAGCATGCGGGCGACGATTGCGGCGTGGAGGTTGTTGTGCCCCAAGGTCGCCTGTACGATGTGAGGCTTGAATCCCCACATCTGCTGGATCAAAATTCCGACGCGCAGCAGCGGGTTACGAACGCGTCCCGCCCACTCGACGACGAACCCTTCGCTCCGCAGCACACTCTCGTAGTGGTCGCCGCGCGTGAGCGAGTAGATCCGAACTTCGACGCCGGCCTGCCTGAGAGCGCGCGCCATGAACACGGCCTGGCGTTCCGCGCCGTGCCGTTCCAGGCAGCCCGCCAAAAGCGCCACCCGCAGTTGCGATGTTTCCGTCGTTGTCACAAATCTCTTCCGCGCGCCGCTTTAGTGAGCGGCAACCTGCTGGTTCGCCCGGGCCGCCGAGAATCGTGGCTCGATGCCCACACGGATCCGCGATCCCACCTGCGTGGCAATCAAACCAAACAGGAACCACGTCATTTTCTTATGTTCCCAGTTTGCCGCCATGCAAGTCATCAGGAACGTCATCATCAGGATCAGCGCCAAGCGGCGGTCGAATCCCGGCAGTTGAAAGCTGCCCAGCAGCAGGCAGCCCACGATTCCGAAAAACAGCGCCAGCCCGACCAGCCCGAGTTCAACGGCGATCGATACGAAGACGTTGTGCGGCGACAGCGTCGTGGGAAGTTTTCCCGCTATCGCTTTTGGAAACGCTCCAGGACCAATGCCGACGATCGGGTGCTGTTGGAAGACCTCCCAACCGGCTTGCCAGATCGGACCGCGCTGGGAAAAGCTGCCGGACTCAATCTGATTGGATGTTTCGCCGAGCCGCGCCCACGAGGAAGCGGGAACCACGGCAATCGCCGCCGCCACCATTCCGCCCGCCATCACCACGGCCGCGCCCTTCTTGTAATTCCTCAAACGCGTAAATACCCACGGCAAAAACATCCAGGCCACCAGGCTGACCACGGTCGCGCCGCGCGAACCCGTAAGCAGCACACCGATCTGAAACAACCCCAGCATCACCGCGTAGGCGAAAAAATACAGCGGCTTGCGTTCTTTCGCCGCCAGGTAACAGCCCATCGCCAACGCCATGGCAAAGGTGTAGCCCATTTCGTTGATGCCCATGTTGGCCGCCTGATAGCGGCCTTCGTGGCCCGCGCCCCCGAACCTGTTCCAGACGATGCCGATTCCAGGCACCACCGAACCCAGCACAAAGGCCTTGATCAAGCTATGCTGCCGCTCCGGTGTTGCGCTAAGCTCCCACATCGCAAGCACCATGATCACCAGTTGCAGATAAGTGATCGCACGGTCTTGCGTCATGATAGGATCGATCGTCCAAGCGCTGGCGAGCACGGCCCAACACAAGAACGCCAGCATCAGCACTTGAATCAGGCTGAACGGGCGGATGCGGCGCGTCCACACTACGGCAAGGATCGTGAACGCCACCACCAACGCGCCGACGATGCGCGAGATCGTACCCAGCTCGGGAATCACGACGGCGTTCTGCCACGGAATCGTGAACACCAGCAGCCACAGGGAAGCAAAAGCGAACTTCGTCATTTATTCAGCCTTCCCGCCATGAAGGGAACAGGCAGCCCTCTTCCTTGAAGATTCAGCGCCACCTTCGCGATCATTTCGTCGAGCTTCTCGAGCGGCCAGCGGACATTGTCAGGCAGCTTGGTGCGTGGCAGTCCGAGGATCGCAGCGACGCCGATGATCATGCCGGCCGTCACGGTGAGCATGAGCGTGACGAACACCGGAGTGCCGCTCGCCCGCAGCACCATCGCCACGGCATGAGCGCCAATCGCGATTAACGCCGTTACCACGATGCCCGGCACCTGGCAGGCCGCGAAGGAAAACCAATCGCCGTTTGTAAGCTGCAGCGACAGGCGCGCCATGATGAAGTACATCAATACCTGCGACGAAGCGACTCCGACGGCGACTCCGTTGATGCCGAATTGAGCGCCCAGCAACGCACCGCCCAGGATCGCAACAGCCAGCACGATCCGGCGCCGGAACATGTGATACACCGCGGCGGTGGCGTGCGCGATCTGGTCCGACAGCGTCGTCACCGACCAGAACAAACCGCCGACACAGAGAATCTGCAGCGGAATCACCGTGCCGCCCCATTGCGATCCGAACACAAACAACACCGCTTCGGGCGCGACCACTGCCAGCCCCGCGAAAATAGGAAATCCCAGCAGCGCCACCGTCGAGACAGCTCGCAGATAGGCGTTCCTAAGGCGCTCGGTGTCGTCCTGCATCTTCGAGAACGCGGGGAACAGCACGCGCCCGAGCACTTGCGCGAACGTCTCGTTTGAAATTGTCACCAGTTGAAACGCCCGCGAGTAAAGGCCAAGCGGCGCCGCGCCGAGCCAGCGGCCAATCACAAACTGGTCCAGCGTCTGCGTACCGTAGTGCACGACCTTCGATAACGTGATGCCGACGCCGTAGCCCAGCAGTTGGCCGGTTTCGGCGCGCGCCAAAAGAAACCGCATCGGGTGCCGCACGACGATCAGCAGGATTACACACGCCAGCCCATCCTGCGCCACATATGCCCACGCCAGCGCCCAGGCCCCATATCCCGCAACCGCTAACGTGATCCCGACGCAAGCCGAGCCTACGACCGAGGCGACGATATAGCTCCAGAACCAGCTCCGAAAATTCATCCGCCGCATCAGCAGGCACGAAGCCGTCAGCCCGGCGCTTTTGAACAACAGCGTGATCGATAGGAACTGCAGCAGCGGCTCGAGACTTTCGTTGCGAAACGCCATCGCCGGAATCCAGGCCGTCACCCACGCCACCGCGGCCATCACAACTCCGGTGAGCAT
>JBBDWJ010000204.1:0-4008 GCA_040902925.1 Bryobacterales bacterium | reverse complement strand
AGAATGTGAAGGCCACGCGGATGTGCCGGTCGGTGATCGTTTTGCGCTGAATCAGCGCCGGCGCAACGCCGATATCCGCAAACAAATTCGCCAGTCCGACGAAAATCATGGCCTGCGAAACCAACCCGAAATCCGCCGGCGTCAGCAGCCGCGACAGGACGGCCACGACCAGAAACTGCAGCACGTACTTGCCGAAAACCGTCGCGAACTGCCAGCCGACTGCCCGCACTGTGCGGTCCAGCAGCGGCTGTTCGGATTCCTTTTCCGGGCCCAGTTCGACCAAAGGTTCCACCACGGCCCGCGCGCCACTCAGCGTCTCGAGCACCGGTCCTTCGCCGTTGCCGGCAATCTCTTCGGGCTGCTCGCATGCCGTGCCGCTGTGATTGTTTTCTGCCATTCCGTCCATTTCGGCCGCCGCCTCGCGCTTGACCGCGTGCGGCATGAATAACGTAGCTAAGCCCTGGCTTCCACGAGAACGGCCGGGCTGGCCGGTTTGGGTTCGAGCGTCGCTACCAGATCTTCGACCGTTCCGAAGCGGTGATTCTCCAGCAGCCAGTTCACTTTGCTCTCGACGGACTTTCTTCCCACACACTGGTGAAAGTTAAAAAATTGGAAATGCAGATTCTGCGTCCACGAAAGGCCCGGCAGCCCCTTGATCCGCGGGCGCGGCTCGAGTTCGTAAGGGTGCAGATACACCACCGCGGCGCGGCCCTCGCGCCGCAACTGCCTCATGGCATATTGCGTGAAGCCCAGCGGGAACAACCGCAGATGGCCTCCGCCGCACGCCCCGACGCGCCGATTGGCGATCTTGACGGTGGTCATGGGCACTTCCCAAATCGCTTTTCCACTCGACAAACGATGCTGGTAAGGCGTCAACTGAGCCGACGGAAGCCCGTAGCGGCGCGATTGAATCGGGAACATCGACGAATCGTACCGAAAGCCCAAATCTACAAGCACGTCCAGCGCCCACATCGTCGACTCGGTGATCGAGAAACAAGGTGCGCGATAGGCGTCGGCCTCTCGCCCCGTCACATCTTCGATCAGATGCTTGGCTCTCCGAATCGAATCGCGAAACCCTTCCGGCGTCTGATCGGTGACGCGCCAATGGTGATAGCCATGAACACCCAGATGATGCCCCTCATCGGCGATGCGCCGCACCAGTTGCGGAAACGCTTCGGCAATCTCGCCGAGGATGAAGAACGTGCCTTTGGCGCCGGCAGCGCTGAAAATTTCGAGCAGACGCTCAGTGCATCGCAGCGCTTCCTCATTCGGCGGCTCGACGCGTAGCTGATAATCCACCGCGAGCTGATTGTGGTAATCCTCAACGTCGACCGAAAGCACGTTGAGCGGCCGATTGTCTTGCGAATGTCCGTTGCCGTTCATGGATTCTCAGATCGTGTCGAAGTCCGCCAGCGACAAAAACCAGGCATCGCCCTCGCGGGCAATCGCCGCGATGTCGGATCGATCCGGGTGTACGGCGTAAGCCGTATGAAAGCTGCGCTTGGAAACACTCGCCGGAACCTGCCGAAATCCCGCCATGCGCAGCACGCGAATCAGAGCGGGGGACGAAACAATCGAGCCAAACAGCCGCGCTCCGCCGCTCTTGACGGCCAGGGCGGCAAAATCGAGCAGCCGGATCATGTCTCGCTCATCCGTCCAGAGCATGTCGGCGGCATAGCAAACCGAGGTGCCCATGCGTTGCTCGACAACCGTGACCAGATAGCCACTCAAACGCCCCGTCGAGTCCTTGGCGACAAAATAGCGATAGCGCCAACTCGGATTTTTTGCGAAACGCCAGTCGAGAAAAGCGTGCTTGCGGCTGCAAGCGACGCCGCCGAGCCGCGGCAGCGTTCCCTCGGTGAGCGTATCGATCTCAGCGGCGTACGGCGCCAGATCGTTCACTTCGTCAAGTCCGTTCGTGTCGAGATGCGAACCGTTGCGAATCGCCCAATGTGTCAGCGCGCCGACGCCGCGAGCCAGCGGCTTGGGCGCTCCACGATCCTCGAGCAACCCCGCCACCTCGACAACGCGCGCAAGCAAGACCCTGTCCGGCAGAATGTGCCAGCCGGGTGAGCGCTGAAACGAAGGCAGCGAGCGGTCATTCGGCATCGTGAACAACAGGCTCGCTTCGTTCGCGAATGCCCGCCGCTCGGTTTCCTCGAGCAGCGCGCGAAAAACACCCTGGCGGCGATAGTTCGGATGCGTCATGCCGTCGGTGAACATACCGGCGGTCACTTCTTTGCCGGCGGCAAAGAAATTCAAATACGTCACCGCCTGCGCGCCGATCAGCCGTCCATCGCACTCCGCCACTACAACCTCGGCCGGCACAGCCGAACCGTTGCAGAAACGGTGATCGACGAACGCCGCGGTGTGCGCGCCTTCGCCGAAGCAGGCCACCGAGAGGCGGTGCAAAGCCGCGCCCTCGTCGCTCCGCAGCGCCCGCACCGTCCAATTGCTTGTCGTCGTCATCCGTTCAACGTCCGGAACAACACCACCAAGGCCACCACAATCACGGGCACGGTCAGAATCATTCGCCAGCGCGCGAACGAAACGTATCCGCCAGGCAGCAAAGGCAGCAGCCGCGAGCGCAACGCCAACCACAGCTTCGGGCCCGCCAGTTTCTTGGGCAGCATCTTTCCCTTGTATACCAGTGCGCGTTGCGCCACGCCCCAGGGCGTCAGCAGCGACGCGAACTGCTCGATGCTCAGGGTCCCATCCACGTTCAGACGCGTCAGCCCAAACACATTCGAGCCGGGCTGCATCGAGCCGGGCTCGGAAATCCACATCGCCTCGTAGCCCGCTTCCTCGGCCAGCCGCGAAATGCGCGCGTCGAACCAGTTGCCGGGCGCGGAGATAAATTTCACGGCGCGGCCCAGGATCGCTTCCAGTTCGGCCTTCGATCCGCGTAGCTCCTTGCGGACTTCCTCGTCGCTCAACTGCACCAGCGGCCGATGCGTCACGCCATGCGACTCGCACTGAATTCCCGCCGCCTCAACCGCGCGAAGTTCTTCGTCGCTCATGCGACGCTGCCCATACCCGAACACATACGCCTCGGGATCGGTCGTGACGAACACCGTCGCCGGCACTTGGTGCTTCTCGAACACCGGCAGAGCATCTTCGAAAACACTCACGCAGCCGTCATCGAACGTCACCAGAACCGCCGGCTGATCGAGATCCAAATCGCCGCTTGCGAGCCGGCGCGCTTCCTCCGCGGTCAGAAACCGGTAGCCCTGCTGTTTCAGGTAGCTGATCTGCTGCTCCAGATCTTCGACCGCCACCGTGTAATTTCGATTGACGCCCTGGATCTTCTCGCAATCGCTCCGCGCCGCCAGCCGGTGGTACATCAGGCACAGCGCCCGCGGACGGCGGTTTTGCTCCCGCACAACCGCGGCGGCCTTCACCGCCAAAGCCGCCCCCAGCACCGTCAGAAGGATTGCTGCAAAAAACATCAAGCTCAAATCTCGTAGCGCGCCTTAGGCGCTCATCAGATGCAGCGTGAACCAAACGCTGCCAACCAAATACACCACTGCCGCTCCGAACGCAGCGCGCTTCAGGTAGCGAAACTTGAAAAGCGGCTTGAGCCGGCCGTGATAAAGCATCCGCCGCACCGTCGCACCGAACCGCGCGCCCAGCGTGCGTTCAGGGATGCGTTTGAGTCCGCCAACCAACCGCATCTCCGCCGCCCCCGCCGGACTCAACGCCCGCGCGAATTCGCGAATCGTCATATCCCGCTCGATCACGATCCGCGGCAGCGCCAGCAAATCCGAAAGGCCGTGCGAAGCGCCCTTGTTGTTGCAGCACGCGGTCTCGTAGCCGGCCTGCTTCACGAAACGTTTTACGCGCCGGCTGTAGCCCGACCGCGGAATCGCAATGTGCTTTACCGGGCGGCCCGTAATCGCGGCCAGCCGTTTCTTCGATTCCTCGAGCTCGAAACGAAGCTGCGCGTCGTACTGGTCGGCGAGGATGCAATGCGTCACCGTGAGCGACTGGATCGCCACGCCGTTATCC
>JBBDWJ010000203.1:0-22002 GCA_040902925.1 Bryobacterales bacterium | reverse complement strand
TGTTCGCTTGACGCTCCTGTTGCTTTTATCTCATCCCGCAGTGCCGCAAGGTCGGGGACATAGCTGCGAAGCGCCACGGTCGCCGATTTGGCTTGCCATTGGAATGGCTCGCATTCGGCCGGGACCAGATAGGCATCGCCGGGCTTGTAGTCTTCCCGATTCCAAAAATCTTCGGATGGCGCGCGGCTGCTTTCCGCCGTGCTTTCCGACGTCCGGTTGCTCATCGACGCGCCGCCTTTGAGAGTGCCGCTGCCTTCCAGGAAAATCAGCAGGTGAAAGCGCTCCGGGTCCGGCTCGTAGAGCGACTCTCCCGACAGGCTAAGGCGCTCGGCGGCGAAGTAGCCGCAGGCAGCCAACAGTTCCCGCTGAAAGCGCGTCGCGCGATTCGCACTCGCGCGGAAGCGGAACGGCGTAAGCGGCCCGGGATGCGCTTCCTGCCTGGTCACCTTTGCGGCCTGTTCGATGTGCAGCGGCCGCGGCTTGCCGTCTGTCCCGCGGCGCCCGAAATCATAGAAGCGATACGTGAGATCGGAGTTTTGCTGGATCTCGCAAATCACCAGGCCGGCGCCGATGGTGTGCAGCGTTCCAGGGGCGATGAACAGGGTCTGGCCTTTTTCGATCGGCACCCAGTTCAGATCTTTTTCGATTTCTCCGCTGGCGGCGGCGCGGCACAGTTCGTCGTGCGACATCTGGCGGGTCAGCCCGACCACGAGCTTCGCGCCCGGCTTCGCGTCGACGATGTGCCACATCTCAGTTTTGCCGGGGCCGCCTTCGACAGCCATCGCATAGGTGTCGTCGGGATGCACCTGCACCGACAAATGCTGCGAGGTGAACAGCAGCTTCGACAGCAGCGGAAAGTAAAACTGGGGAGATGGTCCGGCGTGCTGGCCGGCCTCACCAGCCGAACGCCGCTGCAGCCGGGAAGGTTCGTACGAGCTGCCCATCAAACGCGGGCCGAGCTGCTCGACCAACTCACCAAGAGTCTGGCCGGCCAACGGACCATTGGCGATGGTGTTCTCCTCGAAGCTGTACCACGCCTCGCCGATCTCCTCGTCCTGGGCAGGGAAGATCGGGCTCAGATCGCGCCGGCCCCAGATTTTCGGGCGCAACGACGCCGGCAGCTTCAATGGATAAAGAGCCGTCAAGAGGTTTTTTCGACGATGAATTTGCGAATGCGCTCGAGGCCCTGCTTCAAATCGTCCATGGACGCGGCGTACGACAACCGGATGTGCTCGTCAGTTCCGAACGCCTCGCCCGGCACGACCGCCACGTGGGCCTCGCGCAGCAGTTGCGTCGAGAAATCCATCGCGCTTTCGATTCCATTTTTGCCGAAGCAGCAACTGATGTTCGGATAGGCGTAGAAGGCGCCCCCCGGCACGGCACAGTGCACACCGGGAATATCGTTGAGAGCCGGGATAACGTAGTCGCGGCGGCGGCGGTATTCGGCCAGCATCTGGGGCACCGAATCCTGCGGCCCGGTCAGCGCTTCCAACGCCGCCTTCTGTGCTATCGAAGTCGGATTCGAGGTCGAGTGGCTTTGCAGCATGTTCATCGCATTGATGAGCGGCGCGGGCCCGAGTGCGAATCCGACGCGCCAGCCGGTCATGGCGTAGGTCTTCGACAACGACCCGACGACGATGACGTTGGGCTTGGCGCCCTCGATCGAGCCGACCGAGAACGGCTTGCCCTCGTAGACGAAATGCGAGTAGCACTCATCACTCATCAGGAAAATGCCGCGGCTGGAAGTAAGCCGGTAAATCTTCTCGAACTCTTCGGGTGGCACAACCGCGCCGCTGGGGTTGCTGGGCGAGTTGACGATAACGATCTTCGTCTTGGGCGAAAGAACTTTTTCGATGTCGGCCGCCGTCAGGCGGAACCCGTTGTCTTCCCGTGTCTCGACCCGCACCGCTTTACCGCCGTGGTAGTTGATGACGTCATAGAACGTCACCCAATAGGGCACCGGCAACACGACTTCGTCGCCGCTCTCGACAAGCGCGGCCATGGCGTTGAAAATGGCGTGCTTTCCGCCAACGCAAATGATGCTTTCCGCGGCCTGATAATTGGTGCCGAGCTCGCGCTTGTGCCACTCACAGACGGCCTTGCGCAGCTCGGGGATGCCGGCCGCGGGCGTGTAACGCGTGAAATTGGCGTCCAGGGCGCGGATGGCGGCCTGCTTGATGTTGTCGGGCGTACCGAAATCCGGCTCGCCGGCTCCAAAGGCGATGATGTCGACGCCTTCGGCTTTGAGGCGGCCGGCCTCAGCCGCAACAGCCATGGTGGCCGACTCGCTGATGCGCGACATTCGTTGGCTTAATTGCATACTTCTCTCTAACGAGGGAGATGGGTTTGGCATGTTGGTCTCGCCGGTTTATGTTTTTCGAGAACCCACAGAACAGGCTGGCGCTGAAGATGTTCGGTTAGACGTTTTCCGGCAGCGAGAGATCCCCGGCCGGCAGGACGTCCATCTACATTGGCCAGCTACAACGGCGGCGCTTGCCGCAGCTCGCTTTCGAGGTTCGGCCGTCTCGTTTTCAACCGCTCTTCGACCAGCGGCGGCACCAGATCGCTGATGTCCCCGCCGAGGCGGCAAACCTCTTTGACCAACCGCGAGCTGAGATAGCTGTAGTGCTCGGCCGGTAGCATGAAAACCGTTTCCAGCTCCGGATCGAGCTTGCGGTTCATCAGCGCCATCTGCAGTTCATATTCGTAATCGGAAACGGCGCGGATGCCGCGCAGAATCATCTTGGCCTGCTTGCGGCGCGCGAATTCGACCAACAGGCCATCGAAACTGTCCACGCTGACATTGGGAAACTCGCGGACCGCTTCCGCCAGCATCTCCATGCGCTCGCCGACGTCGAACAATGCGTGCTTGGAATCGTGCCGCAAGACCGCCACGATCACCTTACCAAACAGTTTCGAAGCCCGGCCGATGAGATCCAAATGCCCGTTGGTCGGTGGGTCGAACGACCCGGGATAGATGATGGTCTGCCGCGCGGCCAAACGGTTATTGTAGCAACGTCGTGCCGGGAACCCGCGCACTCGCGGGGCTTGGGCCTGACGTTACCTCGTTTACATGACCCGATGCCGTAGTAGAGAGGTTCTCAGCCTACCTGTGGGAGGAATCGTGGCGCGTTTCGGTGCGGCATTCTCCTAAGTTGGTCTGCGCTCTAAGAAGGTGGTCGAGGCGGGACCCGAACCTCGGAGCGTCGAACCCGGGGGTGTACCATAATGAAGTCAATGCAGGCCCTGGGTTTCTGGAAAGCGGTGGTGGCGGATAAAGCCGACTTTCTCGACCATTTCGTGTCCCTTTTGAGGGATCATCAGATCCGTTTTTGCGTCGTGGGCGGGCAGGCTGTTAATGCCTATGTTGAGCCTCTGGTCAGCCTTGACCTGGATCTGGTAGTCGCCACTGGCCATCTGTCCAAGCTGGAGCAGGCTTTGGATAAGAGTTTTCGGGTCGAGCGCTTTCCCCATCGCTTGAACATTTCGGCGCCCGGATCCGACCTGCGTATCCAGATTCAAATAGACCCGCGGTCACCCGCGGTATCTGCCTTTCGTTGATCGTGCCGAACCTCGCGAGGTTTTAGGTATAGCGTTTCCCGTCGCCCGGCTGGAGGACCTTCTACAAGGCAAGGTCTGGGCCGCCCTCGACCCTCAACGCCGGCCCAGCAAGCGCCGCAAGGACTTGTTGGACATCGAACGCCTACTGGAGGCCTATCCGTCGCTCGGCAGCGAGGTTCCCAGGGAAATTCTTGACCGGCTCGGCGGGCAGTCAGGGGGCAAGCCGCCCCGCTGTGCGATGCGACGGACCTCACGGGCCCGCGGAAGTGTAAGATTCCCCGCCGCCCGGCATTCCCCGCGTTGAAACCCGCCACCTGAAAAGGCGACACTAAAAGGGCCATGAACCCCCGCGTTCGCAAAGCCGTTTTCCCCGCCGCCGGCCTCGGGACCCGCTTTCTGCCGGCCACCAAGTCGCAGCCCAAGGAAATGCTGCCGCTGGTGGATAAGCCCATCATCCAGTACGGCGTCGAGGAAGCGCTCGCGTCGGGCGTGGAAAACATCATCATTGTCACCGGGCGGGGCAAAGCCGCCATTGAGGACCATTTTGACGTCAGCTTCGAGCTGCAGCGCACGCTGGAGGAGCGCGGCAAGACCAAAGAGCTGCAGCTTGTCCGCGAAATCTCGGAGCTGATTAACGTTTCCTACATCCGCCAGAAACAGGCCCTTGGGCTGGGCCATGCCATTGGCGTGACTCGGGAGCTGATCGGCAACGAGCCATTTGCGGTCGTCCTGGCCGACGATGTGATTCATGCCAGCGTGCCCTGCTTGCGGCAATTGCTCAACATTCACGAGTACTTCGGCGACGCCGTAATTGCCGTAATGGAAGTGCCGCCCGACCGCATTTCGGCGTATGGCGTGGTGGCCGCGACCCCGGTCGAGTTCAGCGGCTCGACTGACCGTCTGTTCCAGGTCCAGGATCTTGTCGAAAAGCCGCCTGCTGACAAGGCTCCGTCAAACCTGGCCATTATCGGCCGCTACGTCTTGCCCCCGGCGATATTCCAGTGTCTGGACGAGATTGAGCCGGGCAGCGGCGGCGAGCTGCAACTCACCGACGCCATCAAGAGACTGATGCAAAAGGGCCGGGTGTACGCCTATCGATTCGAGGGAACGCGCTACGACGCCGGCGACAAATTGGGGTTCCTGAAGGCGACGGTCGAATTCGCCCTGCGCAGCGACGAACTGGGCGAGGCATTCCGGGAATATTTGAAAACACTGGAGTTATAGTTCTTCCCGGCTGCCCTTCCGGAGACCTTTCCCCGCGGTGGTTCCGTGGCGGACTGATATACTCAAGTCAAGGGACGCCAGATCCCGCAAGCCAAAGATCCGATACCATTTCTGTTGTAACGACTCATGCCTCTCTACGAATACGAGTGCGCGAAGTGTGGGGAACGCTTCGAGGAGATCCAAAAGTTCTCCGATCCGCCAGTGAAAAAGCACCCCGGCTGCGGCGGGAAGGTGCGTAAGCTCCTGTCAGCGCCCGCAATTCAGTTCAAGGGGACCGGCTGGTACATCACCGACTACGCCCGCGCCGGCAAATCCGACCCGAACCAAAAGGCGGACAAGAAGGCCGCGAAGCTGGAAGCCAAAGGCGAGTCGAGCAGCTCTAGCGACTCAAGCAGCTCTAGCGACTCAAGCAGCTCTAGCGACTCGATCAGCTCTAGCGACTCGAGCAGTTCCGGCGAGTCGGGCAGCTCCAGCAAGTCGAAAACATCGTCGGAGTCCTCAAAAACCACGACCGCGGACGCTTCGAAGAAGTAACCCGCTCGGCTAAACTATCGGGATATTGCGTTTTGGGGCCGGGTAACACCGTCCTTCATTCCCCGGAGCCCGGGGGATGCACGGTTCAGCGCTTTCCTAACCAAGAACAAATCTCCGCGCGCAGCCAGGAAAACCGCTGGAACCCGCCGCGCGGAGCTTTCGGGAGTTGCATTCGCCATGGAGTCTGTCGCCCAATCGATCCAGATCACGCTGCCGGACGGAAGCACCAAGGAAGTCGCGACCGGATCGACGCCGCTCGATATCGCTGAGTCGATCAGCCCGCGGCTGGCCAAAAGCGCCCTGGTTGCGGAAGTCGACGGCAAGCTGGTCGATCTCGACGAAAAGATCGAGCATGACGCCAAGGTGCGCATTCTTACCGACCGCGACCCGGATGCACTCGAAGTCTACCGGCACTCCAGCGCGCACCTGCTGGCGTCGGCGGTGCTCGAGCTGTACCCGAACACGTCGCTTGGCATCGGTCCCCCGATCGACTCAGGATTCTTTTACGACTTCAAGCGCGACGATCCATTTACGCCCGAGGATCTCGAAAAGATCGAGGCCCGCATGCAGGAGATCGTCAAGCGCGACCCTCCGAACCGGCGTGTCTGGCTTCCCAAGGACGAGACCCTCGCCAAGTTCCGCGCCATGGGCGAGGAGATGAAGTGCGAGCTGATCACCGACAAAGCCCAAGGCGACCAGGTTTCGGTCTACAAGACCGGCGACCAGTTCATGGATTTCTGCCGCGGTCCGCACATCCCCAGCATGGGCCGCATCAAAGCCTTCAAGCTGCTCTCGGTCGCCGGGGCGTACTGGAAGGGCGATGAGCGCAACGCGCGGCTGCAGCGCATCTACGGTACGTCGTTTTTCAGCAAGAAAGACCTCGACGACTACCTGAATCAGCTTGAAGAAGCCAAGAAGCGCGACCACCGCAAGCTGGGCAAAGAACTCGATCTTTACAGCATTCAGGAAGAGGCCGGGCCGGGGCTGATTTTCTGGCATCCCAAGGGCGGCATCATGCGCCGCCTGATGGAGGATTGGCTGCGCGAGCAGTACATCAAACGCGGCTACGGGCTTGTCTACACGCCGCACGTGGCGCGCTTGGACCTGTGGAAGACCTCCGGCCACGCAGACTTCTACTCGGAGAATATGTTCAAGCCCATGGAGCTGGAGAACGTGGAATACCAGCTCAGGCCGATGAACTGCCCGTTCCACATCCTGATCTACAAAGACAAGCTGCGCAGCTACCGTGATCTGCCCGTGCGGCTGGGCGAGCTTGGGACCGTATACCGCTATGAGCGCTCTGGCGTGATGCACGGGCTGCTGCGCGTCCGCGGTTTCACGCAGGACGATGCCCATATTTTCTGTACGCCCGAGCAGGTCAAAAACGAAGTCGTCGGCTGCGTCGATTTCGCGCTCGACGTGCTGAAAGCCTTCGGCTTCGAGCGCTTCGAGGTTGAGCTGTCTACCTGGGACGGCGGCGCTAGCGGCAAGTACGCCGGCTCGCCCGAAGAGTGGAAGATGTCCGAAGACGGCCTTTTCGCGGCGCTCAAAGAACGCAACGTCGAAGCCAAGGTGATGCCTGACGAGGCGGCTTTTTACGGGCCAAAAATCGACATCAAGCTTGTAGACGCCATCGGCCGGCCGTGGCAGCTTTCGACGGTGCAGTTCGATTTCAACCTGCCCCGCCGGTTCAAGCTCGAATACATCGGCGAGGACGGCAAGGCCCACCAGCCGGTGATGGTTCATCGCGCGCTATTGGGATCAGTCGAGCGCTTCTTTGGCGTGCTGATCGAGCACTACGCCGGGGCCTTCCCGGTATGGCTGTCGCCGGTCCAGGCGATCGTGCTGCCGATCACCGACGCGCAGAACGACTACGCCGAGCAGGTTCGAAAGAAGCTCGACGAGGCGGGAGTGCGCGTCGAGATCGACACCCGCAGCGAGAAGGTCAACCACAAGATCCGCGAGGCGCAGCTCCAGAAAATTCCCTACATGCTGGTCGTCGGCGGCAAGGAAGCCGAATCCGGCGAGGTGTCGGTGCGCCACCGCAAGCGCGCCAACGAAGGTGCCCAATCCCTCGATGCGTTCCTGGCGCACATCACCAAGCTCATCGAGACCAAGGACAACTCCGACTAAGGGCGGCGTCCCGCGGCGCGGTTCCGCAGCTTCCGTTCCGGCGGCTGCGCTTCGGCAGCGATCGATCTGCAGTCCTGCGTCTCCCCGGCGGCGTTATATCCTGGTGGGCGACTCTACAGTGAGGCCGCCATGGAAATCGCCGTTCAAAAATTCGCCGCTATTTGTTTCTTCGTCGTGGGCTTGTCCCACGTCCTGCAGGCGCGCGCCTGGGCGGAGTTCTTCATCCTGCTGCGCGCCAAGGGAGCTGCGGGCAACTTCGTAAACGGCCTGCTCACGCTGCCCGCAGGCGCTCTCATCGTCTCGTTTCACAACGTCTGGACAGGCATTCCGGCAGCGTTGACTACGCTGGGCTGGCTCTTTGTAGCGAAGAGCCTGGTGTCGTTTGTGTACCCGCCGCTCGCGCTGCGAAGCCTGGCCGCGGTTTCGGTCGAAAGGTCGTGGACGTTCGCTGTTGCCGGCGCGGCCATGGTGGCGTTCAGCGGGTTGCTCGCGTACTCGTTTCTCTAGGTTGTGTCTGGGCCCGCTCCAGGCCCGCGCGAAATGAATCTCGCCTTTCTACTGACCGCCGTGCTCGCCGTGGCCGTCGCCGGCGGCATCGTTTTCTATGGCCTGGTCATGGCGGCGGCGTGGAGCTTCCAGCGCGAGGAGGCGTCCATTCCCCAAAGGGACGATGCCCGCACGCCGGATCCGATCAGCGTGCTGAAGCCGCTTTCCGGTCCCGAGCCGGAGCTCGAGGCGAACCTACGCACGTTTTTCGAGCTTCGCTACCCGCAGTTCGAGTTACTCTTCGCGGTGAGGGAAGACAGCGATCCCGCCGCTGCTGTGGTCCGCCGGCTGCAGGCTGAGTTTCCGCGGGTATCGTCGGAGCTGACTGTAACGGGCGAGCCGCCGTCCCCGGAATTTCCGAACGCCAAGGTCTTCAGCCTAATCGCCATGGCGCGCAAGGCGCGGCATCCCATCGTGGTGATCAGCGACAGCGATATCCGCGCCGGCGCCGGCTATCTGGAGGGCATCGCCGCCGACTTCGCCGTTGAGAACGTCGTGGTTTCGACCTGCCCCTATCGCGCCGTCCCTGGCCGCCGCTTTTGGTCGCTACTGGAAGCGCTGGGTATGGACACGGAGTTCTGGGGCGGCGTCCTGGTCGCGCGAATGCTCGGCGGCATGGACTTTGCGGTCGGGCCGACGATGGCCGTGCGGCGCTCGTTTCTCGATCGGATCGGCGGGTTTGAGCGCGTACGCGAGTATCTGGCGGAGGATTTTGTGCTCGGCAGGCTCGCCGTGGAGAACGGCTTTCGCGCTGTCCTGTCGCACCACGTCGTCGAGCACCGCATCGGCTCACAGGGGTTCGCCGAAAACTTCCGCCACCGGCTGCGCTGGTATCGCAGCACGCGGCGGTCGCGCCCGCTGGGTTACCTCGGCCAATTGTTTACCAACCCGCTGCCATTGGCGCTGCTTGTGGCGGCCCTTGCCGCGGGTTCCTCGTGGAGCTTGTGGCTGCTCGGGCTTACCGCTCTGTTTCGCTTTGGCGCGCTGTTGGCGGTTGGTCCCGGCGTATTAAGCGACCGCCTGACGCTGCGCTTCGCGTGGCTGGTTCCGCTGCAGGATGTGGCCAGTTTCGCCGTCTGGTGTGTGGCCTTTTTTGGCAACACGATCGTCTGGCGAGACCGGCGCTACAAGCTGCTCCGTGACGGAAGACTGCGGTTGCTGCCGTAGCTGCCGGCTCCGCCGCGATTACCGGCCATCGCACCACGGCGCTGGAAACCCGGGAAAGACAAAAACCCGCGGCTCATTGTGGCGGCGGCACTACCTGATCCATTCCCTTGCGCACCCCGTAAGTGGGTCCCAGCGTCTTGTAATCCGTTCCGGTGAGCGAATTCCAATCCCAGCTCACGCGGCCCCCTTTGAGCGCCAGCTCGCAAAACAGACGCTGGGCGCCTTCGACTCTACCATTGCTGGCGTCGCGGAAGCCGAACTCGCCCTCCTGCAGGCGGAATACGGCCACGTCCGCAAGCGCGCCCACGCTCAGATGCCCCAGCTCCTCGCGGTGAATCTGCCGCGCCGGGTTCCAGGTGGAGGCCTCGATGACGGCGTCGAGCGGCATCCCGAGCGCCAGGAATTTCGACATCAGTGTCTGCATGTCCATCATCGTGCCGTTCATGCTGCCGGTGTGCAGATCGGTGGAGATCGAGTCCGGATAGAAGCCTTGCTCGATCGCCGGAGCGGCATTGCGGAACACGAAACTGCCGCCGCCGTGGCCGACGTCGAATTTGACGCCGCGCTCGCGGGCTTTAGTGAGATACGAGTAGATCTTGCCGTTCTTGTCGGTCCACGGCACAGGGCCGCGAAAGCAGTGCGTCGGCATGTCGCCGGGCCGCAGAATCTCGGTGACAAGCTGCCAGAAGGGCCGCTGGGGCAGAAAGTACCCGAAATCGACCATGATCGGAATACCGGCGGCCTCGCCCGCTTCGATGGCTTTCTCTACCGATTCCCAATCCGGCTTCTGATAGTGCGCGGACTTAACGCCGACAACCACGTCGCTGTGTTTCTTGGCCAGCCGCGCTACTTCCTTGGCGTCGAAGTCTTCCTGCTCGATCGCGTCGTTGATCATTCCGAAGCCGGCGATGTTGATGAGCGCGAGCACTCGCGTTTGCGTTCGATCGATGACGGTTGTCCGGAAATATTCGAAATTGCGCCAGCCCGAGCTGCCTGCGTCGACCATGGTGGTGACGCCGCTGCGGAAGCTGTGAGCGTCAGCCCCGACGCTGCTGTCGCCTGCCCACGCACCGGCGACTCCGGTGGTCGGAAAGACGTGAACGTGGAGGTCGATCAGGCCCGGCGTCACGTACATGCCGTTGACCTCGATGACGCTTCGGGCCTGCGACGCATCAATTCGCTCGGCCACGGCCGCGATTTTGCCATCAGTGACCGCCACATCGCGAATAGCGTTCAGACCGTTGCGCGGATCGATAACGTGTCCGCCCTTGAGCAGCAGGTCGTATTGCGCCTGCGCCAAAGCGCCGGGGATGAGCAGCGCGAGCGGTAAAAGAGTAAAGAGGATTCTCAAAACGGTTCCTAACATTGCGGGTGCCTCCGTGCAAGCGGCCTTTCCAGCAGGCAAGAAAATCATAGCGAATCCGGGTCGGACGGCGGTTCGTCGGGCGGCTCGAAGAAGCTCAGAACGTTGCGTCCCATCTCGATCGTGCGGAAGCGCGAGAGAAGGCCATATTGTTCCAGCAGCGGATTCGCGCGGTCGTGCTGGGCAATCACCAGCGACGGGCCGCGCTGGCCGGGGGTTGTTTGCCCGAGCGTCGTCAGCGTGCCTTCGTATTCTTTTGCAGCCTGATAGGGCGGACCGAGGAATATGATGTCGGCTTCGAGGTTCAGCAGCGCTTTGTTTACCGGAGCTTGATGGATGCGCGCGCTTTGTAGGGCGTCGACGGTGCGCAGGTTAGACCGGATCAGCTCGACAGCGGAACCATTGCTCTCGACGAAGATGGCGAGGGCCGCGCCGCGGCTGAGGGCTTCGATACCGACGGCGCCGGTACCGGCGTAGAGATCCGCGAACACCCTGCCTTCGATCTGGCCCTGCAGCACGTTGAACAACGTCTCGCGCACACGATCGAGCATCGGCCGCGTCTCATTGCCCGGCAGCGATTTGAGGCGGCGGCGCTTGTAGATGCCCGCGATCACTCGCAGGCCTTGTTCGTTGGGTGGTGGTTTCATTGCGATGCGCTAGCAGCAGAAGCGAAGTGGGGACCGGCACTCTTGCCGGTCCCGGCGGGTCGAAGACCCGCCCGCGGGCGGGCAGAGGGCTGCCTCACATCGAGCAGTAAATCGAAAAGCGCCAAATCCTAGTGGCCAGGCAACAGCCCCACGTTGCATACACGCGGCTACCTGCCTTTGGGCAGACAGGATTGTCTGTCCCACTCAGACGCTCGCCGCAAACTCCTCGATTCTCACCGGCCTGTTCTCCGCCGCCGAGCGGTAGCAGGATTCCACTACCGCAACCGTGCGCTTTAGATAATCGGTCGCTTCGGTCTCGAACTCATCGCCCGAGGCCAGGCAGTCGACAAAATGCTGTTGCGTGGCGCGGCAACTGTCGCCGCGGTAGCCAGGCACCCCCTGCGCCGAGAACAGGCGTTCGCCGCCCAGCGACACCTCGCCGCTGTGGCGCAGCCGGATCGTATTCTCAAAACCCTCGAAACGCGCCAACTCCATCGCCTGCCCCGGCTCGTCGGCCTGGCTGGCGCGGTTGCCGTCGATCACTCCCCGCACGCCTCCCTTGTGCCGCAGCAGGATCAGCACGAAATCCTCGGCGCGGATCACTGGGTTGAGCCTTTCGGTCTGGCAGTAGACCTCTTCGACGTCTCCCATCAGAAAGCGCGCTGTGTCGAGATGGTGGACCAGCGTCTCTATCACCAGCAGGCGCGGCATGTCTTTGAAATACGGCTGATTCGGATACGGCGCCTCTCCCATGCCGTCGTTGTTGCGTGTTTGCATGCTGTAGAAGAACGGCTTGCCGATCTTACCCGCGCCGATCGCCGCCTGGATCTTGCGGTACCAGGCTTGCCAGCGCCAATTCTCATTGATCATCAGCCGGATACCGGCCTGACGGGCGATTCCGGCCAGACGGCAGGCGTCGTCCCATGTCTCGGCCATGGGCTTCTGGCACAGCACCGGCAGGCGGCGAGTAGCCAATTGCCCGACAAGCGGCACGTGGGTCGATGGGCGGGTGGCGACGTCGACAAAGTCGGGTTTCTCGGCATCGAGCATGGCGTCGAGATCGCTGTAGGCCTTCATCCCGAAATCGCGGGCGTAAGCCTCGGCCTTCGAGGCGTCGAGGTCGCAGGCGGCCACCATCTGGGCGCCTGTGACGCGCTGCCAGCTTTCCATTTGAATGCGGCTGAAGAAGCCGCAGCCTACCGTGACGCCTCGAAGCATCTTTCTATCCTCGCCAATCCCGACAGGAGCCGCCACTCCTGAAGCGTGTCAGCTACGCCGTCCGCCTTGTCTCGCCTTCAACGGCGGTCAAATTGGGATCAGCCCGAGCCGTACCAAAAGCCCTCGCGACGGTACGCTATGATGTCAGATTCCCAGGCGCGGCCGCATGGCGAACGACCGCTCCGGCGGCTGGCAAGCACGGCGCGCAAACAGAAAGGCAACCATGGCTAGGGTAGTTACATTTGGCGAGATCATGTTGCGGCTGGCGCCGCCCAACTTCGAGCGGCCGCTGCAATCACCCATGTTTGTCGCGACCTTCGGAGGCGGCGAAGCGAATGTGGCCGTTTCTACCGCCAACTACGGCATCCCGACTTCCTATGTGACGGTTTTGCCGCCGAAACACGCCATCGCGGATGCTTGTGTCTCGCAGTTGAACAGTTTTGGGATCGACACCAGCCACATCGTTCGCAAGCCCGGCCGCATGGGTATTTATTTTCTCGAGGCCGGGGCGAACCAGCGGCCTTCGAAAGTCATCTACGACCGCGACAACGCGTCGATCGCCCTCGCCAAGCCCGGCGATATCGACTGGAACAAGGTTTTCGACGGCGCGACCTGGTTTCACATCACCGGCATTACGCCGGCCATCAGCCAGAGCGCGGCCGATTTGTCTCTGGAGTCCGTCAAGAAGGCCCGCGAGAAGGGCGTGACGGTCTCGTGCGACTTCAACTACCGCAAGAATCTGTGGAAATACGGCAAAACGGCGCAGGAGGTCATGCGCGAGCTGGTCAAGTCGGTGGACGTCGGCATCGCCAACGAGGAGGACGTCCAGAAGTCGCTCGGGATCTCCGCCGACGTCGATGTCGAGTCGGGTGAGCTGAACGTGGACGCCTACAAAGCGCTGGCCGCCAAGGTTTTCGGGGAATTCCCGAATCTAAAAATTCTGACGATCACGCTGCGGGAGTCGGTGAGCGCTTCGCACAACGGCTGGTCGGCCTGCCTTTACAACGGCAAGGAATTTCACCTCAGCCGCAAGTACCAGATCACGCATATCGTCGATCGTGTCGGCGGTGGTGACTCGTTTTCGGGCGGATTGATCGCCGGCCTCGACCGCTACGGGGACGATCATCAGAACGCTTTGGAGTTCGCCGTGGCGGCGTCGTGCCTAAAGCACTCGATCCCCGGGGACTTCAACCGGTTTTCGGCCGAAGAGGTCGAGTCGCTCATGAAAGGCGGCGGATCGGGGCGCGTGCAGCGCTAGTGCAAGTGGGGACCGGTACTCACTTCAGGAGGACGTATGCTCCGTGTATGGCCCTTGCTTCTTGCCCTAACCCTGCATCTTTCCGCCGCCTGGGGCGCCGGACCCTCCGAGGAAATTCCGTTTCGCTCGCATACGCTCGACCTGGGCCGCAACGAAGCCTGCGCCGTGGCCGATGTCAACGGCGATGGACGGCTCGACATCATCTCGGGCGAAAACTGGTACGAAGCGCCGGCGTGGAAAAAGCATCCCTTCCGCTCGATCCTGTTCTGGAACAACTACATCGACGACTTTAGCGATCTGCCGATCGACGTCAACGGCGACGGGCGGGTCGATATCGTCAGCGTCGGCTGGGGCTCGAAGTCCATCGCCTGGTTCGAGAACCCCGGTAACGCAAACGGCGCCTGGAAAGAGCATCCCATCGATAGCGGTCAGCCGGTGGAATTCGCTTTCCTGGTCGACCTCGACAACGACGGCCAAAAAGATGATCTCCTGCCGCAGTTTGGCGGCCGCGAGGTCACGGCTTGGTATGAGATCGACGGCAAAGGCCCGGCGGCGAAATGGGTCAAGCACACCGTCAGCGACAAAGCCTACGGGCACGGCATCGGGGCGGGCGATGTGAACGGCGATGGCCGCAACGATATTCTGACCCCGCAAGGATGGCTCGAAGCGCCGCAAAACCCGCGCCAGACGCCTTGGGAGCTGCATCCGGAATTCGAATCCAAGCAGCACCTCGGCTTCCTATACGTCCATGACGTCAACCAGGACGGCCTCAACGACATCGTCACCACGGCGGCCCACGACTACGGAATTTTCTGGCTCGAGCAGACCCGCAAACCCGACGGCGCGCGCGGCTGGGAAAAACGCCTGATCGACGACGCCTGGTCGCAGCCTCACGCCATGACAATGACTGACCTGACGGGCGACGGCCGCCCGGAGCTCGTCACCGGCAAGCGCCTTTACGCCCACAACGGCCACGATCCCGGTGGCCGCGAATCGCTCGGGCTCTATTGGTATGAGCAGGTCGAGTCCGGCGGGAAGATCGAGTGGGCGCGCCACATCATCCACTACGGCGGCAGGGTCGGCGGCGGGATGCAGATCCCGGTCGTCGATCTCGATGCCGACGGCGACCTCGACATCGTCGTCGCCGGCAAGGGCGGACTATTCCTGTTCGAGAACCTCACGGCGAAGTCCCCGCAGTAGACGGCCTCCGAATTGCCGCCCATCGCTTGCGGAGTTTCCAGGCACAAAGTCTCATCGCTTTGTTTTTTTCTTTCAAGTTTTGCCGCGAACGGGCGATAAGAGAGTTTAGGAAATCTTCCTCTAACCGGACCGCGAAACCACCCCGCCCGGAATGATCAAGCGGTTGCCGGTCCCACCAACGGGTGCTTGTCATCGGCCCGAAAAATGGGACCATCGGCCCACCGCTAAGCTGTTCGTCTTAGCTCGTTCGTAGTGCCTCTGCCTGATTGAAACAGGCTTCGGTCTGGGCCTATGATGAGGCCAGCTAGGAATAGCTTCGGCATTGTGGGACGGTAACGGCCGCTGGAAAGGCCGGTCAATGTCGACAGCGGTACTCACGTGTTAGGTCTTGGCAAATTGCGAAGGCTGAGGAGGACGGCCGACCGCGATTCGGTCGCCGCGTCTTCATTCTCCTCGACTGCGGAAGCGGAAACTCCCGCTCGCGCGATCCTGGGGATTCGCCCCGGCCTCGGAAATGGCGCGGCGCACTCCGAGGCACCGGAAAGCGCGCGGCAGAACGGCTCTTCGCATGTCCCCCTGCGCGGCTCGGTATTGGACAGACTTGCTCCGGTAGTCGAATTCATCACCGTCGAGCCCAGTCTGGATCGCCAGCCGCTGAAGCCGCCGACGTTCACCAGCTTCCGAGTTCCCGAGGCCGACGCTTACCTGGGCTTGAGAGCCGGGCTGTCGCCGATCCAGTTGTTCGGTCAAGCGGCGTTGGCCGAGGCGGCGGTATCGACCGCTACGTTGGCTCTGGAGCCGCTGCTGCCCGAACCGGTTCAACCCCCCAGGGAAATTCCTCACCGCGATCCGTTGTGGTTCTCTCTGGGCGCCTCCAACCGTGCTGATGCGGAGCAGGAACACGACTTCACGCGCGCGGCGCTCGAAGATATGGGTCCGCAAGCCGCGCCGCTCGAGTTTGCCGACACCGCCGCCGACCTGGAAGCGGAGCGTTCGTCCGCTGTGGGAAGCCTCGCGATCGACGACGACTCCGTATACGATTCTCCGATGCCGTTCCGCGAGTTCGGGGCGTCTCGCCGCTCCCGGCCATGGCAGGCGATCGAAAACTTCTTCCTGAGCCGCGGATTCTCGCAGGCCGTTGCGGTTTGCGTGCTGGCGCTGTTTGTGAGCACTCTGGACGTGCCCTGGAAGAACTGGATGAACCGTCAGGTTCAGCGCGTCAAGGATCCGATTGTAGCGATCACGAACAATCTGAGCCGTCCAATCAAGGAGCGCTCGGCGTTCTTCATCGTTGACGACTTTTCCTCAGGGCTCGATCATTGGCTCGGGAGCACCTCGCTGAGCGTCACCGATTCCGGATACGTCGCGGTAAAGCAGGGCCTGTCATTGCATGGCGACACGCTCAACCTCGAGAGTTATCGCATGGATTTCGAGGCGAAAATCGAGTCGCAAGCGGTCGGCTGGGTCGTTCGCGCCGCTGACACGGACAACTATTACGCCTTCAAGCTGGTCGAAAAAGGCGGAAACTCGTTCGACCTGCTGCGCTACACCGTCGTTGAAGGCGCGCGGGATGCGGCGCAAGGCGTGGCGAGCATTTCCGTCCCGGCGAAACTCGCCGCGGCCGCCGACTTCAACCGCATTTCGGTTCGGGTGCGTGATAACCAGATCACGACGTTGATCAACGGTTGGGGCGTCGATTTTTGGCAAAACGATCGCTTCGACCGCGGCGGTGTCGGATTGCTGGCCGAGCGGGGCGAATCAGCGCTGGTTCGCAAGATGTCGATCGCGGGGAACGAAGATACCTGGGGCCTGATTCTCTACGGTACCCTGGAAACGATCAAGTCCGTGCAGGACACTTTCTCCGCTCCTGTAGCGCTGCGCTTCGAGCTGGTTCCCGTGAACGCCCAGGCGGCGATGCTGCCTCCTACCGCACAGACCTTCCTGTTGCAGGGCGGCCTCTAGTTTTCCCTTTGAGCCCTAACGCAGATCGGCCCGGCGGCCGAATTGGAATGATTTCGCCCGCCATCCAGGGCGCGCAGCGAGCGCCCGTCGGCTACGCTCGCATAGGTGATCCTGGCCTAGTCGGCCACATCAGCCTACTCGCGGCGGCCGCCCAACAGCCCCGCCCGCATCAGGAAGTAGAGCAGCGTCAGAAGCGTGCTGACGGCTGCGGCGACGTAAGTAAGAGCCGCCGCGTTGAGGACTCTGTCTATGCCCTCTCGCTCATTCGAAGTGACGATTCCGTAGGAAACAACCAACTCCTTGGCGCGGTTCGAGGCGTCAAATTCGACCGGCAGTGTGACGATCTGGAACAGCAGAACCATCGAGAACAGCACGGCGCCCAACAAAACCATGTTCTGGGACTGCATGAACAATCCCAGGAACATCACCATGTAACCGACGGACGAGCCAATGTTGGCCGTCGGCACCAGCGCGCTGCGCAGCCAGAGTGGCGAGTACTTTTTGGCGTGCTGGATGGCGTGCCCGGCCTCATGGGTTGCGACTCCGATGGCCGCTATCGAAGGTATGTCGTAAACCGCCTCCGACAGCGACAAACTGCGGGTCATCGGGTTGTAGTGGTCCGAGAGAATGCCTCCGGTACGCTGGATCTTCACGTCGTGGAGTCCGGCGCGGTCAAGCATGAGCCGGGCGGCTTGAGCCCCGGTGTGGCCGACGCCTGAGCGAACCTTGGAGTATTTCTCGAAGGCCGACTTGGTGCGGTAGCTGGCCCACATCGACAGGGCCAGTCCCGGAAGCATAAATAACAGATAAAGCGGGTCGAAAAACATGGCGTCGAACCTCCCAGAGGAGCTCAGGTCCTCCCACGCATCATTCTAACCTACAGAAATCCCACCTATTGGATGCGCGGATAGGTCTGGCCGTTTCGGTTTCCGGCGGTCACGGGCGGGCGTTTACGACCTCTACTTCTTGCCCCGCAACTGATACTCAGTAAACGGAGATCGTTGGCCCTTGATATCGACGTTGATGAGAAAGGGCTTATCGCTGCGCAGCGCGCGGTCGAGGGCGGGCCGGATCTGCTCGGGCCGCTCGACGAATTCACCGTCGCCGCCAAACGCCTTCATCACCAAGTCGTAGCGCGTACGCCGCAACTCACAGGCCACGGTCTTGTCGTCGCCGTATGTGCCGCGTTGCAACTCGCGCTCGATGCCCCAGCCGCCGTCGTTCCCCACGATGATGATAACGGGCAGGTTGAAGCGCACCGCCGTATCCATCTCGGACAGATAGAACCCCAGGGAGCCGTCGCCGGTGATGACCACGGCGCGCGAGTTAGGACGGGCGATCTGAGCCGCGAGACCGATGGGGAAGCACACGCCCAGCCCGGCCAGGCCGCCTAACCGCAACCAATGCATCGGCTTAAGGGCCGGCGTATAGGCTCGCCCCCAGTGGACGAAGTCGCCGCCGTCCCAGCACAATGTGAAATCCTCACTCAGCCAGGGGAGCATCTCGCGGAACAGCGTCAAGGGATGCATCGGCTCGGAAGGTCTCTTGGCGATGGCTTCCAGGCCCTCCCAGGCGGCCTGGCGGGTTTGACGCACCTCGTCCAGCCACTTCGAGCGATCGGGCCGCGGGCGCTTCTCCAGGGCCTCCACGAGGCCTTCGAGCGCGAGCTTGGCGTCCGCTACCATGCCGACTTCGACCCGGCGGTTCAAGCCCAGCTCAGGGCCGTGAACGTCGACCTGGATCAGCTTGGCCTCGGGAGAGAAAAGCTGCGGGCTGCCCAGCCGCAGCCGGTAGTCGAGCTTTTTGCCGATCACGAGGATTACATCCGCCTGCTGCAAGGCTTTTTCGGCGGCGCGATTCAGTGTGGGGTCGGCGTAGCCAAAGCAGAGCGGGTGGCTGTCGGACACCAGCCCGCGGGCGAGGCCAATCGTAAACAACGGCAGCGAGGCTTTTTCGATGAACGCCTGCAGCTCCGAACCGGCGTCCGCCCACCAGGCGCCGCTTCCTGCGATGACGGCGGGCCGCTCAGCGGCTTCGAGCAGATCGATCGCGCGGTTCATGTCGGTGGGCTCCGGCGCGGGCCGGCGAACCTGGATCGGCCCGCGCGGCAGGGGCGCGTGATTCTCGACCTGAGCCGTGAGCAGGTCCACCGGGACGCTCAAATGCGTGGGCCCCGAGCGGCCGGTCATCGACTCCAGAAACGCGCGGTGGACGTAAAACGGAATTTGGCTCGCGTCGGCGGGAACGGCCGCGTACTTCGTGATGCCCTGCACCAGCGCCAGTTGGTCCATGTCCTGGAACGCAAAGCGGTCGCGGAGCTTCGAGCTGCTCATGCCGCTCATGGCCAGCAGCGGGCTGCCGGTGTAGAAGGCGGTAGCGATGCCGGTGATCGAGTTCGTGTGGCCCGGCGCTCCGGTGACCATCGAGATGCCCGGGGTGCGCGTGATGCGTCCCCAGCCGTCGGCCATGTGAACCGCCGCCGATTCGTGCCGCGTGTCGATGATCTCCAAACCTTCCCGGTCGGCGACCCGCAAGATCTCGTTGAGGTGATCGCCGACCAGCGTGAAGATGTGGGTCGTCCCCAGCTTCTTCAGGCTGCCGACGAAGAGTTCTGCTCCAGTAGGCATGGTTTTCTTGTGAGTGGATGCTCCGGCAGCGGCAGCTCAGGCCAAAAGGATTTCGGGCACAGGTCCGGACCGGTCAGTAGGCAAAACAGAGACTATACAACGTTCGAGCGGAGGCGCGCGCGAGCGGCCGGCTGCCGTCGGCGCGGCTCTGCGGGAATGCCCCACGGCTTCCGTGCCGCAGTCCCGGGGCGGCGTTCACGCTGCAGCAGACGCGGCAAGCCAAGCCTCTCATCCGTGACCGGCGCGGCCGCCAGAGCGGCCGGATTCCCCTATTTCCTTGTCAACACGCCGGGTTCTTCGAACGGCAGGTCCACTGTGATCGGATTGTGGTCGGAAAGCCTCTCGGCGAGCGAATAGTTGACCTCGTTCATCGTCCGCGCAAAATGCGGCGAGAAACGATACGGCTCCCGGGAACTGCGGGCGTTCTCGATGTAAGGCTTGACGAGAATCCAATCGAGCTTCAGCTTGCCGGCCGGGCCGATGGTGCGGTTGACCTGGTAGGTGAGCGCGAACCCCTTGCTGTCGCGCTGGTTGGAGTTGGCGAGAGTGCCCTCGGTGCCGTTGATGGTGCGGTTCTTGTCGCCGCGAAAGTCAAACGTGGTGCCGTCGGAAAAGCGAAAATCCTCGAGCAGGTTAAACAACTTCGACTCCGGGTTCGGGCCGATAACCGGAACGTGCTTCGCCGTCGGATCACTCTGATTCTTGAAGAAATTCACGCTGCCTTTGACGACGTCGTATATCAGGCCGACGCCGGTGGCGTATTTGATACCGGTGGTGGCCCAAAACTCGGAGCTGCCGACGCGGCGATAGATCTCGCGCTTGACGTCGGTGGGGCTGGTGTCGCTCAGCGTAGTGTTGAGGTCTCCGGCCAGGATCAGCGGGTTGTCAATCCCCCGCAGGTCTCGCAGCAACTCTTCCATCTGCTGGTGGCGGCCCTTTGGTTCGGCACGATTCTCGAGATGCGGCGCCACGATAGTAAGTTTCTTCTCCGTCAAATCCGGCACATCAAGCGTAACGATGAGGCAGGTGCGGCCGCCGCGCCGGATCTCACGCGACACTTTCTCCAGGAAGACCCGCGAGGCCACCCCGCGCTTGCCGATCTCGACTGGGCTGACGCGCTGTTTTTCCCCTTGAAACCAGTTGTAGGCCTCGTACTCGAAAGGCCGCAGGCGCGCTTCCGCGATGGGGTAGCGGGAGAGGATCGCCGTGCCGTGGAGCGCCTTGAGGCGGTCCTGGTCCACTTGTAGATCCGCGACCAGATGCTTGCGTTCCGCTTCGTCTTCCATCTCCTCGAACTGCTCGATGCCGAGTGTGATCGGGTCGACTTCGATGAATTCGACGCCATAGGCCCAATTCATGTTGAGGGCTTCGCCCAGCTCGCGGACGACAATGCGATAGTCGGTGCGTTTGAGGCCCCAATCCACTTCATTGAGAACCAGCACGTCGGCGGATTGCAGCACCTCGATCTGCTCCAAGAGCTTGTTCGCGTCGATCCGCCCGCCGGTTTGCCCTTGGGCTTTCAAAAAGGCATTCGTGTCGGTGAACAAAGCCTTGATCGAGTCGAGCGTAAAACCGCGCTCGATGTTCCACATCACGACGCGCAGCGAAGCGCCGAGGCCTTCGATATTAGGCCGATGAGGCTGCGCCCCGCGATAGTGCGCCTCGTTGCTGAGGAACGGTGTTGTACGCAGGGTAGTGAGCTTCTGGGCGAGCTGCTCTTCCATCTCGTCGGTTTTGACCAGGGCTACCAGTTCCTCGTAGGAGAAAAGCTCCGGCTCCTGATAGCGAACATAGGCTTCGTCGGCCGCAACAGCCGCCCCTGCGCCGGGAAATAGACCGAGCGTTAGAACGGCTACAACACAGCGAGCTGCAATCATTGTTTCTCCGAGGGGATCGATCGACGGATCCTTGAATGTTTGGACCCAGAAGGGTTTGCGGCTTTCCCGCACGGGCCTGTGCTACCAGGCCTAATCATTACCTGAATAACCAAGCTCAATTAATTGTACTGGCCTGAACAAAAGACTCGCACCAAGAGTAAGCCGTTTCACGGCAGTGTATAAAGTTCACAAACCTAGCCTCCGAATAAAGACCCGGGTGTGGTTTCCTTTTGCAGACCCGGGTTAAGATCGGTCTAACCCGACCGCCTCGAATCGGAATCCTGCCTCCCCGGCTACGGGAGGCGATTGGAAAAGCGTTGGTCCCCCGGCTTCGCTTGCATACTGCCGTTGTTGCTGTGTCCGCCCTGATCGCGGCGTCCGCGGCTTTGGGCGCCGATTTCTTCGCGGCCCCTTACGGCCATGCCGCAGCTCAGGGAACGGTCACTGATCCCTGGAACATCGAAACCGCGCTCGCGCACCCTGCGGCCGTGAATCCTGGCGACGTAATCTGGCTTCGCGGCGGCATCTACACTCTGGAGCGTACTCTCGCCAGCCGGTTGCGGGGGGCGGAAGGCCGGCCGATCCTGGTGCGTCAGTTTCCCGGCGAGCGCGCCACACTCGACTGTCGGTTGGTCACCGAGACCGGCGCCGGCGCCGAGTGTTTGCTCATCCAGAGCGTGCATAC
>JBBDWJ010000202.1:0-22155 GCA_040902925.1 Bryobacterales bacterium | reverse complement strand
CGGACACCCACCAAAATCACCTCGCCAATTCCGTAGATTGCGGCCGCAAAACGAGAGCGCTCCTCCTGCAATTGGTCGAACATCGAGCGCAGATGGCCGGCCGCGCCCGAGAGCGTTCGCCCCAGCGCCCCCAACTCGCCGCCTGCGAAACCGGGCGCATTCGCCTGAAAATTCCCGGTAGCCAGCTCTTTCGAAAACGCGATGACGTTCGAGAACTGATGGGACACCCGCCGCGCCATCCAGGCCGCCAGAAAGATCGCCGGGATCAGCGCTAAGAGCGTCATTTGCAGGATCTTCGTCCTGATCTCGCCGATGCGCGCATCGACTTCCGCCAACGGCAGGGCAAGGCGAAGAGCGCCTCCCTCAATCGGAATCGCGACGTAGAGAAACTCGGTGTGGACCGTGTCGCTGTAGCGCGAGCTCGTCCCCATGCGGCCTTTCAACGCTTGCGCAAACTCAGGGCGGGTGGCGTGGTTCGCCATCGTGCCGGGGTCGGCTTCGGAGTCCGCCAGCACGGCGCCGTCGGTGCGAATTACGGTGACGCGGGCGCTGGCGCTGCGCGCGATTCTCTGCACGATCTCGGGATAGTGCTCGATGGGCCGGGCTTCGAGCGTGGTCTGCGCCAGTTGCGCTTTCTCCCGGAGTCCGCGCTCCAGGCTGTCGCGCAGATCCTGCGAACTGACGCGGGTCACCAGTTGATCGACGCCCAGCGCGGCGACCGCGAGCAGCGCGACGCAGGCCAGAATCAGCTTGCCGAAAATCCGATGGGTCATGCCGACGTCTCGAAACGATACCCGAAGCCGCGCACGGTTTGAATGCGCTGCGGGCTGTCGGGGGCTTCCTCAATCCGCTCCCGCAAGCGGCGGATATGCACGTCCACGTTGCGTGGCGTCACGTGCGTGCTGCGTCCCCAGATCGAGTCCAGCAACTGCTCGCGGCTGAACACTTTGCCGGGGTTGGCCATGAAGAACTCCAGCAGCCGGAACTCGGTTGCTGTCAACGTTACCGGGTGGTCATTCACGAACGCGCGGCGGGAGACGGAATCGACGCGGATCGGCCCGGAGACGACCGACTGGCTGGTCTTATCGTCGCGGCGCCGCAGATGTGCCTTGATCCGCGCGGTCAACTCCCGAGGGCTGAACGGCTTGGTAATGTAATCATCGCCGCCGATTTCGAGACCCAGGACACGGTCGACCTCTTCGCCCCGAGCCGTCAGGAACAGAATCGGGACGCCCGCCAAGGCGGGCTCGGCTCGCAGCTTTCGGCAGAAGTCAAAGCCGTCGCCATCAGGCAGCATGACATCCAGGATGATCAAATCCGGCCGCAGTTTTTGAGCGCGTTCCAAAGCGCCTTCGAGCTGATGAAGCAACTCGACGCGATAGCCGCTCCGCGACAGATTATATTCGAGCAGGGTACAAAGGTCCCCGTCATCCTCCACAACGAGGATTGTTTTCGACATTGGTTTCAACCCATTATATCGGTTGTGATGAAGCCGCCGGTCAATGCAAGCGAGACCGAAGCCGATGTGCGCATCGTGCGCGGAATAGCAACGAACCACTGCTAGAACCGACCGATTGTTACATTTGGATGACATGGGCAGACACACAGGCCGCGCCGGCGAGTTTGCCATTCGCCCTTTTGCCTTTTGCACTTTGCCTTTTGCCTTGCTTTATCCTCCCTCCCCTCTTTCCCTATCTTCGTCCTCCCCAGCCAACGCCCGCACAGCCGCTTCCACCACGCGCGCCGCCTCCAAATAATCCCCATTAGCCTCGAACCGCAGCGGCCGCCCGAACGAAACGACAACCCGCCCAGGAGCCGGCCACTCGTGATGCATCGAATAGACCTCGTAAACCCCTGCGAGGTAGACCGGCACAATAGGAACGCCGAGGCGGCGAGCCATCAGCCCGATGCCGCTCTTAAAAGGCAGCATCCGGCCGGTGGGCGTGCGCTCGCCTTCAGGAAACACCAGCGGGCAATAACCGCGATCGATCAGCTCGCCGGTGTAGCGAAGGGCGCGGCGGGCGCCGCCCATTTTTTGGGGCAGGGGATACGCGTTGAACAAGCCACAGGCCAGCGCGAATTGCCCAGCGGCCTTCCCAAACTCTTCCGGCGGAAACCGGTGGCGTTCAAACAAAGGCCGGAAAAAATCCTGCGACATCGCCGGCGTCACGCGCCGCCGCCAGCGCCGTGGCAGTGCAGCGTAGAGCACAGCCGTATCGAAATGGCTGCTATGGTTGGCCGCGAAAATCACGGGCGGTTCGAGTCCGCTCAAGTTTTCGAGGCCGCGCGCCTTCAAGCGCACCAACTCGCGGACCATCGGCAGGATCGCCAAATCCAACAGCCTCGCTCGCAGCAATCGCACAGGCAACCAGCGCGTCCAGCGCGGCTGGGTGAGGAAAGCAGGCGCGGTTGACTCCAGCCGCATGGGGCGAGCCGCAGCAGGTTTCTCCGAGGTCTCGGACAGTGCAACCGCGAGATCCAACTGCGGCTCGCCGTTCGTCTCTGCCGCGGCGGTGCGCGGCTCGGCCGTGCCGGCCTCTCGCGGCGGCGCTGCTTCTGCTTCGTGCGCGCCATCCTCGGCCTTCGCCGATAGCCGCCCGCCGCCGGTTTCGCGCAGCCAGGCCTGCAGCTCCCCGACCGTATCGACGGCGGCGAAGCGCTCTTCTTCCAACTCGACGTTATAGTGGCTCTCGATCTGCGCCAGCAACTCCACCCGTTCGAGCGATGTAATCCCGAGGTCGGCTTCCAGACGCTGATCGCCGGAAATAGCGTCCACATCGCGTCCGGTGATCTCGGCCAGCATCGCTTCGAGGCCCGAAGCCCGCGCCGGATGGGACGCCTGCCGCCCGGCCTGTTCGGCGGCCACGAGCTTTGCAACCTCGGCGCGGCGAACCTTCATCGTCGACGCTGTGCGTGGAAAATCCTCTTCGGGCCACAGCGACCAGCTCTGAATCCGTTGGTGCGATTCGAGCTGATCGTTAGCGCGGCGCACCGCCGCTTCGAGCTGCCGCGGCGCATCCTCCAAATCCTGCTCGGGAATGACCGCCGCGTGAATACGCTCCTCGCTGTTTCGCTCCACCGCGACCACGACGCTTTCGTGAACGCCCGGCATGCTGTTCAACACCGTCTCGACGTCTTGCGGATAGACGTTGAGGCCGTCCGGGCGCACGATCATTTCCTTCTTGCGCCCGCGGTAATAGAGATGCCCTTCGGCATCGAGCTCGCCGATGTCGCCGGTGTGCAGCCAGCCGTCATTGGACTCGTCGCGCACCCGCGATTCCTCGGCAAGCCCTGCCCTCCCCGCCGCCGTTTCCGCCCCAAGTTCCTCGCCAGATCCGGCGGCAGCCCGGGGCCGCGCGAAATACTCATTCACTATGCTCGGGCCTCGAACAAGAATTTCACCGTCGGGCCCCAGCCTGATTTCCTGGCCGGCGATCGCGGCGCCGATCGATCCGCGGCGTACATGGAACGGGTGATTGACGGCGATCACCGGGCTCGCTTCGGTAAGCCCATAACCCTGCACGACGACGTAACCCAGCCAGCGCCAAAAATCCTCCAGCTCGCGGCCAAGCTGCGCGCCGCCCACGACAAAAGCCCAAAACTTCCAACCCAACCGCGCGTGAACCCGCCGGTAGCGCAGCCAGCTTTCAAGCACGCCGCGAATGCCGCGGAGTTGCGGCCGCCGCACCGGCTCCATCAGCCCGCGCTCGATTTCCTGGCGCAGGTTGGAGAGCATGCGCGGCACGCCGATCACCACCGACACCCTTTCGCGCCGCGCTGTTTCGATCAATCCGCCTGGGCTAAGGTCGCTTGTAAAAACCACCGCCCCTTCGAGCATCACCGGAACGAAAAGCGCCGTGCTCTGCCCGAACATATGGCTCAACGGCAGCAGGTCGAGCATGCGAATTGGCTGAAACGGCCGCGCGAGCCACAGGTAACGCTGGATTTCCTTCTGGATCGCCGACAGGTTGGAAGCGATATTGCTGTGCCGGTGCACGACGCCTTTCGGTTCGCCGGTCGTGCCCGACGTGTAGACAATTTCGACGACGTCGCTGGCGCTAACGCCCGCCGTCTCGATGTCAAGGTCCTCCGCGCTGTCGCTGCGAACCAGATCGGCCACGGCAGTGAAAGAAATCTGCTCGACGCCGATGTCCGAAGCGTCCACTTCGTCGCCCGCCACCAGCAGACGCGCGCTGACATCCTTTTGAATGCGCGACACAAGCTGCGAGGAAAAACGATAATCGAGCGGAACCACTTCGACGCCGCGAGCGATCGAAGCCCAGAAAATATACACCCACTCCGGGCGGTTCTCACCCCAAAGCAGGACACGGTCGCCTTTTCTGAAACCACACTGATCCAGATACCGGGCAACGCTTCCGATGCGCGAGTAGAGCTGCGAATACGAAACCCGCCAGGTGCGATAGCCGTTGTGGTAGCGAAGCGCCTCGCGGCCGCCGAGCGCCCGCATCCGGGGAAGCAACTCGATCAAAGTTTGCATCGGAACCAGCCGGGTGAGCCCCGGCAGCGTGCGTAGCCAACCTTCACCCCATCGCAAAACGGCGAATAGCTTTCCAGTACTCCCCGGCAACGCGCTCCAAACCGTGATGCTCGCGAACGTAGGCCGCGGCCGTCCGCCCAACAACACAGCGCATCTCCGCGTCCGTCGCCAGCGCGTGCAAAAAATGAGCCAGCATCTCGGCTTCGGCTTCACCCGAATCAATGCGAATCGCCGCCAGCTCGGGGAATCGCGAGTACTCTTCGCCGCCGGTCACCAGCACCGGCTTGCCTGCGCTCATCATCTTCATCGCGACGCCTGAAGTCTCGCCGACCGAGGGATACCGCAAATTGACGCAAACATCCGTCAGAGCCGCCAGCGTCCAGAACTCGGCATCGGGAACATAGGGCAATCGAATGACTCGCGGATCACTCAACAACTCGCCCAAGGAAGCCTCATAGCCGGCGGACACAAACTCCCCGACAACCAATACGCGGCACGGGAAATGGATGACGCGAAGCGCCTCCAGCAAAGAGTGCAATCGTTTCGGCGGACGCATGTAGCCGAAGCAGGAAATCACCAGCGCCTCGGCGGGAATGCCCAGTTGCTGCCGCATCGCAGCGATTTCCTGAGCCGGCGGAAGCTCTGGAACCTCCACATAGTGAGGAATCTCAACCACTTCAACCTTGCGCGAACCCAAAGCCGTGCGAGCCAACTGCGCCGCCTTCGGGTTATGAACAATCACCGCGCGGCTTGCCTCGACCAAGCGCCGCAACAACGGGTAGCGAAAGTAGCGATCGTCAGCCATGGCATGGCCGCGGTCGCGCCAAAGCTCAGTCGCCACCTCGCCATACCAGCCGCCGTAGTTGAAGACGAACTCGTCGCGATACTCTCGCTCGGAAAGCAACCCCAGCAGGAAGTGATGCAGCACGGCATCGTGCAAAACGACGATGCCCGGTATTTCGAGAGCCGCTCGATAGGCAGCCGCGTGAAGGCGATTGTTGCCGATCTGATAAATGCGAGCGTCGAAGGCGCGCAGCGATTCCGGCGTGAATCTGTCGATGGCCTCGAAGGTGAACTCGCCGCCGCGCTCCGCCGCAAAACGCTCTAACGCCTCGCGTAGCCGAACGGTATACTCCGCCACGCCGGTCGGCGCGGGGGGCAGGGGAGAAACGAGCGCTATTCGCACGATGGATTATTTGTCGTAAACGCGCTTGCCAAAGATTGCCGTCCCGACGCGAACCAGAGTAGACCCTTCTTCGATGGCGACCTCCAGGTCATGGCTCATGCCCATCGACAACTCCGCCAGGCCATGTTCTTCGGCCAGTTCGCGGCAGCGGCGGAAGTAGGGCCGGGCTTGCTCGGCGTCATCGAACCAGGGCGGCATGATCATCAGCCCGCGCAATCGCAGGTTCTGGCATTCCTCGACGACCGCCTTGACCGCGGGCAGCCGCTCCGCGCCCATGCCCCCCTTGCTTTCCTCCTCCGAAACCTTCACTTCGAGAAAAACATCAAGCGCCTTGCCCGCCGCATCGAGCCGGCGCGCGATCTTCTCGCTATCGACCGTTTGGATGACATCGAAAAGCTCGGCGGCGGGGGTCGTCTTGTTACTTTGCAGCTTGCCAATGAAATGAAACAGCGCCCCGGGGAGCTTTGGCAGCTCGGCCGACTTACGCTGAAACTCCTGCACGTAGTTCTCGCCGAAATGCCGCTGCCCGGCCTCATAGGCGGCCACGATATCGGAAGCAGGCTTTATCTTGGAGACGGCGACCAGCGTGATGCCGTCAGGATCGCGCCCGGAGCGCTCGGCGGCCCGCGTGATGCGTGCGCGAACCGCGGTCAGTTTTTCTTCGATCACGCACCCATTCTAGCGAGCCCATTCTAGCGAGGCTGTTGTGAGGTGTATTCCAGGTCGATCGCGCGCGTCTGATCTGGAACGCAAATCGCGTCCGGAAAGGCCGAACCCCGCGGCTACGGCTGCCCTGTATTGTCGGGCGGGGCGGGCTGGTTCGGGTCGCCGGGCGGCTGCGGCAGGCCATACGGCGGTTGCCCCGGCGCCGTCGTCGGCTGCGTCGGGTCGTTGGCGCCCGGACCAATCGGCTGGCCTGGAAGCGGCACCGGGTAACGCAGGCGGCGAGTGCTGCGATTGGACCTATCCGTGTCTGTTGGCTGCTGCGCCGGCTGATCGGGTTGCGGATAGGGCGCACCCGTATTGGGGTCGAACGGCGATGTCCCCGGCAGCGGAGGAAGCCCCGGCGACTGCGGATACCCGCTCGGAGGCTGCGCCATACCATCGGCGGGAACCCCACCCGGGGCAGCCGCACCTGGCATTCCGGGCACGGGCACGCCCTGGCTCGGATCGATCTGCAATCCGCCGCCGGGCCCCAGACCAGGCTGCGAGGGGTTGAGGTTGCCCATTCCGGCGCCGCCGGCCCCGGCGATTCCAGCCATCGCGGCGTCCTGCCGGTAGTCGTAAACGAATTCCCACTCGTTGTAGAATTCCCGTTCGTTGTATACCTTGACCCCGCGCTCCTGCACCTTCGAGGCGACCCCGGCGATCCCTTCCGCGAAATTGGGCCGGTTGGGCTGCTGATTTCCCGGGCCGCCGCGCAACCCCGCCAGTCCGCCAGGCCGCGGCGTCGTGAGCAGATTGCGAATCAAGTCGGCCGCGGACCGCCCTACCGGCGCGCCTGGTTGGCCGCCAGCCTGCGGAACGCCGCCAATCATGTTTGCCGGATTCCTACCCAACTGTCCCTGGCGGCTCCCGCGGCGGTTTGTACTGCCCTGGTTCGTCGGCAGAGTGCCCTGTCCTGCCGCCACGCCGGCGATCGCCTGCGGATAGGGATTTACCGCTCCCGGCGGCGCCATCCGCCCGGCCCCGGTTGGTGAGGGAATCTGGCTCGGCAAAGTCGTTGCGTAGCTGGGATTAGGCGCCGCGCCGTCTTGAGGCTGCTCGCCCTGCGCCGCCGGATTGCCATCGGCCCCAGGCTGGCCCTCGAAGCCGGCCGCCATGTATTCCGCCGCCGAGGGCTGCTGGCCGGTAAGATCGGGGGCCGCCGAGTCCTGCGCCGCGCGCGCCCGGTCGGCACCTCGAAAACTTGTCGTCACGCCGGGCTGGCCGCCGATCGTGATGCTCCCTGCGCCCATCTCCCTGGTGCCGGGACGGCCTTGGCCCTCGCCTTCCACTTCTTCCTGGTCGAACAGCAGCGAGTCTTTGAAGCGCCCGTCGGACCCCATGTGGACCAGCCGCCACTCGTCCTCGCCGGTGAGCGGGTCTTTGTAGCGGCGGCGCAGGAACCGAATGCCGTCGGATTCCTCGAGATCGTCGAGGCGCTGCGGATATTTTTGGTACTTGCGGAAGTAAAGCTGCACGGCGCGCTTGTACTGTTCGCCGCGGTAAATCAGCGTCTCTTCGCGTACCCGTTGCGACTGCATCGCCGTGCGCGGCAGCGCCAGGACCAGCATGAAGGCGACGGCGGCGGCGAAGAAGAGCAGTGTCAGCAGTACGAATCCGCCCTCGGACGAGCGCTCGCGACTCATGCGCGCGCGGAACGATCTGCGTTCCAATTCGCGCCCACGGGCGGCGGCGGGTTGAAGCCGGGGCTGACTGCTGCGCGTCGTCATGGGATGTTCTTGGTGCATGCGACCGGCCGCTTAGCTTTCCTCCAGCGGCAGCGTCTGCTGAGCCTTAAATTGCAAGTCTTCGATGACAATCGAGTTGACGCCAATGCGTACGATCTTATAGCGCTGGCCGAACACGTCGCCTTCGGTGGCGACGAAGACGGCGCCGTCGGTGTCGAGCAGGAACGCTCGCTTGCGGGCGTCATCGGACTTGTTGGCGAAGCCGTAAAACTTCCACTTGATCGGAGGAGCCGTCGGCTTGCTGGGCTTGGGAGGCTCGCGGTTCACCGGCGGCGGGGGTGGCTCAGCCTTCTTCAACAGCGCTTGCGCCTTGGCCACCTGATCGGGGTCGGGGGCCTCCACGCGCTTCCGCGAGGTGAACTGAAACAGGTTGCGCTCGACGCCGCCGAATTCAACCGAGCGCACTTTCGCCAGCAGCTCGGTGCGCAGCGTCGGGTCCACTTTCATCGGATCGAGCGGCTCGTCGGCCTGTCCGGCAAACGTGGGCCGGTATGTCTGCCCGGCGGTGCGAACCGCGCGAGGCCGCGGAGCGGCACGTTCGATGACCTGGCCCGCAGACGCGTTTGCGGCCGGCCGGGCGGCGGGAACTGCCGGCGCATCGCTGAAATACTGCAGAAAAATCGTCACCGCGGCTATGACCGACAGTGCGATCAGCAGTATGACTTTGTTACGTTCAGCGCCGAGTTTCATTTCCGTTTATCAGTTGATCTGTTGATCGGTTGATCCGTCAGTCGCTAATCCGTTGATCCGTTAGTCCGTCAGCCGTTAATCCGTCTATCCGTAATGTACGGAACCCGCGAGCCGCTTCCGATGCATCCTCTTCGCCCTCGGCCCGCGGATCAACAGATCAACCGATCAACGGATCAACGGCCCTCACATCTCCCGCAGAAGCGTATTGAACCGCATCATGAACTGGAGCTGCTCCGAATCGGTGCGCGGCGTCGCCGCCAGCGAATCGATGATCAGGAACTGCTCGGAACGGTCGATCTGGTTCAGGAACCGCACCAGGTTTTGATACTCGCCGCGAAAATTGGCGTTCACCGAGATCATGCCGTACTCTTCGGTTCCTTCGATCGGCTCGATCTCGAAGTTGCCCTCGCGCGTATCGATGCCCGCTTTCGAAGCGGCCTGTACCAGCTCCGAGTACAACGTCGAATTCGCCGTGCGGCGGGGAATCGTGATTCCTTCGAGCAGTCCGTCGCCGCCGGCCCTGGCTTGTTCGACCTTGCTGACGACGAGCTGCAACTGCTCGACGTCCTGCTTTTTCGTTTCGATCTGCCGTTGCAGCGCGGTGAACAACGCCCGCTGCTCGGCGTCGCGGCGTCCCAGCGGTTCGACGGCGGCCAGGTAAAAGATCACATCGGCCGCAAATAGAATTCCGAGCGCCCACAAGACGTACTTCGTCGGAATGCGCCGCAACAGCGGTCCGGCCGGCCGTTTCCGCTTCACGGTTTCAGAGTCGCTGCTCATAGTTCACGATCACCTGGTAGCGGTACAAAGGCTCGTTCTCGTTCGGCGGCGAATAAGCGCCAACCGTCGGCGCGCCGAACAACTCCGAAGTTTCGAGCGTTCTCAGAAATTCGAGAAAATCGCCAGGGGTCTCCGCGCCGACCTGCATCTCCAGCCGTACTTTGTTGTCCGGCGTTACCTGTGGCCGGATGCTCATCATCAACACGCGCGGCGGCAGAATGCCCTCCAGATCGGCGAACGTCTGCGTCCACGAAATGCCCTTGCGGTAGAGCAGATCGTTGAGAAACAGCGAGCGCTCGATAACCGGGGCGTTGGCCGGATCTTGCAGCGTACGGCGCAACTGGCCTTCGGCGGTCATCAGCCCCGCCAGCTCGGCGCGCAACTGAACCTCCCGCCGCACGACCTGCGGGGAGGCGTCATTGTTGCGCGCATACTGCGTCACCAACACCGCGGCCAACACCAGCAGCACCACCGACGCCATTCCCGAAACCAGCCAGAACAGCCGGCGATTGCCGAACGGCTGCGTCGCGAGATTCAACTCAACGCGCGCGCCCCCTTTGGATGCGTGCGTCGGCGCGCCGTTGGCGGCCAACGTACCCACGATGCGCGCGGAAGATCGCAATCGAATAATCATCGGCCTAGCTAGTGCGTTTGCACATACCCCCATAGCCCGGCTTCGTGCCCTTCGACGATGCCGGCGGGCGAGTACAACGGCTCGACTTCGCAGTCCAGCTCCCCGGGCAACGATTCGAGCGCCGGGCGCAGCAAATCCCCGAACCCGCACAGCAATAGCCGCGAAACCGGCGTCCCGAGGTTGTCTTGAATAAACACGAACGTCGGGAACAGATCGCTGACCATGTCTTGCAGGCGCGCCCGCACGGCCTCGGGCGGATGCGCCGCCAGGTCGATGTGGCGGATCAGCCGCACGGCGCCGTCTTCGAGCGCGACAATTGTCAGCGTGCGCCCGGCCATTTTCGCCAGCGCGGTCATGCCGCCGGCGGGCGTCAGATTCAACGCCGACGCGGTCGACAGCGTTACGTAGCCGGGAATCATGCCTGCCTGCAAAAACGGCTCTTCGTACTGCTCGACGACTTCCGGCGGCGATGCGGCGATCAGCACCGACACGCCCGCGCCGGCCGGCTGCGCTTGATAGCTGATGCGGGCGCGCTCGATGTCAAACGGCACGGTTTTCTTCAGCCGCCAGCGAATCAGCGTCAGCCGCTCGCTCGCGTCGCCCGGCAGCTTGTCGAGTTCCAGCACCGTCAGCCGCGAAGAATCATCGGGCAGGATCAGCGCCACGTCCGGACGCTTCACCGGCCCCAGGTCCCGCAGCGCGTTTTCGACAGCCTGCTGAAACTCTTCGGGGCGGTGCACGTTCTCCTTTACCGCCGACGCTTCCAGAGCGCCCTCCCCGACCGGCTGGAAACTCCGCGCCTCAATTTCGAGCGTCTTGGCGTTGCGGCGAATTCCGGCGATGCCCTGTTCGCTGATTTCAAAAGCCAGCAGCGGCGGCGGATCGGCGAACAGTTGTTTGAGTTGTTGCAGCATGTTTCGGTTTCATCGGCGCCCGCGGATCGCCCAGGCGCTCTCTTGCTCAACGGCTATTCGATAAACGTCACCTTGTTGATCTCGCGCAGCGTCGTGATTCCATCGCGCACCCGCTCCACCGCCGACTCGCGCAGCGTCGTCATGCCTTCTTCGCGCGCCGCGCGGCTGATTTCCGACGACGGCTTCTTGGCGAGAATCAGTTCGCGAATGCGGTCGGTCATGTCGAGCAGCTCGTGAATTGCCGTGCGGCCGCGAAATCCCGTGCCGCCGCACTCGATGCAGCCGTGGCCCTCGGTAAAGTCAAAATTGCGCCACTTGTCGGGATCCAGCCGCGATTCCTCGAGCAGCTCAACCGGGTAGCGAACTTTAACAGCGCAGTGCTCGCAGACAATACGCACCAGCCGCTGCGCCAGGATGCAATTGAGCGCCGAAACGAAGTTGTACGCCTCGACGCCCATGTTCAGAAAACGGCCCAGCACGTCGACCACGTTGTTGGCATGTACGGTGGTGAACACCAGGTGGCCGGTGAGCGCCGATTGAATCGCGATTTGCGCCGTTTCGGCGTCGCGGATCTCGCCGACCATGATTTTGTCGGGGTCGTGGCGCAGAATCGAGCGCAGCCCGCGCGCGAACGTCAGACCCTTCTTCTCGTTGACCGGAATCTGCGTCACGCCGTCGATCTGATACTCGACCGGATCTTCGATGGTGATAATTTTGTCTTCGTCGGTCTTGATCTCGCTCAGCGCCGCGTAGAGCGTGGTCGTTTTTCCGCTGCCGGTCGGCCCGGTCACCAATACCATGCCGTAGGGCTCGCGTATGTAGCGCGAATACTTACGCTTGTCGGATTCGGAGAATCCCACCACATCGAGCGAGAGCTTTTGGAATTTTTCGCTCATCGACTCTTTGTCGAGCACGCGCAGCACGGCGTCCTCACCGTGGACGGTCGGCATGATCGAGACGCGGAAGTCGATCTGGCGGCCTTTGTAGCGCACGCGAAAACGGCCGTCCTGAGGGATGCGCCGCTCGGCGATGTCGAGCTCCGACATGACCTTGATGCGCGACAGAATCGTCTGGTGCCAGTCTTTCGAGATCGGCGGCATGGCATAGTGCAGCACGCCGTCGATGCGGTACTTGATGGCGACCTCATTGCCGCGCGTTTCGATATGAATATCGCTGGCCCGCCGCTCCAGAGCGTTGAAGATGGTCGTATCAACGAGCCGGATGACCGGGCTGATATCGGAATCGCCGGTCAGCTTCTCGATCGAGATGGTCTCTTCCGCTTCGTCGACGCGCAAAACGTCGAGCACGAAGCCTTCGGTGACTTCTTCGAGCACGCGCTGCGACTGCTCGGTCTTCTTCAACAGGTCGTTGATCTGCTTGAGCGTAGCGACCTTGATGCGGATCTTCTTGCCAAGCAGCAGCGAGATTTCGTCGAGCGTGGGAAGCTGCCGCGGGTCGGCGATGGCGATTTCGAGCGCGCCGTTATTGATTGCGACCGGCACGAAGTTGTAGCGGAACATCAACTCGACCGGAATCGACCGAAACAGCTCGTTGTCGATCTGCGCGCGGCCAAGGTCAATGAATTCGTAACGATAGCGGCTGGCAAGCGCGCGCGATTCTTCCTCGGCAAGAGCCGATTCGAGCTGCATGGCGTCATTGCGTATGGTTTGTTCGCTGGTAGCCATTAGTCCGTTGATCCGTTAATCGGTTGATCCGTTGATCGGTCTTCCGTTGATTCGTCTTTTCGCCAGAGCGCTGGTCGTTTCTTATTCGCCTGTTGATCGTCGTTCGGCTCGTTTACAATTCAACCTCAAGCTATACCCTCTCTACCTCACCGCCGGCCCACCGCCGGGTGGATCAACCGATCAACGGATAAACCGATCAACGGCCTAGATCCTCTCCGCCAAAGTGAAAATCGGCAAATACAACGCAATCAGCACAAAGGCCACGAACAGCCCCATGAAAATCATGATAGCGGGCTCGATCAGCGACAGAACCGCGGTCATGCGCGTGTTGACGTCGTCCTCGAAAAACTCGGCGACCGAGTCCAGCATCGCCGGCAGCGCGCCCGTGCTTTCGCCGACCTGCACCATCTGGACGGCCAGGTCGGGAAACACGCCCGTCTTCGCCATCGACGTCGACAACGCCTGCCCTTCCTTGACCAAAATACGCGACCGCTGAATCGAGTTCTGCATAAGCCTCGAGCCCATCGATTCGCCGGCCGTCTCGAGCGCTTGCACCAGCGGGATGCCGCCTTGCAGCAGCGTGCTCAACAGCCGCGCGATCTGCGCCACCTGGTACTTCAGCCAGATCGCGCCGAAAATCGGAATCCGGCGCTTGAAGCGGTCGAACGAGTCGCGCGCCGTCTCCGAGCGCATCCACGCCAGAAACGCAAACACGATTCCCGCCGATGTCAGCGAAACCAGCAACAGATGTTCGCTAAGTGTCACGCCGAAGGCCACCAGCAACTGCGTCATGTAAGGTAGCGTGGCGTCCATGCTGTCGTAAAGCGCGGCGAACTCCGGCACCACGTAAGTCACCAGGAAAAAAATCAGACATAAAACCAGCGTCACAAGCAAGGCGGGATAAATCAGCGACACGATAATTTTCTTGCGGACCGCCAACGCCACCTTCTGGTATTGCACGAAGCGGTCGATCACGTCGGGCAGGCTGCCGCTTTTTTCGCCCGCCATCAGCGATGTGGTATAGATGGGCGGAAACGCCTGTCGCGCGCGGAAGGCCTGCGAAATCGGGATTCCCGTTCTGACCTGCTGGTAGATGCTTTCGATGTGGGCGGCGAGCTTGCGGTTCTGGATGTTCGAGCGCAGCAACTCGAGCGCTTTGAGAATCGGCAGTCCGGCGCGGATCAGCGTAACGAACTGCTGATTGAAAATCAGGAACTGCTCGAGGCTGATGCGTCCGCCCACTTTGGCGCCCAAGTCAAGCGCCATCAGCGAGCGGCGTGCGCGCACCGAATAGACTAGCAGCCCGCGCTCGGAGTAGCGCTGCCGCAAGAGCTCTTCCGTCTCAGCAGTTTCCATTTGCTGATGGACGGCGCCCTGCGCATCCGCGTACTTGAGCACGAACTCGGCCACTAGTTCGAATCCTCCACCCGCTGGTCGACGATCTCGGCGCCTGGCGGCGCGCGAAACGCGAATAACGCCTCATTGAGCAGCGGATTGACCAACTCTTCGGAAAACCCGAATGTGGTGACGCTCTCGTCCCGGCCGTAAACCTTTAAATGGAGCAGCTCGAAATCCGCCGGATCGTACGTGAAATCGACCCGCGCATAGGCTTCCTTGCCGCTGCGTCCTTCAGCCACCAGCACCGACCGGCCGTCCATCTGCTCGATCCGCAGGTCGCGGAACTGGCGCCGGAAATGCAGCCGCCCAAGCAGAAACGAAAGCGGCACGCGCAGATCGCCGGTCTGGCTGGGCCGCAGTTGCCTGACCTGGTTCGAATTGGGGTTGTAGTAATACAGCAAATCGCCGTCGCCGACCAGCAGCTTGCCGGCGGGCTTGCTGTATTCCCAGCGCATTTTGCCCGGACGCCGCAGAAACAGCGTGCCGCGCTCCACCAGCGGCTGGCGCTGCAGATACTGCATGGTGTGCTCGAAATCGACCTTGAGCGTGGCCAGCCGGTTATAGCGCAGCTCGATGCCCGCAACAACCTTATCGAGCGAGGGTTTGGGTGTTTGAGCCTGAGCCGTCAGGCATAACGTCGAACCGAGCACGGCCAGCGCAAGGACCTGAAACAGCCGCATCCGCGCGGCAGCGGGCCGCGGCGCAACACGCCATCCCGGCCGGACGCCCTCTTCCCGCGCCGGAGAGCCGGCCCAGATCGCCGGCTGCAGCCGCCACAGCCGCCGGTGCGCACGTAGCTCCGCTTTCTGGATGCTCACAATAGAAACGACGCCCGCGGGGGCGATTTCGTTCAGGCAAGTTCGTACTATGTCGAGTGCGGAACGGAGAACCGATAGCTCGATGGCCTCCGCGACCGGGCGGATGCGCGGCTCTCGAAGGGTATGGCAGGTTACGCGGCCCTATCCGCCGGATGGTGCTAAGTCTAATAATATAAACCAGTTGTGCTGTTCAGCGAGGCCCGGGCAAGCTGCTGGGAATGCGCCCATCGAAGGCTACCTGACTCCGGGAGTGGCCTGTGGGTACTGTCCTGATCTTGCGTTGGTTTCGGGTGAGGGCGTGCCAATCCAATCGCCACAGGCGATCCGAGCCCCATCCGCGAGGATGGGGTTGACCAGCTTTCCTGCACTGTACCGCGCGATCGAGGATGTGACCCCACCGTTGCGGATGGGGCTCGGATCGGCCTGCGGCGATTCCGGAATCCATCGAATACACAGACCCGGCACGCAGGTTTAGGACACTACCGGCCTGTGGGCCTTGCCGACCCTCAGAAACCCCGGACACGAATTCGCCAACCCGGGCGGCGACAATCTTTTAGGAAGTTTTGGCCACGCGCGTCTGCACGGCGGCGATGCGTGTTTCCGGACGGCTGATTTTGCGAAGACCGGCAGCCGCGCTGAGGTGCTGAATCTGATCCGAAAGACACACGGAAATAATAGGCTGCCGTGCGTTTTTCAAGATATCGACGATATTGCTGTGGCTGTCTTCGAGGTAGATATTCTGCCCGTCCGTCAGCAAATGCATTTCGCCGCCATTGCGCACCGCGTCGTAGAGGCCCTTACCCGATTCCTTGTGCAAGTAGCGCAGCACGCGGCGAATCTTCTGCAATGAAATGCCCTTGCGCCGCAGCTCGGTGATCACCGAGACCTCGATGACCTCCTGAAGTTGATATAAGCGCTTGTGCCCGCGCTGCGCAGGCGTGACCACGCCCTGTTCATCCCACCACTGAAGCTGGCGGAGGCTCACCCCGGTCATGCGAGTTACGTCCAGGCTGGAGAAGGTTTCGCTGTCGGTTGGGACATCGGCAGTGCGGGTTTTCTTGGCTTTGTGCATGACAGTCTCGTCGGAACCGGTGAGTTGGACTTTGCGATTGTACGACAGCCGGGGTCGATCTGAATAGGCCCCTCTAAATCACTGAATTAAAACATCTTATCCGCCGCCAACGAAATGAACGACCTCGACGGACACTCCGGGAGTGAGTTGCGTGCCCTCCCAGTGTGCGCGCCGAACGATCTCGCGCTCCACCTCGACGGCGACACGGTCGCGCGACACCCCGAGATCCGCCAATAGGCCCGCGATCGTTGTGCCCGGCCGCACCTTGCGATCCTTCCCGTTAAGACGAATCAGTATCTCGCCGGCTGGTTGATCCGGCGAGCTGGCGGAAGTTTGGTCGCGCTCCACCCATCCCACGAACGGTCCCTCGGAATCCATTATAGTCCGGTTACGGCAGCTTGGCACCGGTAAAGATTGGGAAACGTCTCAGCCCCCTCCGGCGCGCGGATTCCGTTCGCCGCGCGCGGTTGCCAAACCTCGCCCGTCGCTCGCCTTCTGCTTGTAAATTATTAATAAATATAGGCTTGCCTATCGTCTTGACGGCTGGCACGCCGCCTCGCGGCCGATTTCTCGTAAGGTCCTGGGTCGCGAGGCGGGTCGAGTGGAGCGCTGAAAGCCCGCCCGCGGCGAGCCCTAGCGAGGGTCTCGTCCCGGTCCGCACTCCAGCCGCGAGGCGGGGTCTAATCCGCAACAAAAATACAGAGTTTGATTGAAACAGGATACGAACTCTGCGGCGCAACCCCGGAAAGCGCTAAGATGAGTTTTACCCCGGCCACGGCTCCGCGATCGAGTCTGCAGGCGGGCCCGGTTCGCAGCCAGGGACTCGGCTCAGTCGGCCAGAGTTCCGCCCAAGGATTCGTGCGAAACAGCCCGATCCCATAATATGCGCCCCGGGTTAGACCGATCTCAATAGATTAGCCAGCGGTCCCCAGCTCTGAAGGCAGCGTTCAGCCTTGGTAGTCAGTGGCAACTTAGCCGTATGGAGCGGGACAGTGGCGGCGTCCAGAATGGCTCGCGGTGTCGGGCCCAGACGCAAAAGGGACATGGCAAGCGGGTTAACTGGCATCCAGCAGAAAGCCCCGGGATCTCAAAATCCGAAGCCAAGCGATACTCCGAAGCCAAGCGATACAGAGAAGCGACACGGAGAAGCGGCAGGTTCATGCCGGCGCTGCCTGCGGCTCGGGTTCGGGTAACGATCGCAAACCGGTGGGAGGCGTAGTAAAAAGGTCCAATGGGCCGTCACAGGGTTCGTAAGGGTTTGAATATCCCGATCGCGGGTGAGCCGGAGCAGCGCGTCGATCAGGCGCCATCGGTAGCCCGTGTGGCGTTGTTGGCGGATGACTATGTCGGCATGCGGCCGACGATGCACGTCGTCGAAGGCGACGAGGTAAAACGCGGACAACTGCTTTTCGAGGACAAAAAAACGCCCGGCGTGCGGTTTACCGCTCCGGGCGGCGGACGCGTGTCCGCGATTCACCGCGGCGAGCGCCGCGCGCTGCAGTCGCTGGTCATCGAGCTCAACAGCGAAGAGCTGTCCGGCGGCGGCGAAACCGTCGCCTTCGATTCCTATACCGGCAAGCCCCCGGGCTCGCTCACCCGTCAGCAGGTGCGCGATCTGCTGGTCGAGTCGGGGCAATGGACCGCGTTCCGGCGCCGTCCGTTCAGCAAAGTGCCGCCGCCGGACGAAGTTCCCAACGCCATTTTCGTCACCGCCATGGACACCCGGCCGCTGGCGCCGTCGGTCGATGTCGTGCTGGCCGGCCGCGACGAGGATTTCAACCGCGGCCTCGAGGCGCTGGCCAAGCTCACCGAGGGGCCGGTCTACGTCTGCAAAGGGCCCAACGGCTCGGTCTCGACCCCCGGCAATTCCAAGTTCCAGGTCGAAGAGTTCGAAGGACCGCATCCGGCCGGAACCGCGGGCGTGCATATTCATTTCCTCGCGCCGGTGAGCCGTCAAAAAGCGGTCTGGGTGATCGGCTACCAGGACGTCGCGGCCGTGGGGCGGCTGTTTGCCACGGGCGAGCTCGAAGTGGCGCGCACGGTCGCGTTGGCCGGCCCGGCGGTAAAGCGGCCCCGCCTGCTGCGCACCCGGCTGGGGGCCTCGATCGCCGCGCTCACCAAAGGCGAGCTTTCCGAAGGCCCCAACCGCGTCATTTCGGGATCGGTGCTCGGCGGGCGCGCCGCCGGCGGCGAAACGTTTGGCTATCTGGGGCGCTATCACAATCAGATCGCGGCGCTCCCCGAAGGCGGCCAGCGGATTTTTCTAGGCTGGCTGTCGCCCGGCTTCGATCTGTACTCGACCGTCAACACCTTCCTTTCGCGGCTCATCCCCGGCAAGAAATTCCGCTTCGACACCGCGGTGCACGGCTCCGACCGCGCCATGGTTCCGATCGGCATGTACGAACGCGTCATGCCGTTGGATATTCTGCCGACGTTTCTGCTGCGCGCGCTGTTGATCGGCGATGTCGAGCAGGCCGAAAAACTCGGCTGTCTGGAGCTCGACGAAGAAGACCTCGCTTTGTGCACCTTCGTTTGCCCCGGCAAGGCCGAGTATGGCCCGTTGCTGCGCCGCGTGCTGACGATGATTGAAAAAGAAGGCTGATGAGGTTCCTACGGCAAATCCTGGACGCGCAGGGCAAGCACTTCCATAAGGGCGGCCGGCTCGAAAAGGCCTATCCCCTCTACGAGGCGATGGACACCTTTCTCTACACGCCGGGCCGCGTGACCCGCGGCGCGGCGCACGTGCGCGACGGGCTCGACCTGAAGCGCATGATGATGACGGTCGTCATTGCGCTGCTGCCGTGCGTGTACATGGCGATGTACAACACGGGCTACCAGGCGCACTTGGCGATCTCGCAAGGCGCCACGCCGCTCGACAATTGGCAGACGGCGGCAATGCAGGCGCTCGGCATGGCGTTCGACCCCGCCAATATCTGGGCCTGCATCTTTCACGGCGCGCTCTACTATCTGCCGGTGGTCCTGGTGACGATGATCGTCGGAGGCAACTGCGAAGCGCTGTTCGCGGTGGTCCGCAAGCACGACATCAACGAAGGTTTTCTGGTGACGTGGATGCTGTTTCCGCTGATCCTGCCGCCGACGATTCCGTTGTGGCAGGTGGCGATGGGCATTGCCTTCGGGGTCATCATCGGCAAGGAGATCTTTGGCGGCACGGGAATGAACATTCTCAACCCGGCCTTGGCGGCGCGCGCATTCTTGTTCTTTGCGTATCCCGGCCAGATTTCCGGCGACCAGGTTTGGATCGCCGCCAACACCACCACCGACGGCGTCAGCGGCGCGACCTGGCTGGCGAGCGCCGCCCTCGGCGGGCAGGCGGCCCTGACGCAGGGCGTCGATTGGTGGAACGCCTTCCTGGGGTTGATTCCCGGGTCGATGGGCGAGACCTCGACCGCGGCCTGCCTGTTCGGCGCGGCCGTGCTGATCCTCTCGCGCGTCGGCTCCTGGCGGATCATGGCCAGCTTGGCCGCAGGGTCGTATCTGACGACTCTGCTGCTGAACTCGGTGGGCTCGCAAACCAATGCGCTGTTCGATGTTCCCTTCCATTGGCATTTCGTGCTGGGCGGCTGGGCTTTCGGAATGGTCTACATGGCCACCGAGCCGGTGACGGCGGCCCACACCGAGGCGGGTAAGTATGTCTACGGGTTCCTGATTGGTGTGTTGGCGATCCTGATCCGGGTGGTCAACCCGGCTTACCCGGAAGGGATGATGCTGGCGATCCTGTTCATGAACCTGTTTGCCTCGCTGATCGACTACTTCGTGGTGCAGGCGAACGTCAAGCGGCGGAGGGCGCGCTATGCGGCATAGCACGATGTACACGATCCTGTTCGCCGGCGCGGTCTGCGTCGCCTGCGCCATTCTGGTCTCCACCGCGGCCGTGTCGCTGGGGGATTTGCAAGACCAGAACGCCCTGCTCGACAAGCAGAAGAACGTGCTGTACGCCGCCGGGCTGGCCGAGCCCGAGGAGAACCTGAATCCGCAGCAGATCGAAGAGCGCTTCGCGAAGGTCAAGGCCGTGGTCGTCGATCTCGAGACCGCCGAAGAAGTAACCGGGGTTGACCCGGCGGCCTACGACCAGCAGAAGGCCAAAAACGACCCGGCGATGAGCCGCGAAGCGCCGCCGAACGCGGCTGTGATCAAGAGGCTGCCCAAGTACGCGGTCATTTACCACGTTCTCAATGACGCCGGAGAAGTCGAGATGGTGGTGCTGCCGGTCGAAGGCTACGGCCTGTGGTCCACGCTGCTCGGCTTTCTCGCCCTGGACGCGGATACGACAACGGTCCGCGGCATCACGTACTACTCGCACAAAGAAACCCCGGGGTTGGGCGGCGAGGTCGATAACCCGGGCTGGAAAGCGTTGTGGCCGGGCCGTAAAGTTTTCGACGAAAACTGGCAGCCGTCGATCGAGGTCATTAAGGGCCAGGCCCGCTCTCCCGAGCAGGACCCGCACCGCGTCGACGGCCTCACCGGCGCGACGTTGACGAGCCGCGGGGTCACCAACATGATGGATTTCTGGCTCGGCGAGAACGGTTTTGGGCCGTACCTCGAAAAGTTCCGCCAGGCCCGTCCGGTATCGTAAAAAGCAGGAGACGACCGATGGCTTCCTCTGCCAGACAAGTATTGTTCGATCCGCTGCTCGAGCAGAACCCGATCGCGCTGCAGGTGCTCGGCATCTGCTCGGCGCTGGCGGTGACCACCAAGATGGATACCGCGCTGGTGATGTGCGCGGCGGTGACGGCCGTCACCGCGATGTCGAGCTTCTCGATCAGCTTGCTGCGGAATTACATTCCGACCAGCATCCGCATCATCGTGCAGTTGACGATCATCGCGTCGCTAGTGATCCTCGCCGACCAGGTCTTGAAGGCCTACGTCTACGACATCAGCAAGCAGCTTTCGGTGTTCGTGGGCCTGATCATCACCAACTGCATTGTGATGGGGCGCGCCGAAGGCTACGCCATGCAGAACGGCCCGATCATGAGCTTTCTCGACGGCATCGGCAACGGCCTCGGCTACAGTCTGATCCTGATCATGACGGCGTTCCTGCGCGAGACGATCGGCTCGGGCAAGCTGCTGGGCTTCGTGGTGCTGCCGTCGGTCAACGATGGCGGCTGGTATTTCCCCAACGGCATCATGGTCACCTCGGCGGGCGCGTTCTTCATCATCGGCGCCTTCATCTGGGTCTTGCGCACCTTGAAGCCCGAGCAGCGCGAGGAGGGCGAGTAAGTCATGGAACACTACCTCAGCCTGGCGATCAAGGCCATCTTCGTCGAGAACATGGCGCTGGCCTTCTTCCTGGGAATGTGCTCGTTTCTCGCTGTTTCCAAGAAAGTGGAAACCGCGATCGGGCTCGGTTTCGCGGTGATTTTCGTGCTCGCCGTGACCACGCCGATGAACAACCTCATCCTGCACTACCTGCTGCAGGAAGGCGCGTTGGCCTGGATCGACCCTTCGCTGGCGGACTACGACCTGTCGTTTTTGAGCTTCCTGTGCTTCATCGGCACGATCGCGGCCATGACGCAGATCGTCGAGATGACGCTCGACAAGTTCGTGCCGACGCTCTACGCGGCGCTGGGCGTGTTTCTGCCGCTGATCGCGGTCAACTGCGCGATTCTGGGCGGCGCGCTGTTCATGGACGAGCGCGATTACAACCTGGCGGAGTCGACGGTATTCGGGCTTGGCGCGGGCATCGGCTGGGCGCTGGCGATCGTGGCGCTGGCCTCGATCCGCGAGCGGATGCGCTACAGCAACGTACCGCTCGGCCTGCGCGGGTTGGGCATGACGTTCATGCTGACCGGATTGATGGCCATCGGGTTCATGGCGTTCGGAGGCATTCAACTATAAGAGGCTTTGACAGCAAAGGCCAGAGCCAAGGCCGACGCCAAGGAAATCAGGCCCGCACCATCGGGGCTCGCACCTCGGGCTGGCACAGCGGTTTGGAGCCCCGCAGGGGCGGCATGGCAGTAGCCCGGGGCGCAAGCCCCGGGGTTGTGTGAGCGCTTCACGAATTGTTGT